>NZ_JBHUIT010000030.1:0-1559 GCF_042683045.1 Luteolibacter algae | reverse complement strand
TTACAAACCTCAACCCACAGTCAAAGCGCGGCTGCCGTCAGGCGGTTGGTGTGCTATGACGTTCGCTAGAAAAATGCCCGCATCCCCATCCAGCGAGGAACCGACCGTCTTGATCCATGGTTCGGAGTGGAAGACGAAGGATATTGCGGAAGCAGTCGAGTGGTGCCTAACCCAGACTTGGCATTGCGAGACTTGGAAGCCGACCGCAGCGCTCGTCCAGAAGAGCGGCACAGTCAGCCAGTATCGCGGGCAGAAGTTTGATCCAGACAAGATCGGTCTGGTTAAGGATGGATGGACTCATGACCACTGCGAGATTTGCTGGTGGACGCTTCGTGAGAGCAACGATGCCGCTGATGGCGTGGGCTACCGGAACGAGACGAACGGGTGGATATGCACCGAGTGTTTCAATCACTTTGTCCGCGATCAATCGCCCAATGAGAAACTAAAAGCGAACAAGGCGCAGCACCCAACCGCCTGACCCGCTCCGAGTCGAATTTTCCAGATGATTAGAACCCTAAACCCCGAGTCAACGCGCGGCTGCCGTCAGGCGGTTGGTGTGCTTTGACGTTCGCTACAAAATTGAGATGGTTTCCGAATCGGCTTGGCTTGCGTGCTTGGGTTGTCGTCCGCAAGATGTAGCGAGCCGCGTTCTTCTCGGGCATTGGCTCGAACTGAGTGCTTGGCTTTATGTCTCATAGATTGATGTCCGCTTCATACTTCCCGGGCATTGGCTTGGGTTTCGGCTCGGTGCTTCTGGCTTTCGGTGGTTCGCGGCCGTCAGACGCCAAAACTTGGCGAACAAGGCGGAGATGGCGACGCCGTTGAAGCTGTCAGATGAATTTGGAGCTTTACACCGGCGCGCCATTCCTATAACGTTCATCTAATAAATATCGCCACCACTCCCACCGTCGAAGCAGCCGTCAAGTGTTGCGACTTCCGAGTGTCCTGGTCCTTGCATATCAGCATCGTTGAATCGGAGGTTTCCACTCCCCGATCCGCCGAAGACTGTCAGCCCTAGCTCTTCCGCTTCCTTCGCAGCCTTACTTAGCCGAGAGGCGATTGATTTTACACGCTTCGGATCTAGCCCGAAGGATTCACAGAGTTCTTCGTCGATATACATTTTTTGATTTGGTTGGGGTTTTGGGATTTTTCGGAAGAGGATGGACGGCGTCGTAGGCAACGCCGTCCATCCGTGAAATTGATTTCAGCCTCCATTATCGGCGTGCCTAGACTCGGCGTTAGGCAGAAAAAAATGACGAGCTTCCACGTCCACCATACCAGCGTCAGCTCTCTCGGGTGTCCACTGAATCCACGTAGAGCAATGGTCGGAATTAAGAAGCGCGTGCTATTTGCTGGGTAGTCGTTTCGAAATTGAAATTTCATATTGATTCGGGCGTTATTGGTTTATTCGTAAGAGCCTAACAAGACGGAGATGCGGACTCCGTTGAAGCTTTCTGATTTGGTTCAGCATCCTCGCGGAGCCGCATTCCTATGACGATAGCCCAAGAAATTGAACCCCATGGACGACGACATTAGACGTTGCGACCCCAACCAACGGT
>NZ_JBHUIT010000029.1:0-5349 GCF_042683045.1 Luteolibacter algae | reverse complement strand
GCATGTTTTTCACAGATTATCGGTTTCAAATATGCTCAACCAACTGAAACAGATGAATCGGGCAGTTAGATTACAAGAAGGAAGACCGGCAGAACAAGGCGGAGATGGCGACGCCGTTGAAGCTGTCAGATGAATTTGGAGCTTTACACCGGCGCCGCCATTCCTATAACGTTCGCCAAAGAAATATGCATCTTACCCGAAACACCGTAGAAGGCTGCGTCATGGCTCGCATCATGCGACAATGCACCATGCATCAGAAGAATTTCTCTCTCAAGGAGTACGGTTCGTGGGAATCTGCGGAGGTTGAGGGCAGCAAGTGGATCAAGGAACAGAAGAAGATCCTGCCTCCTTCTCGAATGAACGAGGTAGGGCGAATGACTAGACTTAATCGTTCTGGAGTCGTCGGAGTCTTCCTAACTCGATCAGTCCGGAGGAAGGCTAACGGCAAGGAATACGAATATTGGAAGTGGATAGCTCGCTGGCCGAATTGTCCGATGAGATGTGGGCTGACTTGGACTATTAACGAAGAGACGCCCGATGATGACGCTTTTGCGTTAGCTTACCTTTCGCGCGAAATGCGCTCCGCAGACCGGGACGAAGTGCGTCATAAGTTGGCCAAGATATATGGGAGCAAGGAACACTCTGAGATAATGGCGCATAAGAAGATCGAGCTTGTGTGAAGTCAAAAACAAGGCGAACAAGTCGGAGATGGCGACGCCGAGGAAGCCGTCTGATTAAATTTGGAGCTTTGCCCCGGCGCCGCCATTCCTATAACGTTGTGTAAGAAATTTCCCTCGATGATCGAAGACTTTGATGACCACGTGAGATACAAGGCACTTGTCGCAGTTAAGTGGCAAGGCGAGCATTTACAGGTTATTTGCACTGCGTATTTCCGCGAGGAAGATGGTGATGCGCTTTTCATGATTGGTCGTCATTTGCTTCCACCCGGGGAGCCATTTGTAGGAGGAGCGCATTAGATTGATTACATTTGTCCCCCTGAGTCGATGAAGCGTGTATCCGGCGAAGAGTATCGTTATCTTGGCACCATACTTGTGGATTTGGACGCATCTGGACACAGTTCTCTGGCTTGCCCAACAGAACCTGCATCCCCGGATTCCTCTTGCGAGCCGATGTGATGGCTGATTCTAGATCCGCCTCATGCACAAGGTCGTACACAGTCTTTTTGCCGTCCGACAACACCACCCGAAATGAAGAAACACAACAAGGCGCAGATGGCGACGCCGAGGAAGCCGTCTGATCAATTTTGGGCGTGCAAGCCGGCGCCGCCATTGCTATGACGTTCGTTAAGAAAATTTGAAGACATGATATTTTATGAATGAAGATTTAACAGCTATTCGGGGCTCTGAGACAGTTCAGGGCTACGCCGGGAAGACACTTTACCTGAAGACATATCATCGGAGCAGAACACACGACACGGATCGGGAGTTTCGTGGACGAATCTCGGTATCGACTCATCCCGACAACCCGGAACGGTTGCTTGTGAGACTGGGAAGCTTGACTGGAGGGGGTGACGGGTTTGCGCTAGAGCGTGAAGATATACAGCATCTACGTCCACACCATGACCCTTCCATCGCGGATCTGATTTGCGAATACTCATCGAGAGGGGGTTAGCTTTGGCACCCTCCAGCACGCTTTCCCAATGTGGGTTCGTCCGTTTGAAGTTTTCAAGCCACGCGGCGTGTTCTTCGGAGCGTTTCTGCTGCTCCTCCGAGGTTTCATTTCGGGGTTTCGCGAGTCCGAACTCAATCCACAGGTCACGTGGCACAGGCACCATCGGGTCATCCACATCAGACAATGGGGACAACGAACAAGGCGGAGATGGCGACGCCGGTGAAGCCGTCTGATTTAATTCGGGCGCACTTTCCGGCGCTCCATTCCTGAGACGTTCGTTAAGAGAATTTGAAGACATGACTAAATAAAAATTATGATTAAAGAATACACAGACCTATTGGAGAAGCTACTCACGTCCCTTGCACTCGACGGGAGCACTTCTGACACCATCACTTTGGCCGCGATGGAGACCTTCGCGTGTCGGTTCGACGACATTCTGAGTGATCCGGAGTTCCATGAGTTCAGTGGTTACTTGCAGGAGAAGGTGAGTCTGTTCCGCGACTCGATTCTGAAGATTGCTCTTCGGCAGGGGTCTGACCATCGCAGCATTCAGGAGCGTGTCGAGGATGCCCGGTGCAACTTGATAGCCATTCGTCTGAAGGCTTGAGGATGGATGCCCGCCCCGCCCAGAAGGCGACTTCAGCAGCGTCCTTGATACCAAGAGCATCCATGAACTTGTGGAACTCCCCTGTGAGCCACCAAGCGTTGAATGTGTCGGTTATAGGCGTTGGTTTCAAGGCGCTTCGGGATGAAGACAACGAACAAGTTGGAGATGGCGACGCCGATGAAGCCATCTGATTTAATTCGGGGGCGCTTTCCGGCGCTCCATTCCTGAGACGTTCGGCAATTAATTGAACCCCGGATAGCGACGGTCCTGTCGACGCGCATACGGGAGCAAGTCGGGATCGAAGTAAATCAAAGGCATAGCGTTGAACACCGCTGTCTTGATTACTGCCGTTTTTCCAGAATCCCCCTCGGTATTGCTCAAGTCGAAGTCGGACTCTCTAATTCGCCCCACCTTCACCTCCCAGATGAAGACACGAAGCCCGCGGTTCTCCTTGCCGGAGATGAACTCGCCCGAATCATTGCAGAGAACGTAGCGGAATGTGATGTAGTTCCCAGCCTTTGGAAGATGTCCTTTCGGCTTATTCTTTTCCAGAGCCACCTTGATCTCCAGGTCGTCGTAGTCGGAATTTTGAGGGATCAGGTCAGGATAGGCGTGTGGTCTATTCCTTCGATAGAGACCGTTTGAGGCCGACGCTAGACCAGCCCCGAGAAGGTTGCCAATCATTGATGACAGGTTGGCTAATTCCACGAGTCGAGCCATTGGCTCCGCGCCGTGGGCGACCAATTGTTGATCGATCGTATCCAACGTGTTGTAGCAGTCCAGAATCGCAGCTCTAACGGCATCGGGGGACAGACCAAGGCAGCTCCGAAGTTCGGAGCCGTTTCGGAAGTTCCCAAGGGGCACCTCCCGACGAGTGATGAACTCCTCGCTGACGCGCCCAGACTCGGCAGATTCCTCGGCCTTTCTGATTAGCGATGAGAGCGGCATGCTAAGCGCTTCCGCGATCTGGAGGGCCGCCTCGATTGTCGGACACCTCTCACCACGTTCATACAACCCTAGCGTGGTTCGATGGAGTCCAGTGACAGCCCCTAGTTCCTCGTAGTTCAGGCCTTTGGCCTCCCTCTCGACCCGGAGAACCTTCACGAGGGCTTGTAGAATCTTGTCGGCAGATGGATCGGACATCTGAGACTATTGTCACGCTTGACACCTCGCTGTCACCGTGACAATAGTCTCCACCGTGCATTCCGTATTCGACCTATTCTGTGGCACCGGCGGCTTCTCCGCTGGCTTCGAGGCCGCTTGCCGTGACCAGTTCCGAACGGCGCTTGGCATTGACATTCTTAAGGACAGCTTGGCTACCTTTGAGGCCAACCACCCGGACGCGCGAACGCTCAAGCAGGACATTCGCACCGTCTCGTGCTCAGATATTGAGAGGCTGACCGGCATCAGGAGAGGTAAGCTTGGTGTGTTGATCGGCGGCCCCCCATGCCAAGGTTTTTCATCCATCCGGCCCTTTCGATCCAGCGATGAGGATGACCCTCGCAACACGCTTTTCGAGCAATACGCCAATTTCGTGAACTACTTCCGTCCGCCTGTATTCGTGATGGAGAACGTCGTCGGTCTCGCAACACACAATAATGGTGAAACGATCGAACAGATTGAGGAGTGCTTTGCGTCGGCTGGATACCACTGCGAGTGGCGGATTCTCAACTCGGCACACTTTGGTGTGCCACAGAAGCGTGAGCGACTCATCCTGATTGGTGCAGAGCGCGGCATTGGGATCGTATTCCCTTCGCATACCCACACCTGCAATGGTTCAACTATCGGACACCGGAATAAGAGCCGCATGCACCTTCCGGATGAGCTACCGCTTTTCAGCCGTGGGCACCAACTACCGCAGGCACTGAGTGTGATGGATGCCATTGGAGATTTACCGCGAATCGAATCCGGAGAGGAGGGGACTGAGTATGATCGCCCGGCAGAGAATGCCTACCAGCGAGCACGGCGTTCACGCCGTCGGAGCCTGAAGCTGCACGACAGCACACGCCACACGCCGAAGATGCTTGAGATCATCAAGCACTCAGGCCCGAATATCTCCTACATCCCAAAGCACCTAATCTCTTCGGGATTCAGTTCTTGCTATTCGCGTCTTGCGGCGGACGAACCGAGCGTAACAATCACCGTGAACTTCGTGCATCCTGCATCGAATCGCTGTATCCATCCAGTGGCTGATCGAGCTTTGACGCCTCGCGAGGGAGCGCGCTTGCAATCATTCGATGACGATTTTGAGTTCCGTGGAACGCGGTCACAGATTGTGAAGCAGATTGGCAACGCGGTCCCACCTCTCTTGGGGCGAGCAATTGGTCTTGCCGTTGCGGAGATGCTAGGGGAATCAACCAAGCCGAACAAGGCGCTGGACACCAACACCCTGCCCGCCTTGAGTTGAAAGTGCCATGGCCACTCAACCTTTTATAGCGCAGTCGGACGTGCGCTCTCGGCAGGGTGTGGGTCAGCTATGACGTTCTCCAAGAAAAAACTTCAGCAGTTCCACGTCTCCCCATGATCTCAGACTTTCGTCCATTGCTCTCACTAATCCGGGTGGTTTCCACTCCGTCTTCCCATGAAGCTCACAATGACCACATACGCACAGAACTACTCCGGGGAGTTCGGCAGCTTGCGGATCTGATGCACGATGAGATTGATCCACAAGGTGATCCGGGATTGGACTACTCGAAGAGCAATCTTCACTACATTCGTGAGATTGCGGACGATGGGCTGAAGGGGGTTCGGGATCACCAGTATGCGTTTGCGGAGATCCTAGACGCAATAATGCGAGTAATTCACGTTCCTGGAGGATACGACGAACCATGAGACCACCGTCACGGTCACTTCGCGCCATTTTGCACGCCATACCAACCTGTTCACTGGATTCCATGTGCGGGCGGGAACCCACCATGAAGCCGTAGTTGTATGAGTAACCCAGCAGGAACCGAAGAACAGAAAGAGGAGAACAAGTCGGAGATGGCGACGCCGATGAAGCCATCTGATTTAATTCGGGGGCGCTTTCCGGCGCTCCATTCCTGAGACGTTAGCCAGATAATCAACGAGTGCCTGCCCTATCATCCGTCTGTTTTCTGACGAGACAGACT
>NZ_JBHUIT010000028.1:0-29699 GCF_042683045.1 Luteolibacter algae | reverse complement strand
GTGGTTTTACCACAAGAACTCTAAAAAGGAGCTGTCCGATTTTCTGGGGTCAGGCCACGGCTAGCATCGGTATAACAAGACTCGCCACACAGCCGGTGATCTGCAGAGCGGATACCCATCCAGCTGCCAATTCTTCCGCCATTCCCCGGCTTTGAAGCATCGTCGGCAGCCAGGCCACCGTGGAATAGTAGATTGCAGACTGAAGCCCCATAAATATCGTCACATGCCAGGCCCGCCTTTTACGGGCCACAATCATCACGCCAGCCAGAGGATGCCCAATCCTCCGGGATTGTTGCTGTGGTGCCGTGAACATTTGCGGCGCCCATAGAATCAGCATTGAAAAGGCGGCAACTCCCCACATGCCGAGCGAGGCATTCCAGCCGCCCGGCAGGGAATTTGCCATCGGCACAGCGAGAGCGATACCAAGGGCCGCGCCGAGATTCATTCCCGTGGCATAAAGACTCGTCAAAACTCCCATATGCTGTGGAAAGCGGCTTTTCACGAGTCCGGGCAGGAGCACATTCCCCAATGCAATCCCCGAGCCAATAAAGACGGTTCCCAAAATCCGGGATATTGCTGAGAAATCGCCTGTAAATGATCTTGCCGCACAACCGAAAGCGAGGAGAGCCATCCCGAGGCCCAAAGCCCGGGCAAAGCCTATCCGTTGTCCGATCCATCCGGCCCAGAAACCCACCAGGCTGAATAGGAGGAGTGGGATGGCAGTGAGACTCCCAATGAGCTGACGGCTCAGACCATCGGCATACATTCGCTCAGCCAAGGGTGAGATGGCCGTGATTGCGGGGCGCAGATTCATCGCGATCAATAGAATCCCTGCGATTAATGCAATCTGCCGGAATCTATTGGAACTTGGGGGCACGGAAGTTTTCTGGAAAAGAGTTCGATAAGGATACAGACATCGAAGTTTTGGCACGGTAGCTTTGCCGTGGCAATCTGACTGGGTTATCGAGGCTCGTCCAACGAAGTTTTCACCATTTGGAGAAAGCTCTTACAGGTGGCCAGCCACCAATGAAAAAGCCTTTCCACGAAGAATGCGGAAAGGCCTTTTGGAAAACTGATGTTAGTTTTTCGCGTCTCCCTAGCTACGGCGGCGACGGAGCAGCGCGATAGCACTCAAGCACAATAGTCCCAAGGCGCTTGGCTCCGGGACTGCGGTCAGGGACAGATTATCAATGATACTGCCTGGATCCGTCATTGGATCACATCCACAGAGCTCCCTCTCGATACCGTTGCCAAACGGATACCGATGTAATCATAGCTGCTGAGATCCAACTCAGGAGTCGTGATACTGAATGAGCCTGTTTCCCCTGCGACTCCGGTGAAAGTTCCGGCGGAAGCACTGAATTCGCCTGCGGCCGCTTGATTGCCAGCGATTAGAAGGTCATCCCATTTTGCAAAGCCGCCCATGTTTCCGATGGTAAATGATGGATAGTTCTGTCCTTTGAAAACCTGGGCTGTTGCAGGATCAGTGGGAAGCACACCGCTGGTGTTCAACGTCCAGCCGATGATCTGGTAAGTTAGCTGAAGTGATACAGGGTCGGACACAGTGGCAGGAGGTGTGAAATTCAGGCTGAGTTGCAGAGCCGTGCCGGTAAGTCCTGATACGGAGACAACTTGTGAGAGGCCACCATATTCGCCACCTTGCCATCCATTTACGTTAACTGCTGCGCCAGAGCTGGTATTCCAGCCGTTTTTGGCGACCCAGCCTCCATCGATCTGAGAGAATGCGAGGAAATTGTCGCCTCCATCGATAGTGTTGCTGGAGAAATCACCATCAGTGATGATGGATGCGGCTGATGCTGAGCAAACAAGCAATGTGCTTGCGGAAAAGAGTCGGAGGATTTCGTATTTCATGATCGTGGCTGTTTTTTTAAGCAGCCGGATTAAATGGTGAAAGCGATAGGTGTGAAACCGTAAAAGATGTTCGCAATTTTGCCAGATCATCCGCCTGCTCTGAACGCTACAATGAACGGGAGATCGGAGATTCCCCAGGTTTCAGGGCCTGCCGTTACGAATGATCCGGTAAGTAAATCTTGCAATATTCTTGGGTGATTCACAGATTGAGAACGAATGACAGACTTCCTAAATACTTGGTGGCAGGAACTGAACTTTAACCTCCAGATCTTTTATGGAATCGGTATCATAGCCATCTCTGTATTAATTATACAGATGATTATGTCTACCGTGCTGGGTGTGGATAGCGACCTCGATGTGGGAGACTTCGAACTCGGGGATCACGATTCCGGATTGAGTATCTTCTCCGTGCGTGGTGTGACTGCGTTTTTTGTCGGTTTTGGGTGGACGGGCGTTATTTGTACAGAACAAGGATTAGGGCTGCCGATAACTTTGCTGATCTCGGGAACTGTCGGCGTAGCTATGATGGGAGCAATTTTCATGATGATGAGAAGCTTCATGAAATTGCAATCCAGCGGGACGCTGAATTATGCGAACGCGATCGGCCAGACAGCGACGGTTTACGTCACAATTCCTCCGTCGATGGGAAATGGAGGACAGATAGAAACTTTAATTCAGGGGCGGCTGGTGACGGCCCAGGCATTGCAAAAGGGAGAGACGTCCCTTTCACCCGGGACAAAGGTCAAAGTAATCGGCACCGTCGGTCCCACAGTATTGCTTGTCGAAAATCTCTGAAGCCATTCTCCTTACGTAAAAACCAACAAAAAAAATATATGGGTCCAATCATCGCATTAGTCGCAATCGTTGCCGTTTTGTTTTTCACCGTCGCTTCGATTGCGATGCGTTACAAACGCTGTCCTTCGGATAAAATTCTCGTCGTATATGGTAAGGTGGGCGGGGGGAAATCGGCGCACTGCCACCATGGTGGTGCAGCATTTGTATGGCCGGTGATCCAGGATTACCAATATTTGGATCTTACGCCGCTTCCGATCGATATCCGTTTGGAAGGTGCGCTTTCCAAACAAAACATCCGTGTTAACACGCCTTCCACATTCACCGTCGGCATTTCCACAGAACCGGGTGTGATGGAAAACGCCGCGGAACGTATGCTCGGGCTCAACATGGAGCATGTGAAAGAGCTGGCGAAGGATATCATTTTCGGCCAGATGCGGGTGGTTATCGCGACGATGGATATTGAGGAAATCAATGCGGATCGTGACAAGCTGATTGCAAATATCTCCATGGGTGTGGAGGTGGAGCTTAAAAAGGTCGGGCTCCGGCTCATTAACGTCAACGTCCAGGACATCACGGATGCTTCCGGATATATCGATGCACTTGGGCAAGAGGCAGCATCCAAGGCGATTGCCGAAGCGAAAGTGAAAGTGGCGATGGCGGACCGCGACGGAGAAATCGGGGCGGCGGCGATGCAGCGGGACAAACGCGTAAGCGTGGCCGGGGCAAATGCGGAGGCCACGATGGGCGAGAACTCAGCGTTGGTGGAGATTGCCAATTCCGATGCCAAGCGCCGGAGTGCCCAAGCGGAAGCTGAAAGACACGCGACAGCCGCCGAGAAAGTGGCAGAAGCGAAAGTGCTGGAAGAAGCTTACGTTTCAGAGCAAGCGGCGGAGCGCCAGCGTGCGGAGCGTGATAAAGCGAGTCAGTATGCGGATATCGTGGTTCCCGCACAGGTCGCGAAAGAGCGTCAGATCGTGGAAGCGGATGCTGAAGCGGAGCGTGTGCGCAGGATCCAACAGGGTAAGGCGGACGCTGTCCGTGCGGAGAAACAAGCGGAAGCAGACGGTATCATTTTTGTTAAGGATGCGGAGGCCAGCGGTTTGAGAGCGAAGCTCTTGGCGGAAGCTGAAGGCGCGCGAGCGGTTCTGGAAGCAAAAGCGAGAGGCTTTGATGATCTCATCAAGGCATGCATGGGGCCTGCCGGAGCCCAGCAAATGCTCGTGACAGAGCTTCTCCCACAGCTGGTTCGTGAGCAGGTTCAGGCAATATCCAATCTCAAGATCGACAAGATCACTGTATGGGATGGTGGAAGCGGTGCGGACGGAAAATCCGGCACAGCAAATTTTCTTTCCGGAATGGCGGGAGCGATTCCTCCATTACATGAGATTGCCAAGAACGTAGGCGTGGAGCTCCCTGCCTATCTCGGTAAGCTGGACGAGACTCCTGTCGAGCCCAAGAAGGAGGCTCAGGATGAAAATCAATCATCGGCGGTCAACTATCCGGAGGGTTTCTAGTCGTATACTAAAAGTAATCTCCATGAAAAAGCTCACGCATATCATACGCGTGAGCTTTTTTTATGAACCTTTCAGCTTCGCTCCCGATCTTCTGCCAAGCAGTTAGTTCGGCAGGATAGCGCGGAAGCGCACGAAGCGTGGTGTGCTGCTCATGGCGGTTTTATCTCTCACCGTGAATCGGCTGCCGTTGCTTTCCACCACATCGTAGATTCCGTTTGAGCCACGGGTAGGGACCGATGGACTCCAGTTGATCAGATCACTGCTAAACTGGGCTACCAACCAGACTCCGATGTTTTCCGCAGATCGCAGCATCGTGGCTTCCAGATACTTTGAGTTCGAAACCGACTGGAGTGAAAGATTTCCCGACGCGACTGCGAAGGTGGTGGCGGAAGTTGCCAGCGTGGGAGAAGTGCCTAAAGCCATCTCGGTGATATTCAAAATTCCGTCATTATCGAAATCTTCTTCAGGACCGGTTTTTCCGGCAATGATTTGCGCGGAGGTGAAAGAACGCTTTTTCCACAGACTGAACGAGTCCACTCCGCCTGCCAGCTTGATTATTGGCCTGCTCGTCGAACCAGCGAAGTCAAAGAAGTTTCCTCCCAGATATATATCACCACTCCCGTCTTGGGCGATCGTGTAGATCGATCCTCCCGCGCCACTGTCGATTTGGAAGCTTGAATCAATGGCACCTGTGGAAGTCAGGGAAATGATACGGTTGCTAGGCGAGGTAAAACGGCCTCCGATTAAGATCCGATTGGACATATCCACGAAGATCCTTTCGACAACATTGTCAATCAATGGAGGGGTGAACGATGTATCAAGCGTCCCGTTGTTATTGAGCCTTGCGAGTCGATCGACCTTTACGTTGTTGTAGGCTCTGAAAAAGCCACCGATCAGATATTTTCCATCACTTTGACGGACGAGACTGTAGATGCCGTTCGCCCGGTTCTGGGCAACGTTGACTCCTGCATCATCAAGGCCCTGGGCGCCACCGCCTGGTTCGAATGAAGCATCTCTGGAACCGTTGGCATTCAGGCGGGCAACACTGAAGCGGAAGAGCGTTCCGGATGATTGTTCCAGGGAAAATAGGCCGGCAATCATGATCTTTCCGTCCTGTTCAACGAGGATGGATCTGATATCGGGAACGATCACCGTGGGAGAACTGAATGCCGGAGCTAAGGCCGTGCCGGCCGTTCCGGTGGATGTTCTCCGGACAATTCCATTTGCTGCCGACCCATTGAACGAGGTGAAATTTCCGCCGATCAAAATGCTCCCATTGGACTCAAGTGCGAGCGCATACACCGATGGGTTCATGTTTTCCCTCGTAGCGGCAGAACCCAGATTAGAGTTGAATGTTGTGTCAATCGTGCCGTTGGCATTGAGGCGGGTTACACGATTGCAGTTGATCCCGTTATAGGATGTGAAAGAACCTCCAACCAGTAGCTTTCCGTCAGATTGTTCCACAATTACCCTCACATCGTTGTTGAATCCCGTTCCTTTCAGGAAAGAAGTGTCTTCCGAGCCATCGGCATTCAATCGGGCGATATTTCCTTGCAGCCCGAAATTTGAAATATTGCCGCCGATTAACACCTGATCGTTGGCCAGGGGAAGTGCGGTATAAACACTTGTCCCGAAAAATACGGGATCGAACCCGGTGATCCGGCTTCCCCTATCAAGGATGCTGATGGTAGCTGTGCCAGACGATGACGGGACGATCGCATTGCTGGCTCCGGAAAGAGCCAGGCTGAAGGTTTCGGTCCCTTCCTCCAGAGCATCGGGACGGATCGGGATCAAAATTGTCTTCGGCGAGCTATCGCCAGCCGCCCAGCTAACTTTGCCGTTGGTTTCATGAAAATCCGAACCGGAGACCGCGGTGCCGTTCGTGGTCGTATATGAAACGGAACATGCTTTCGAAACATCAAAACTGCGCTTGACGACAAGACGCGCATGCCCGGCTGCTTCATCGACGACGACGTTGGTGCTATCGAGTTCCAGCCTGCTGTCAAATTCCACCTTCATATCAATCCAGAGATCCGGATCGCTGCCACCGGCGGCCATATTGGTAAAACGAACACCCGCGCTGGCATCGTAGAAAGACGAGCCCACGGGTAAGGTGGAGTCTGTGCGGTCTTCCGATTCCGGGAATTTCGTATCAGGAGTGGCGTCGATGAGATTGGGACGATTTTCATAGATCCCTTCTCCCACGATATAAGCGCGGTTTTTTGTCTCATCGTAGAGAGACCGGAGGCCGACCCAGTTGTAGCGTGAGCCACCCATGGGAACACGAAGCGCACGGACCTGGCCTGTATTGCCCGCAGCTTGGTCAAAGCGGTGAATTCTCCACGTTCCGTTCGCTTCCGGCTGAACAATGTTCTGGCCAGGCATCCAGTTCAGCCGGGACATGGCATACGGACTGAAGTATCCTTTATCCGCAGTCCCGCCGCCCATCGTATCGTAAATATCTCCGTATTCGTTACTTACCCCCAAAGGATCGAAATATTGCCCCGGAGTGGTTCGTGAGGGATCGTAGTAATTCGCGTGATTCAAACCGTAATTGTGGCCGAACTCGTGGAGAATCACAAAGACCCTGCCAAAATCACTAACACCATTGACCCAATGGTTCGAGCCTCCAACTGATGCGAGGCCACCGTAGGTGATTTTACTCTGTGGAAGACTGCTGAGGTTAGGGAAATAAACTGCTACCACATTGTAGTTATTCAAATCATACGGCGCGATTCCGGACCCGCCGGTTGCGGCGGCGGTTCGGGCTTCGGTGATTATAGCGTCATTATTTCCGGCCAGGGAAACCGCGCTTGCGGTAGAGGCGAGTCGATAGACATCCGGGGTAACGGTAAAATTCAACGAGGCTTTGCCATAGGAATATTGCTCTATGTGATTTTTCACCGCGTTCAAATCTGTCTCCAGCTTGGCCTTCGTAATCGGTGCGCCAGGCAGGTCGGAGAAATCGGCACGTATAAAAAGAACGTTGATGACATCGGCTTGGAACGGAGTCGCCTGGAGACTTCTCGTTGTTTCGGTCATGCCGGAATCTGCCATCAGCCAGGAAAAACCATGATTCACTTCACGATTACCACCCGACTGAGCTGTTTCAATGGCGCCGGCGATGTTGTCTTCGACCTGTTGTAGAATCGCATCACTTTCGAATTGAAAATACTTCCCGCCGATAACAGCGGTCGTTGCAGAACTGGACCTGCCGTGGGTGAGGGGATCGGAATCCAGGGAGTCAGATGCTGGAAAAAAGGTCGAAACCGCTTCTAACTCATCTTCAGAAACAGTCCTTACCACTTGATCGGACAGCAATAGAACTTCCCCAAGCAGATACCCGTTGAGAGGCACCTGGGTCATTGGCTGCCGTGCTGATTCAAAATCCGGACCGACAATGGTCAGCGATTTTCCGCCAACCAGCGCGACATTCCGGTGGCTGCAATGTAGTGAACCGCTGGCATCGACCGACGTCTCCCAGAGTAAATCAATGCTGCCGATGGCGCTGAACGGTTTCTCGGAAGCTTCCCGGACAGCGGGAGGCAGAGCCGCAAGCTGATCGAGCGTCATCATTTTGCCCAATGCCAATGCCGGCTGGGTAGCCGCCAATTCCGCCAACGCAGCAGTTCTCAGCTTGGCGAGCCGAACGCCATCAGAGATGAAAACAGCTTTATCGGGCTCGGAGGTCTTATGGAAATCCTCGCTCCAAGACAGGAGATCCTGTGAGCCTATGCGCTGGATCCTACGGCTTTCACTAAGAGTTTTCTCTTCCGAATTTGGTTTTTTCCAAATGACGAGGATGACTGCCAAAAACAGAAGAACGAGCCCGCAACGGTAGCTGATACCGGAAGTTATTTTCACATCACGTAATGTGAGAAGAAACTTCAGGTTTGGCTAATCAAAAATGTCCCTGGCGGTAACAGAAAGTGATATCACATCTATAATATCAACGATAGGTGAGGCCCTGGATTTTACCGAGTTGCTCTAGAACACGCTTATGAGCCTCATCAATCTCATTTGTTTTGAGAGTCCGGGTCGCATCGCGATAGTAGAAACGGTAAGCGATGGATTTACGATCTGCGGCGATTTTCTGGCCGCTGGGATCGGTAAACAAATCAAAACAATCGAAAGAAACCAGCAGAGGTTCTTTGGCTTTGGCAAGGATCGCCTCAATTTGCGCATTGGGAGTTTCAATAGGCAGCTCCATTGCCGCATCGCGGGAAGATCCCGGAAACTGCGGGAGATCCTCGACCTGGATTCTTGCGGTAACAAGCTTCCGCAATTTTCCCAAATCGAGCTCTGCAACGAAAACAGGATTCGCAAAATCGAGTTCGCGCTCACGGCTGGGAAGAAGACGGGCAAAAACGCCGATAGTCTGATCGCCCGCCTTGATTTCGGCGGCAAGAGCAACATTTTCTCGGTCCTTTGGCTTCAGGGAAATGGCTTGGCCCGGGAGAAGTGCGGAAAGAAGTGCTTTGACATCATAAAGATCGGCCGCCCGGTCTTTTGATGCCCAGGATGATGGTTGGACGTTTCCGGAAACAAGCAAAGCGAGGCTGTCACTTTCCTGATCACACGCTTTACCACCTCCCGCGTTGCGGAAGACACGCCCCATCTCAAAAAGGCGGAGGGATTTTGACTGCTGGCGTGCATTACGTTCCGCCGATGCAACCAAGCCCGGAACGATGCTTGGGCGCATGATCGAATGATCCTCGCTGAGGGGAGATTTGACCCGAATGAGATCGCCATCCTGAAGAGGACGAAGTGGAAGAATATCGGGAAGTTGATTTTCGGCGATCAGCTTGATCGTCTGACACTCGTAGAGGCCGATGGATGCGAGCCTGCGGCGGAGAACCATGTCAGCGTCGTAGGCAACGTCGATCTCACTGGTTGCCGCAAAAGTTCCCTGGAGGCGGGAAGGGACATTTGCGAGACCATGCACCCGGGCAATTTCCTCGACGAGATCGATGTGGCGGGTCAGGTCAGCGCGGAAGGAAGGAATCTCCCACGTGCCATCGCTCTTTTTGGACAGACCCAGACGCGTCAGAATTTCCTCTGCAGCTTCCGTTGAAATAGAGTTTCCAAGAAGACGATGGAGTTTTTCCAGATCGAGAGCTACCGGTGCAGGTGCCGGCGGTAGCGAGCCGATGGTCCGGGTCTTACCAGCGGCTGCGGCAATGAGCTCAATGGCAAGCGCCGCCGCGGGGAGCACCGCCTGAGGATCCGCACCACGCTCAAAACGATAGGCAGAGTCCGAAGAAAGCGCTGTGCGGCGTGAGGTGCGGCGGATCGTTGAAGGAGTGAAATACGCTGATTCCAGAATGATGGAAGTCGTGGTCTCGCTAACACCGCTGTCATAGCCACCCATCACACCCGCAAGCGCAAGCACTGCTCCCGATTCATCGGAGATTACGAGATCCTCCGGAGTGAGAGTGTGGATTGATTCGTCCAGAGCTTTGAATGATTCACCATCGTTCGCCTGCCGGATGACGAGAGCACCGGTGACTTTTGCCGCGTCGAACGCGTGGAGCGGTTGGCCCGTCTCGTGCAAAACGAAATTGGTGATGTCAACGATGTGATTGATCGGACGCAAACCAATGGAAGTGAGACGTTTTTGTAGCCACTCGGGACTTTCGGTAACCTCCACGGCATCGATGCGGGTAGCTGAATAAAACGGGCAGGAATCTGGCGCTTCAAGTTTGATGAAATCTTCTTCCGCGTCCGCAGTTTGGACCTCCGGACGTTTTTCAGTGAGAAGGGGTGTTTTGAGCAGCGTCGCGAGCTCGCGGGCCATGCCCGCATGGGAAAGAAGATCCGGACGGTTCGGGGTGACCTCAAGCTCCAGCAGGGTGTCGGAGTCGAAAAGTGTCTTCACAGGCACCCCGATCGGGGCATCTTCAGGGAGGATCAATAGGCCATCCTCACCCTTCGGAAGGCCAATCTCTTCCGCAGCTGCAAGCATGCCTTTGGATTCAACCCCGCGCATCTTGGTTTCGCCGATAACAAAGCCGCCGAGGTCCGCGCCGGGTAAGCAGCAGGGAACTTTGTCGCCGACCTGATAATTCTTCGCTCCACAAACGATCTGGCGGAGCTGACCTTCGCCTGCATCGACCTGGGTTACTTTGAGCTTATCCGCATTCTCGTGTTGCACGGCTTCTTTGATCTGCGCGACCACGATTTTCTCCGAGACAATGCCTTTCGAGACAATGCCTTCGACTTCAACACCGGCAAAGGTGAAGAGGTCGGAAATTTCGTCGATGGATTTTCCGGTGAGATCGAGGTGGGTGGAGAGCCAGTTTAGTGAAATGTTCATCAGAGTGGAAAAGAGATTCAGTGAGCGGGATATCCGTAAAAGCTGGATTATGCGAACTGGGAGAGAAAACGGGTGTCGTTTTCGATGAGTAGGCGGATATCTTTGATGGCCCAGCGGATCATTGCCAGGCGATCCAGACCCATTCCGAAGGCAAAGCCTGTGACGCTTTCCGGGCAGAGTGCGTTGTCCTTGCGGGTCGCGTTGATGGACTCGAAAACAGCGGGATCTACCATGCCGCATCCAGCGACCTCAATCCAGCGAGGAGCCTGGCCTTTGATCTGGAGCTTCACGTCGATTTCGAAAGAAGGCTCGGTGAAAGGAAAGAAATGAGGACGGAAGCGGACTTCCGTGGAAGTGCCAAACATCTCACGAAAGAAATATTCGAGAGTGCCTTTGAGATCAGGCAAGGTGACATCCGTATCCACATAAAGGCCTTCGAGTTGATTGAATACCGAGAGGTGTGTGGCATCGATTTCATCGCGGCGATACGCGGAGCCGGGAGCGATAATGCGGATAGGCGGAGCCGCCGTCTCCATGGTGCGGATTTGCACGCTGGAAGTATGGGTGCGCAGGAGTTTCCCGGAGTTAAAATAAAAGGTGTCCTTTTCGTTCCTGGCCGGGTGGTCGGCGGGAGTATTCAGCGCATCAAAGCAATGATACTCATCTTCGATCTCCGGACCATCGGCGAGGGCAAAGCCCATACGCCGGAGGATTTGAATCGCTTCGTCCCGTATCTGGGTAAGTGGATGAAGGGCACCGGTAGGTAATGAGCGGCCGGGAAGGGTGGGGTCGATCCCGGCAAGGGCTGCCCTATCGGCGATTTCCTGCAAAGCGATTTGCTTCTCTTCAAGGGCGGAAGTGATCGCCGTGCGGGCTGCATTGAGCGATTGTCCAAACGCTGCCTTCTCCTCCTTGGGGACGTCCTTGATCGCCGCACCGGCGAGGCTGAGGGAGCCTTTTTTTCCGAGAACGGAGACGCGTGCGTCATCGAGACTGCGCTCGTCTGAGGCTGCGGCAATGAGTTCGAGGGCTTGGGACTGGATAGTGGCGATTTGCTCGTTCATGGACGGGGTGGGGATAGCGGAGAGAGGGGCCGGGGGCAAGAGTTTGGTTCCATTGAGGAAAGCATTTGCGCAAACGGAGCCAATCCTTGTTGGGAACGACTCCGTTTTCCGGGGTGAATGCGGGCTTTTCCGGAAGATCGGCTAGCGAATGACTTCTGTGCCGATGCCGCCATCGGTAAAAATTTCCAACAGAAGGGCATGGGGCAGGCGGCCATCCACGAAGTGGACTTTACGGACTCCGGCATTGAGCGCATCTACCGCCGAGCGGACTTTCGGGATCATTCCGCCCGAAATTGTGCCGTCGGCGATCAATTCATCGGCCTTGGCTCGATTGATGGATTTGATCAAGCTGGAAGGATCCTTCGGATCGGCAAGCAAGCCGGGGACATCGGATAGATAAACGAGTTTTGAAACCCGCAGCTCTTTGGCCAAGGCCGCGGCTGCAAGATCCGCATTGATATTGAGAGGTCTGCCTGTGCCCAGCTCCGAGGCGAGTGGAGAAATCACCGGGACAATTCCCGCTTTGTGGGCGGTGTCCATGTTTGACAACTGGCAACCTACGACCTCACCGACGCGACCGAGATCGACGGGATTTCCTTCGGAGTCGAAATTTTTTAGTTTTTCGCCCAGAAAAACATCTGTTCCGGGGATGCCGGTCGCTTTCCCTCCGAAATCCCGGATCATGCGGACCAGTCCCGGATTGATCTCACTGGAAAGCACGCGTGAGACGATATCGATGGCGGCATCCGTGGTGACCCGGAAACCCCCGATGAAGTTGGCCTCAAGCCCGGCTTTTTCCATCGCTGCGGAGATCGCTTTGCCCCCGCCGTGAACGACGATCGGATTGATGCCTGCTACCTCAAGAAAGACGATGTCCCGCATCACATTGGCGACGAGCTCCGGGTCTTCCATCGCGGATCCACCCATTTTTATGAGAATGGTCTTCGAGCGGAATGCTTGAAGATACGGAAGGGCTTCGATGAGTGCGTTGGCTTTTTCAGCTGGATTCATGGCGATGTTTTTTATTTTCGAGGCTTACGATTCGATCTTTTTCGTGAACTTTTCGGAGTGGCTTTTTTCGCGGCCTTCTTGACCGTCTTTCTGGCAGCCTTCTTCGCGGCGGGGCGCTTTGGTGCGTTTGGCGCGGCTGGCTTTTCGGGCGCGGTCTCTGTGATTTTTTCCGAACCTTGGGTTGTCGTGATGTTCTCCGACTGAGATGGAGCGGGGACTGTAGTAGCCGGCTTCCGGATTTGCGGAACCTCCGCTTTTGATTCTTCCATGTCGCTCTTTTGTTCAGGGAGGGAAACAGTCGAGGCTGGAATGGCTAACAGGTGATTTCGCGTGAGCGGGACAGCAATGGCGACCATGGCAAGAGCTGGCATTGTGGGCAGCCACGCGCCTGCGATCGGGACCAAGGCGAAGTGAAAGAGTAGAATCAGACCAATTAGAATGAGGAGAGGGATTTTCCCATCCAATCTGGGATAATTGCCCATTCCAATAATCAGGCACAGCAGAGATCCCATTGCCAGCAGCTCAACGGCCGGAGAATACCGGTGGAAAACGTATGATGAAGAGGTGAAATGTGGATCGGCCAGTGAAGCGATAGTGCCGACCAGGGACTTCGAAAAAGCAATGGAAGAAACATCGCTGGAGGATAAGTCATTGCGTAGCACGATAGGACGGAAATTTGTCCCCGCAAAGAGGTCATCGGGAGCATCGATTAGATTTTGTGCAGGAACGCTTTTGCTCTCCCGGAGAGTGGGTGGGGTGATCGACAAGCGCCCGAATTCATCGATTGGAAGGTAGGAAGCGCCATCGCCAAGCTCCACAAATTCACCGAGATGGATTTTGACCCCGGAGGGCTGGAGGCCGTAGTGATTCAGCGCCGCAAGCAGTTGGAATGATAGAACTACCCGGTCTTCCCAGCGGGCGAATAAATGGGGGACGTCATTCGCGGGCTCCGATTCCAGCGCTGTGAAACCTGCGAGTGACGTCTTATTGCCCAATACAATGTCCGGAAGGGAAACCCGATTTACAATTGGGAGTAAAGCCGTGTCTCCGTTAACATCCGAAAGGGGAATCGAAGCGCGGCGAAAGGCGGCGGGAATTGGTGACGGAACGGGATTGCGTGAGAGCGGAGCGCAGGTCACAGGTGCGGAAAATTTATCCAGCTGTTGGTCCAATGCGGTCAGCGAGATGATATCCGCTGCCTGCCAGGCCAATGGAATTGCAATCGCCGGGCTGTCCTGCCCGAGTCTTTGGATGTTTTTCAGGATAACCGCGAAATCAATCGGCGAGGGTGGAGAACTCTGGAAAAAACCATCCGGGTCATCTCCCAGGGAAACCACCGCCGGTCGGGTTCCAGGCGTTGACTGTTGAGCGCTCGAAAAATCCCGCAGCGTATGCGGATCGTCATGGGCTCCACTACCGGTGATGAAATAGGGCTTTTCTGCGAAAGTTAGTGCGGTCAGCTTGAAAATCGCCTTGTCGACGGAAGAGCCTGGTAGAAGAAACCATACGAGTAACGCCGTAGCTGCACAGAGCAGAATGGTAGGGATACGGCGTTTCATGCGGAGAGATTGAGCGCGGCTAGCGAAAGTTCCAATATCGAAGATTCTACGGGTTCACTTATTGTTGCCCGCAGGTCGATGTAGGCAGTGCTGCAATGATCGATTCGGTCACCTCATCGGGCGATTTATCGGTATCAATTATCCTGACAAAACTCTCACTTGCCAATGAGAGAAAAATTTCGCGACAGCGTGAGAGATTTTCCCGCCTTTCGAATTCATTGGTGCCCGCGCCCCGGCCGCCGATCCGCGAAAGCGCTTTATCCAGATCAAGATCCAGGATTAGGAGTAGATCCGGAACCGGAGCAAAAGCTTCGTTTTTTTTGCGGATTTCGGTTGGGTCGAAGCCGCGGGCACCCTGGTAAGCCATGGTCGAGAAATAATACCGGTCCAGGATCACGATTTTTCCCTGGGCCAGCGCGGGAGCTATCTTTTTGGAAACGTGTTCCCGGCGGTCTTTGATGAAAGTCTCCAGTTCTTCCTCGGGAGATAGTCGGCCAGTTTCCGCGGAGTTTCTCAGCAAGGTGCCCCAGGGGCCGTCCGTCGGCTCGAAGGATGACACCACGGTTTGTCCCTTTGCTTCGAGATATTCTGCGAGGCGCTTCGCTTGCGTGGACTTTCCAGTGCCGTCGATGCCTTCGATTACGATAAACATGGTGTAAAGTGGTTCTATACGGTGGGAACTGCGATGTCTCTTAGAGATAGCGGGCGGACAGGTGCTTCAGGTAATGGCTGGTTTCCGGAATAGAGCCGGTGGCCTTTTTCATCAACGCCGCTGGATCGTGAACGCCTCCGTGGGCGTGAATGTTTTCACGAAGCCATTTTAGCAGAGGCGCGTAGTTTGCCGCCGAGGTTGCGTGGCTTATTTCCGGGTCGGAGGTCGCGGCTGAAAAGAGCTGTGCGGCATTGATATTTCCCAGCGTATAGGTCGGGAAATAGCCGATGCCGCCCATCGACCAATGGATATCCTGAAGACAGCCGCAGGCATCGTTTGCAGGGGCGAAACCGAATGATTTCTTGAAGAGCTCGTTCCAGACATCCGGCACTTGCGCGACGCTGATCTCCTTGTTCAGCAGCATGCGCTCGATTTGAAAGCGAAGGATGATATGAAGATCATAGGTCGCCTCGTCGGCCTCTACGCGGATAGGCGAAAATTCCGCGCGATGGATATATTGGAGGAACTTTTCCTTGGGGAAATCCTTGAGCTGTTTGAAATGTTCCTGGGCGATCGGGTAGAATTTATCCCAAAATTCAGGAGAACGGCCGACTTGATTTTCCCACAGCCTGGACTGGGACTCGTGGATGCCAAGTGAGACCGCTGTGCCGGATGGCAGGCCGAAATCCTCCCCCGGAAGGCCTTGTTCATACATGCCGTGGCCGGCCTCGTGCATGATACCGAAGAGGGATGATGTGAAATCGTGGCTTTCGTATCGCGTCGTAAGGCGGATGTCGCTCGGTCCGAGGGTCGTGCAGAAAGGATGGGTCGTCGTATCGATACGACCCGCATGAAAATCAAAGCCGATCTCTGCCGCAACGAGTGTGTTGAAATCCTGCTGAACGGAAATCGGATACGGACCGTCGGGAAGGGTTGGTTTTTGCTCCCGGGTTTTGGCAACAGCGTTGGCGGAAAGGGGAGCGAGTTCTGCCTGAAGGGTATCAAACATCGTCGCGATCGTCGCTGTGGAGGTTCCACGCTCAAAGCCTTCGAGCAGCGCATCATACGGCTCTCCAGGATAGCCCCAGAGTTCTGCTTTCTCGGTGGCGAATTCCAATAGCTCCTGCAGATGCGGGGCGAAGATTGAAAAGTCCGCTTCCTTGCGGGCCTTGATCCACGCATGGTGGGCAGAGGACTGGGCACTGGACTCACGGGCTACGAGATCGGTGGGAATCTTGATCGAGCGATCAGACTCACGGCGAAGTTCCCGCAGGTTAGCCGAGTGGACGGGATTGCCACCGGTGTCCCGGGACTCCGCTTCATCCAGCGCGGCGAGGTATTCGGCGGAAGTGGCGAGTTCGTGCGCGTGTGCCGCCAGGTAGGATAGCTGTTGGGCGCGGTAATCCGCCGCACCGGATGGCAGATAAGTTTCCTGGTCCCAGGAGAGTATCGAGCCAGTCGTATTAATGAGTGAGATCTGCCTTACACGCGCGAAAATGTCCATGGCGAGACATTGGGAGATGATCGCGGTAACGTCCAATCAGAACATCGAAGATATTTCCAGCGGCCTGAAATAAGAAAAAAGCCGGACAGGGCGAACCTGTCCGGCTTGGAATTGTCGGGAGGAAGATCTCCCGGGAAGCGCCTATCTAAGGGGTGTTTCCGGGATTTTTCCTCCTTCCGAAGGGGCATTACATCATGCCGCCCATGCCGCCGTGGTCGTGACCATGGCCACCTGCACCGGCTTCTTCCTTCTCAGGAAGATCGGTGATGAGTGCCTCAGTGGTGAGGAGCAGGCCGGAGATGGAAGCCGCGTTTTGCAGAGCGGAGCGTGTCACCTTGGTAGGATCGACAACACCAGCTGCAATGAGGTCTTCGAATTTGTCGGTAGCGACGTTGTAGCCGTGGCCTTCCGGGTTGTTTTTGACCTTTTCAACGATAAGCGCACCTTCGCGGCCTGCGTTTGCTGCAAGCTGACGGAGTGGAGCTTCCACAGCGCGGGAAACGATGGCAAAACCAGTGAGCTCGTCATCGTTGGATGCTGCGTCAGATGCTTTGTTATCGCATGCTGCCTTGAGGGCGCGAATGAGTGCGGTGCCGCCGCCAGGGACGATACCTTCTTCGACAGCCGCGCGAGTCGCATGAAGGGCGTCTTCCACACGGGCTTTCTTCTCTTTCATCTCGGTCTCGGTAGCTGCACCAACGTTGATGACCGCTACGCCGCCAGCAAGTTTCGCAAGGCGCTCCTGGAGCTTCTCGCGATCGTAGTCGCTAGTGGTTTCGTCGATCTGACGGCGGATTTGGTTAACACGGCCTGTGATGGCATCTGATGTGCCGCCACCTTCAACGATGACAGTGGAGTCCTTGCTGATGGTAAGGCGCTTCGCTTCACCGAGGTCGCTGAGTTCCACGGACTCCAGCTTGATGCCGAGGTCTTCGGTAATCACGCGGCCACCGGTGAGAACAGCGATGTCTTCCAGCATAGCCTTGCGGCGGTCGCCGAAGCCAGGTGCCTTGACAGCAGCGATGTTGAGGATGCCGCGGAGTTTGTTGACAACGAGTGTCGCAAGAGCTTCGCCTTCGACATCTTCAGCGATGATGATGAGTGGCTTGCCGGATTTTGCGACTTTTTCGAGAAGCGGAAGCATGTCCTTGAGGGAGCTGATCTTCTTCTCGTGGATGAGGATAAGAGCATTCTCAAAAGATGCTTCCATTGTGTCCGGATCAGTCACGAAATAAGGGCTGAGGTAACCTTTGTCGAACTGCATACCTTCTACAACGTCGAGAGTTGTTTCGAGGCCTTTTGCTTCTTCAACAGTGATGGTTCCGTCCTTGCCGACTTTGTCCATGGCCTCAGCGATGATGCCGCCGATTTCCTTGTCCCAGTTAGCGGAAACGGTCGCGACCTGAGCGATTTCCTTGGTGTCGGAGACAGTTTTGGAAAGCGCTTTGAGTTCTGTGACGATCGCTTCGGTGGCCTTCATGATGCCACGTTGGAGAGAGATCGGGTTGGCACCTGCGGTTACGTTGCGGAGACCTTCTTTGTAGATGGCTTCGGCAAGCACTGTCGCTGTGGTGGTTCCGTCACCGGCGATGTCGGATGTCTTGGAGGAAACTTCACGGATGAGCTGTGCGCCCATGTTCTCGTAAGGGCACTCGAGCTCGATTTCCTTGGCTACCGAAACACCGTCCTTGGTGATTGTCGGAGAGCCGAATTTCTTGTCGAGGATGACATTGCGGCCGGCTGGGCCGAGAGTTGCCTTCACGGCACGTGCAAGTTTTTCAACTCCGCGCAGGAGTGCTTGGCGTGCTGCTTCGTCGAATTGTAGTTGTTTGGCCATAATTTCTAGATTTGGTAATTTGTGGTTTAAAATTTCAGATTGGAATTATCCAACGATACCGAGGATGTCTGACTCAGAGATGATGAGGACTTCCGCGCCATCAAGTTTGACCTCGGTGCCGCCATATTTGGAAATGAGAACCTTGTCGCCGACCTTTACGGAAAAGGTAATATCGTTACCTTTCTCGTCTTTGCCGCCGGTGCCAAGGCTGAGAACTTCAGCTTCCTGTGGTTTTTCCTTCGCTGTATCCGGAAGGACAATGCCACCTGCGCTGATTGCGTCTGCTTCGAGGCGTTTTACGAGGACACGTTGTCCGAGTGGTTTGATGTTTGCCATAATATGTATTGGTTCTTTGTTTCTTTTGGTTTGTTTGAGAAGCCACGCCTGCATGACACGGGCGTGGAAAGGGTTATGTGGGAAAGCGAAGCGTCGCGACCTATTGGCGGTCGCTAGCCGGGTTCGGATTAATCCACGACTTCCGCATCGACGACTTTGCCTTTGGCCTTTTTCGGCTCGGAGGACTCACCGGATGCTTCCGCTGGCTCGACATCCGGATTTCCGCCCATTGCCGCACCTGCTTGTTGTGCTGCTTCGGCAAGTGCCTGGAGCGAATTTTCCAGCTCTGTGGTCGCTGCTGTGATTTTCTCGATATCGTCGCTGCTGATTGCATCGCGGACGGCTTTGACTTTTTCCTCAAGTGAGGATTTGAGCTCCGCAGGAGCTTTGTCGCCAAGTTCCTCGATTTGTTTTTCCACGGAGAAAGCAAGGTTTTCAGCTTTGTTGATCGCATCAACGCGCTCGACGCGCTTGCGGTCCTCCTCGGCATGTGCTTCCGCATCGGATTTCGCTTTTTCGATCTCTTCTTTGGAAAGACCTGAAGAGCCCTGGATGGAAATCTTCTGTTCTTTGCCGGATTGTTTGTCTTTTGCGGAGACGTGGAGAATGCCGTTGGCATCGATATCGAAGGTTACCTCGATCTGCGGTTCTCCGCGGCGTGCCGGTGCGATTCCATCCAGCTTGAAGTTTCCAAGAAGTTTGTTGTCCGAGAACATCGGGCGCTCGCCCTGGCAAATGCGGATATCTACGGCTGGCTGGTTGTCGGCAGCTGTGGAGAAAACCTGCGATTTCTTCGCTGGGATGGTGGTGTTGCGCTCGATCATTGGTGTCGCACGGGAGCCTTCGGTTTCGATGGAAAGCGAAAGTGGTGTGACATCAAGAAGAAGGACATCTTTCACATCACCTGCGAGAACGCCGCCTTGAATTGCCGCACCGATGGCAACAACTTCGTCCGGGTTTACACCTTGGTGAGGAGTTTGTCCTGCGAGTTCTTTGGCAATTTCCACAACCTTCGGCATCCGTGTCATACCACCTACGAGAACAAGCTCGTTGATCTCGGAAGCGGAAACTCCGGCTTCCTTGAGGCAGTCGATAACCGGCTTTTTGGTGCGTGCGAAAAGCTTGTCGGTAAGCTGCTCCAGCTTGGACCGGGAGATGGTGAGCTGGATGTGTTTCGGTCCGGTCGCATCCGCGGTGATGAACGGCAGGTTGATATCGTAGGACTGGCTGGAGGAGAGGGCGATTTTTGCCTTTTCCGCCTCTTCCTTGATACGCTGAAGCGCATCGGACTGACCGGAAAGATCAATGCCCTGGTCCTTTTTGAACTCCGCTACAATGTATTCGATAAGAGTGTTATCCCAGTCGTCACCACCGAGCTGGGTGTCACCATCAGTGGCGAGAACTTCGAAAACGCCATCGCCGATTTCCAGGACGGAAATATCGAAGGTGCCGCCGCCGAGGTCGTAAACCGCGATCTTTTCATCGGATTTCTTATCGAGACCATAAGCGAGTGCCGCCGCGGTAGGCTCGTTGATGATGCGGAGCACCTTGAGACCGGCGATTTCGCCCGCTGCCTTTGTGGCGTTACGCTGGGAGTCATTGAAATAAGCTGGGACAGTGATCACCGCCTGGGTGATTTTCTCACCGATTTTAGCTTCTGCATCGGCCTTGAGTTTGCCGAGAACCATGCCGGCGATTTCCTGCGGGGAGTAGGTCTTTGTCTCACCGGAGACTTCCACTTCGATGTGGGCATCGCCATTGGATGCAGCAACGATTTTGTAGGGCATGCGCTTGTCGGCATCGGTAAGCTCGTTGAACTTGCGGCCGATGAGGCGTTTGGCTGAGAAAATGGTATTTTTCGGGTTGGTTACCGCCTGGCGCTTTGCGGCTTGGCCGACGAGGCGTTCGCCGTTTTTGGCAAATGCAACAATGGATGGCGTGGTGCGTGCACCTTCGGAGTTTTCGAGAACTGTTGGCTCACCGCCGTCCATGATGGACATACAGGAGTTCGTAGTGCCGAGGTCGATTCCTAGAATTTTAGACATAATATTTAAAATGGGTGGTTGTTTCCGCTTCCTATCGCAGGATCGGTGCCGATCTCACGAATTGTGAGAATCCCCAATGTTTGCAAGGATCGCGGGCATCTGTTGACATCTGGGAGCAGGCGATTCTGGGACATACTGGCACGATGCTGTGCGACGTATTGGCGCGGTGTGACAGGTTGGATGATGTTGGCCGTTCAGCGGATTCCGGGAGTGGGATTTTCCAGTCTGGTGAATAATTTTCATAAGGCGTCCGTCTGACCGGCAACCCTTGGATCCCATGAAACGCCTGTCATTGTTCCTTCTTTTTACAGCTATCGCAAATGCCGGTCCCGATTGTGCGGAATCAGAATTTCTTGCCGAATGGAAGCGCACCCGGATTGCGCTGGAGCGAGCGGGTTACAGTGTTAATCACTTTGCGAGAACCCCATTTGAAATCGCCCGGAAACAGCAGGACATACGCAGGCAGATCGATCAGCGCCGCGATTCCCGTGCTGGATACGGAGCCGTCCGCATCGGCGGGATGAGTTCCGCTGGTTCTTCATCCTCATCCTCATCGAAAATCAGGAAAGCACCACCCATTGGCAAGCTGGGAGCGAGCCGGAAGTTGAGATGAGGTTCATTTAACGGATGTGATGATTTTAAGCACGCGCCGCTCATCTGCATGAAGCCCGGCACTTCCGTCCGCTTTCCTCAACCTAGGCGCGGGAGCGTTCATGATGTGATGGAGAAATCCGTCCATGTAGCGCTCCAATAAGGCGGGGTGGATGTAGTATTTCCGGCAGGTTGCTTTGGTATGATTGAGCTGCTTGGCAGTCGACGCGATGGCTAGGTTGATAGCGCGCTTGATCTCTGCCTGCGTGGTGCCACAAGGAGCGTTCTTGAGCGCGCGGGCGCAGAGCACGGTGGCCTTCCAGGTCCGCAGCTGTTTTGCAGTGAAATCTCCTCCCGTGGTAGCTTTCAACCAGTCATTCACATCGGATGAGTCGATATCATGGAGCTGGCCTGAATCGTCCTCGTAGCGGAAAAGATGCTGGCCGGGCAGTTCATGTAGGTCTTCGACCAGTTTTACCAGCCGCGCGTCCTGAATTTCTGTAAGATGCTGCTGACCGGACTTGCCGCGAAAGCTAAGGATGACGCTTCCATCTTCGGACTCTTTCGCATGCTTCGATAGCAGTGACGATAGGCCATAGCTGCGGTTTTCTTTCTCATACCTTGCATTTCCGATCCGGTAGCCTGTCTGATCCAGCAAGCATACGATTCCGGCAACAATACGATCCTTATCGAGACTCTGGTTCTTCAGTGATTTCCGATAACGGGCACGGAGTTTCGGCAATGTTTTGGCAAAATCCGGAAGCACGCCGAACTTCAAATTCGCTGCATGTTCGTGCCAGTGGGGATGGTAACGATATTGCTTCCGCAATCTGGCATCCATACCAGTCGCCTGCAGATGGCCGTTTGCCTTCATACATATCCAGACATCCTCATATGCGGGTGGAATTGCCAGGGAAAGGATGCGCTTTCGCTCCGGTTTGGATGTCAGCAAGGTGCCATCCGGGTATCTGAACGAAAACCCTCTGCCACGCTTCAACCTCCGATAGCCAGGCATACTATCGGAGGTGAATACCAGCCCCTGAGGCAATAGGGCGTCTGATGGTTGTAGCAGAGTGCTCATTTTGGGTTTGCCTACCGGACGATATCAACGGCCGGCAATCGAAATGGCCCCCGGCGGGCTTTGGAAGAAGATCCGCCGAGAGCTTCAATAGATTCTCTATTTGCGCGCCCAGAAGCGTAATGCCTTGGACGATTCCACAAATGAAAGGACATCCTTTTCTTCTGAGAGCTCGATCATAGCCTCATCGCTAGCAGGATCTCCGGCCCGGGTGATTTCCGAAACAAGGCCGGCTGCTTCCGGGCTGAAGCCGATGTATTTTTTATGAGCGAAAGCATCGGCCACAAAATCGCGGAAAGCAGGCATGCTTTTCAAACTCTCCACAGCCTCGTCCGATGCCAGAACCGCAATCACATCGTAGAGCACCGAGGGGCCTCCGTCGATTTTCTGGTCACCTCTGCGCTTCGATCCATCGGAAAGAGTCACCCCGAAGATTTTCGGAGTTACTATCTCCATCGTCGCGCCTTCCGCTTTCAATGCTTTTTCGAGAGTTTCCACGAGCTTCTGATCCGCCCCGTTGGTAAGAAGGATTCCACATTTTCTTCCTTTGAGACTGTTCGGGCAATTTTTCAGAATACTAAGCGCATCCGAGGTTTGCAAATCTGTCACGGGCTCCCTTGCCGGTGGTGCGGCTTCCGGAAGCACCTCCAATCCCAGCCCTTCTGCAACCGCACGTGCCAGCTCGTCGGAAACGTTCAGAAGATGGGAGACGATTCGCTCCCGGATTGCAGGAGTTTCCACCTTGCTTAGCTCGAAGACAAAAGCGTCTGCGATATGTTGCTGCTCGACTTTGGTCTGGGAGCGGTAAAATTGGTTTGCCTGGCTGTAGTGATCGGAAAATGTTTCCGCACGGGCGCGGACTTTTTCCCCTTCTTCATAGGCTGGAAATGACTTGAAGCCGCCAGACCATTCCCGCGGGCCCGTTTGATCTCCTGACCAGGAGTTCGGCTCATAGTTCGCTCTACCACTGGGGTTCTTCATCGTTCCGTGGCCATCCTGCATAAAGTGACGCACCGGGCAGCGGGGGGCATTGACCGGAATATGGGTAAAATTAGGCCCTCCCAAGCGTTTCAGCTGCGTATCCAGATAGGAAAAATTCCGGCCTTGGAGGAGGGGATCATTGGTGAAGTCGATACCCGGAATGATGTTCTGGGTGCAGAAGGCGACCTGTTCGGTTTCTGCAAAGAAATTATCCACGTTTTGATCCAGAACCAAACGCCCGACGGTCCGTATAGGAACCAGTTCTTCCGGAATTAGTTTGGTGGAATCAAGAATACTAAATGGGAATTCTGCTGCGAAATCTTCGTCGAATACCTGGAGCCCGAGTTCCCATTCCGGGAAATCTCCCATTTCGATCGCATTTCTCAAGTCCCTGCGGTGGAAGTCAGGATCAGCACCATTGATTTTTACCGCTTCATTCCAAGTCACCGATTGCAGGCCTGCTTTTGGTTTCCAGTGGAACTTGACGAATTTGGAAGCACCATCGCGATTTACCAACCGGAAGGTGTGGACTCCGAATCCCTCCATGGTGCGGAACGAACGGGGAATGGCGCGATCCGACATTATCCACATGAGCATGTGGGTTGATTCCGGCATCAATGAGACAAAGTCCCAAAAATTGTCATGTGCGGTTTGGGCCTGCGGAAATCCTGTATGGGGCTCAGGCTTCGCGGAATGGATCAAATCGGGGAATTTCATCGCATCCTGGATGAAAAAGACCGGGATGTTGTTGCCGACAATATCCCAGTTTCCGGTTTCCGAATATAGCTTCACGGCGAATCCGCGGACATCGCGGGCCAGATCGGGGGATCCCTTGCTACCGGCAACGGTGGAGAACCGGACGAATGCTTCCGTTTTCTTGCCGACTTCTCCCAGCACGGATGCCATGGTGATATCGCTACAATCGTCCAGACACTCGAAGTATCCACGGGCACCATAGCCACGTGCGTGAACCACTCGCTCGGGAATCCGTTCGTGGTCGAACTTGAACATCTTTTCCCGAAAGTTCATATCCTCCAGCAGACTTGGACCCGAGGCCCCGACTTTCAGCTGGTTCTGGTCATCGGAAATCGGCAGACCCTGGGGAGTGGTAAGCGAATCCCCGGACCCGTGGGCCTTTTGGTGCATCACTCCGCCCATCAGGTGTTTGAAAGGACATCCCTGTGGCTCGCTGGCCTGATCGGGAACTTTGGCTTGGTTGGTGGCTACGAAGTTTTCTGGCTTTTTCATGGAGCGGGCATTTTCGCATGATCCATGCCACGGGCTGATTCGTGTCTATCCCGGTAATTTTTCCAGCAACTACGGACATTTCCAGCAGTCACCCAAGCGCCAGCCCCTTGCGAAGACGCCCGCTGGTAAGGATTTTTGCACGAAGACCCCCGCGAAATTCACTCTTCATAAACTCTTCCGCTCCGGGATCAATCACCCGATCCATCCAATGGCAGGGTTTGCATTCCTGGGAGCCCTCGAATTCGATTCCCTGAAACACGAATTTCTCTCCTTTGAGCGATTTCAGATCGAGCCCGGATACAATTAGATTCCGGCGAAAAATAGACGCAGGAAGCTTGGGTAGTTTGAATTTTTGCCGGATGGCCACCACTACCTCTTGATCGAAAAAAGTTACCTGCCCCTTGAAATCGGGACGGTAGTTGAAATAGCGGTCGCCCAGAAGTCCCATACCGGCTACGCATTCCACTTCCTCGCATTCGATGATTCCTTGCTGCAAACGCCCTTCGCCCTGCCGTCCCCAGTAGTCGTGGCCTTTTGAAAGATAAATGTGATGTAGAAGCGGGGCTGTGGCAGTGATCATGTTTCCGGCCATAAAGATTCCCCATCAGTGGAGAATTTCAAACGGGATGATTTCCAACTCTTTAAATCCACCACAAACCCGCTGGCTATCACGACGTTTTGTCATTCAAATACCGCTCGAAAACCTCGAACGTTTCGCAGGCGATAGCACAGCAGCCGGCCATTTCCTCCGGGGAAAGCTTCAGTCCGCCCAGCCAGCTAACAAATGCTCTCCACATGATCGGGTTTTTCTCGCCGAATCCTCTCAGAAAACCGCCGCCTGCAAGCTGGGCATCCGGATGTTTTTCATGGATTCTCCGTAGGATCTGTCCGCCTCCATGCACGCTTCCTTCCAGGACGTATAGGGTTCCCACGGTCTCGGAGATTGTGGAATCCCCGTAGGTGAAAGGGGCGGAGGGCAGTTGGCCGTATCGGCCTCTTCGAGCGGGAAGGTCAGGTAGCTCCAGGGATGCCGCCAAGTTCCAATCAATCTGCTTTGCCACGACCTGGAACGCTTTGGAAAACTTCAGCAAATAGGCTTCGCAGGCAGCTGGAGAAGAGGTGATTTGCTCCAGATTGAACGCTGTATCCAGATTCGCATGGGCCGCTTTCGTGCTGTTGCGGAGCTGCTCTAGAAGGGGAGGGATGGGACGGGTTGGCATTTTTAAGTATCTCACCGAGGGTTCCCTACTACTGCTTTACCTGCAAGGATTTCCATTGCGAACGAATCCGCATGAAACTAAATCGGTTTTGCTAAATTCATGGAAAAAGAGAGATCAAAGACAGATGAGTGTGCTTTGGAGCCGATTCATCTGCTCGGCAAAATTCAGTCGCATGGCATCCTGATAGGAATGGGAGTCGATACAGGGCTGATCACGCATGTCAGCGAGAACGTGAAGGAGATACTGGATCTGGATCCGGCTGAAATTCTCGAAACTCCGTTTGTGAATTATTTTGAGGGCTTGAATCGTGATGGTGCCTTATCCGCGATGGATAGCCCGGCCTATCTTTTCAATAACCCATTCCGGATCACCAGTAAGACGAGCCCGGCAATGAAGTTCGATGGGGTGGTGCATCGGTCCGGCGATAGTATCATCCTCGAGCTGGAAAGGAGCTCCGCCTCACCCGATGGTGTGGATGACTATTTCCGGCTGACCTCAAATTCGCTGCTCTCCCTACAATCCGGAGAAACGATCGAATCCATCGCCGGGGTGATGGCTCTTGAGATCCGCCAATATACCGGATTTGACCGCGTGATGGTCTATCGGTTTGACTCCGACTGGAACGGGAAGGTCGTAGGGGAAAACCACAAAGCGGGAATGACATCTTTTCTGGGGCTTCGCTTCCCGGCCAGCGATATTCCTCCGCAGGCACGGGAACTTTATAAGAAAAGCCTGATCCGCCTGGTAAGGGATACCGGCGATGAGCCAGCCGGGATACTCGCTTCCGCATCTCAAGACGCTGCAAAGCTTGATCTGAGTTTATCCGTCCTCAGAGCGGTTTCCCCCATACATATCCAGTATCTGAAAAATATGGGAGTGGGCTCTTCGATGTCGATTTCCCTACTGACGCCATCGGGAGAGTTGTGGGGGCTTATTGCTTGTCATCACGACACACCGATGACGCTCGATTATTCCGCTCGCGCAGCCTGCACCCATTACGGTCAGGTCCTGGCCTCCAAGCTGATTTTTGCGGAAATCTACGCCAGACAGGCAGAGGAAATCAAACGGCGCGAGAATTTGCCGAAAGCGATCCGCTGCCTGGCTTCTGGCGAGGATATCCAGAAAGCGATTGTGGAAAACGGGGAGCTCTTTCTGAAAGTCTTCGATGCGGACGGTATTGCTGTCGTGGAGAATGGCTGGACGGAAAGCTATGGCTCAGTCCCCGGAGAGGATGCCTTGGCTTCGCTTTTGAAAGCAGTCCCCAACGATGACGCATTGCTGGATCTATGGACGACTCGTAGCATTTCCGGGCTTGGCGGGGAGCCGTGTGGCTCGGCAGGGCTGCTCTCCCTGCGTATTGGTAAGGATTGGCACATCGCTGTATTCAGAGATGAGTATGTGGAGAAAGATCTGTGGGGAGGAGACCCGGAGGAATACAGCCGGGACTCTCGCACCGGTAAGCTTGGTCCTCGGGAGTCCTTTGCTGCCTACATGGATATTGTGAAAGGGCTTTCAAGGGAATGGACGGAGATAGATCGCGCAATCGCAGCGGAAATCCGCTCGTCGCTGGGTGCATTTCTCATCGATCGCTCCCAGCGGGTGGCAAGGCTGAATCTGGAGCTGGTAAATAGAAACTCGGAGCTCCAGCAATTCGCCTACTCGGTATCTCATGATCTGAAATCCCCGCTGATTACTGTCAATGGGTATGTCCGGGCTCTGGAAGAAGATTTAGACGAAGGCGATATGGAGCAAGCTCGCCATTCCTTGTCCCGGATCAGCTTCGCAGTGGAGAAAATGGGCGGCCTGATCGATGAATTATTGGTGTTTTCCCGAATCGGCCGGGAAGGAAAACACGCGGCGACTGTGAACATGGAGACAATGATGTCCGATCTTAGGGAAGAGTTTTCCGAGCGCATCAGGGAATCCGGAGTCAGACTGGTGCTCCCCGAGAAGCCGCTCGATCTCATCGGCGTGGAAAGTGATATTGTCCGGGCTTTCCGGAATCTAATCGATAATGCCCTGAAATACATGACTCCCGGGCATCCTGAGCCGGAAATCTGTCTGTCCTGCTCCCAGTCGGAGAAATCCGTGGTCTACAAGGTTGTGGACAATGGACCTGGAATACCTCCGCAACATCACGAAAGGGTATTCCGGCTTTTCGAACGTCTTGATAACAAAAAAAGCGGCTCGGGGGTCGGGCTGGCTCTCGTCAAAAAAGTGATTGAACAAGCAGGCGGGAATGTAAAGCTGCTCTCGGAGGAAGGAAGTGGCACCACTTTTGTTCTCACCTTTCCTGCAGTATAATTGATCCAGTATGAATGACGGAAAACTGATCGACTTTTTATTGGTCGAAGATGACGACGACCACGCCGAGCTTTGTATACGTAGCTTGAGACGCTCCAGACTGGTCAATACCATTGAAAGAGTCTCCGATGGTGAGCAGGCAATGGATTACCTGCGCGGAGAAGGGATGTTTTCCCGGCGCCAGATGCCCGAGGTAATCCTTCTGGATCTGAAGTTGCCCAAAAAGAACGGTTTGGAAGTTCTCAAGGAAATCCGGGAAGATCCCGCACTCTCACACCTCTTAGTGGTAATTTTGACCACCTCCGCCGAGCTCAGTGATCGGGAATCGGCATATGAGCATCATGTGAACTCCTATCTGGTGAAACCCGTCGAGTCCGAGAATTTTCGGAAAATGATCTCGGATCTGAGCCTTTACTGGGGCATCTGGAACCAGCCGCCACCGTCGAATAGGAAAGGCTAGCAGTTAATGTATTCATCCTCGTTCCGTAAAATCAGTCTTCTCGTCATCGAAGATAACGATGACCATTGGTATTTGTTGAATCGTCATCTGTCCCGTTCCCAGCAACCCTGGGTGGAGGAAATCATCCGCGTTCCCACCTTCGAGGAGGGGAGGGAGCAGCTCAAGTCTGGCTCGTTTGACGTGGTGATTCTCGATCTGAATCTTCCCGACAGTGATTCGGCGTGGACGATCTTTCATGGCGGGGAAATTTTCGAAAGGCTTCCCACCATTGTGCTGACTTCTCTGGAGGATGAAAAGCTTGGTGAAACTGCCATAAGACTCGGTGCCCAGGACTTTATTTCGAAAGACGCAATCAATGCGGAAATCATCCGGAAGACCGTCAGACACTCGATCGAACGCTTCAAAGTCCAGCAGGAACTGAAGCAACGTAACGAAGACCTGCGGCTATTCGGAAAAACGCTGGCACACGAGATCAGAAATCCACTTCACATCGTTTCTCTGACCCTTGAAATTGTCGCGAGCACGCTTAGAAAAATCCCGGATCAAGATCGCCTGGAGGAACAGATCGCACGTGCCTCACGCAATACGGAGAACATCAGCAATGTGATCACCGAGCTCCTTTCCTCCGCTCTGTCGAGTGAGGATGGAAAGGTGTTTCCGGTCAGTCTCGAAGCTGTGATCGCGGATGCTCTTTCCGAACTCGAAGAGGAAAACGGTCCCTCCTTCACGCATACCGTCAGTCTGGCAAAGGGCGAGGTGATGGCAAATCCACAGACACTCAAACAGGTGTTCTCCAATATTTTCTCGAACTCGATAAGATATAGGGACTTCGATCGGCCCATACATCTGGAGGTGAAGTCTGAACATGTCAAAATCTCCTCGGCAGCGACACGTATCTATATCCGCGACAACGGGGTAGGAATCTGTCCCGACGATCTGCCCATGATCTTCAAACCCATGTTTCGGGCTAGAAGCACCGCCGACCGTGACGGAACCGGTCTGGGACTTTACTTCTGCAAGAACGCCATCGAGAGAATGGGTGGTTCTATCGATGTCATATCAAAACCCGGGGTGGGCACCACTTTCGTGATCGATCTCCTCGATGCGAAACCCTCCGAGAAATAGCCTCAGGATCAGGCTACGCGCCTGCAGCTCGGCGGCTGCCCCGAGTTTTTTCCTCATTCCACAGGTCATCCTGGAAATCGGGCGCAGCAAGTAAAACACGGAGCGACGCGAGAGCTCACCAATGAATCTCACAGATCATCCAGCGGGCTTCCGCTCTTACGGTCCGGATCGTTGAGAACATGGGTAT
>NZ_JBHUIT010000027.1:0-106709 GCF_042683045.1 Luteolibacter algae | reverse complement strand
CCGCCCCTCTCCTTAGACAAACACCAGCCACGTTAGCTCTAGTTTAGAACTGTCCAGAAAATGGGGTCAGGCCACGATATTGTCCAATAAACAGGGATTTTTCGATTGTGGTTCAATGATAAATATATCGTTCTAACAAGATGACAAGTCATAAAAAGGAAGACTTTTCCCGTCGGTTTCTTGAGCTTATGAAGCGTAGACGGATTCCCGAAAAATCCAGACCTTACTAATATAAGTCACTTGGAGCGATGGGGCGTGGCGCTGCGCAAACGGCCAACAGACTTGAACAAATACGGACTTCTTGAAGGTTATTTAAGGAAATTAACTCACACACCGGGAGTGCTATCCTATGTTCCGTATCAGACGGTGATGGCTGTCCGCCTTTCCCAAGCTATCGATCGATCCGCGGAGTCCAGCAGAAAGTGACCGACTGGGGCAACGAACTTGCCAAACTGACCGTGGAAATCGCAAGGATGTCTAAAAGTGCTGCCATTGCAGAATGAAGAACCAAGTTTCGAGACCATCTCCGACGCATCCCGTGACGATGCATTGGAGTCTTCCCAAATCGGGGACGCCGAACAGTGGTATAATGTTTCAAAACGAAATCTGATCTGGACTCCAGGAGCGAAGCGGCCGGGATTGTAAGACCATCACCTGACGCTTCCAGGAGCCTAAGTATCAATGCACTGCCACAATCCACTGTCAAATCGCTTCCATCTGCGAACCCTTATCAAACAAGGGAAAAAGTGGTGGCCCGACCCGGATTCGAACCAGGGACACGCGGATTTTCAATCCGCTGCTCTACCAACTGAGCTATCGGGCCTCACACCCTCTCGGGCGGGGCGGCAGTAAGAAGCGAAGCGAGAGTTTTGACAATCTAAAAATAGCTATAATGCGAATTTTTTTCTGCCTCCCCGTTGAGAGGCCATGAAATGTGACGAGCACGTCACATCCTACCGCTGGATGAATGTCACAATCGCCCCTTTGATCGATTGTTAGAGACATGGAACTTTTTCTTATCGATGCAATCGGCCCGTTTTTCCGGGACTATGATAAAGGCCGCATAAACTGGTCGAAAATCCCGTTCACCCATCTGCAAACCAGTGGCCCGGAAGCTGATACACAATGGGAAAAAATTCGCTCCGACCTCCGGCACTTTGCCAGGGAAGTGACAACTCTGGGTTACAATGCTGTCACTTTGGACGATCTCGCCCATCTGGCCCATCATCCGCTTCACGAAGCAACCGTCACTGCAGACATCAAGTTCTATAGGGAGCAGTTCCGACAAATTTTCGATATCCTCTCCGAAGAATTCGACCTGAAAGTATTCCTGACCAGTGATATTATGCCGATGACTCCGGCAGTGGAAAATGCGCTGGGCGACAAACCTGCGGAAATGGAGCGCTACTATCTGGAGCTGGTCACCCAGGTGCTGGACGATTTTCCGCAGCTTTCGGGTTTGATTCTCAGGATAGGCGAAAGCGACGGAAATGATGTCAAGGATACCATCCGCACCCATCTACATCTCCGCAACCCGAGGGAGACCAATCATTTGTTACAAAAATTACTCCCCCATTTTGATTCGCGGGGGAAAAAACTGATTCTGCGGACCTGGACGGTTGGGGCGCACAATATCGGAGATCTCATCTGGCACCGTGGCACCCTTGCAGAAACACTCAACAAACTGGACTCTCCGAATTTTATCGTGTCCATGAAACATGGTGAGAGCGATTTTTTCCGCCACATTCCTCTCAATAAAGCCTTTTTCAGAGTCAAACAGGCGAAGATCATCGAGCTTCAGGGCCGCAGGGAGTATGAAGGAGCGGGAGAATACCCTTCCTTCATCGGTCGCGATTGCGAGAACTTTGCCAGGGAACTCCAGGAAGCCGAAAATGTGGTGGGGATGTCGATGTGGTGCCAGACAGGTGGTTGGCATCGCTTTCGCAGGCTGGCGTTTCTGGAGGGTAACAAAAATCCGGATATTTGGATACGCTTCAATGTGGCTACGGCCATCTACATTTTCAAATACGGCCTTAGTGTTGAAAAGTCGATCGAGGAGGTTGTGGGGCTGGAGCGGGCTCCTGCGACCCTGGAGTTATTACGCTATGCGGACACGTTGATCAACGAGCTACTATACATCGAGGACTTCGCGAGGCAGAAGCTATTCTTCAGGCGTGTGAGGATTCCGCCGCTTTTGAATGTGTATTGGGACTGTCTTTTTATCAATCACGCCGTATCGAAGGTATTGAGACATTTTGTTCCAGATCCCGAGCATGTCCTGAGATCAGGGGAAGCTGCCGCTACCTATTTTCCGAACATGATCCAACTGGCGAAAGAAGCGGATCTGCCCGTAGCCGATATCGAACACATGCGTGATTTCTTTTCCATTCTATTGCTGGCACGCCGCTATTATTTTCTGCCGTATGATGAAGTCCTTGCAGACCGGATAAAAAGCGCGAAGAAAAAATACAAGGCACGCTATCCGGAAGGCACACGTGAGCGTTACCGGATCAAAGTTTCCTTCGAGCCCTTCCGTATCCGGCGTAGGACGCTGGCCTGGGCCTCTACCCTGTTACTCAGAAAACAGCGGGGTTACCGCATTTTCGACCATCTTTTTACGCTCAATCTGCTCGGTTATGCGTTCAAATTGTTCAAACCAAGAAACCCAAAGGACATGCCGAAGTTTCTGCGGAAATCCGCAATGGGTGTCGATGTGCTCTTCAAGTAGAGAAACCCTGCGGACCTTCACCCTATCAGTTCTTTGATGGATTGCCCGCCGAACTGGCTGAGCTGCTTGTATCGTCCAGCATGGAAATAGGTGAGCTTGTTGTCATCCAGTCCCATGAGATCCAGCATCGTTACATGAAGATCGCGGATTGGATGCACACATTCCACGGCATTCTCGCCCAGCTCATCGGTCGCGCCAACGATGGATCCCTTCTTCACTCCCCCGCCCGCCAGCAGCATCGTCATGGCTTTCGCATTATGGTCCCTACCCAGGGAATACACGCCACCACGTTTTGTGTTGGACGAGGTGCGCCCGAACTCACCGGTCCAGACGACAAGTGTCTCATCGAGGAGCCCGCGGGACTTCAAATCTTTGATTAATGCGGCCATGGGTTTGTCCACACTGCGGATGCGTGAGCTATGTCCGCGCTCCAGATAGTCGTGGCTGTCCCAGCCTCCGGAAAAGATCTGGACGAAACGAACACCTTGCTCAACAAGGCGGCGGGCAAGCAGGCACTGGCGACCGAAAGCCGCGGTTTCCGGATCGTTCAGGCCGTAAGCCTCCCGGAGATACTCCGGCTCTTTTGAGATATCAGTCACCTCCGGGACCTCCATCTGCATCCGGTAGGCAAGTTCATAATTTTCCATGCTTGCCGAGAGGCTCTCGTGTTCCGGATGGAACTCCGCGTGTCGTGCGTTGAGAAAATTTATTTCGTCCAGAGTCCTGCGGAAATGCTCGCGGTCTTTGAAATTCGGTGAGGCAAGATCTAGAATGGGTGTGCCTTCCGGACGGAATCGGGTGCCCTGATAGCTTGCCGGAAGAAATCCATTGGTCCAATTTCCCGAGCCGCCCTGAGGCATCGCCATCTCCGTCATCACCACATAGCCCGGGAGGTTCTGGTTGATTGATCCCAAACCATAGTTCACCCAGGAACCCAGGCCCGGATCGCCACCGAGGCGGCTGCCCGTATTCATATGGAACAATGCTTCCGGGTGGTTCACGGATTCCGCTTGGCATCCCCGATAATTGCATAATTCATCGGCCACTTCCGGGTCCGCCATGTGCACCCATTGGTCACACATATCCAGGCCGGCTTCACCGACTTTCCGGCTTTTGAAAGGACTGCCGACATAGAACTCAAAGGAATTTCCCCCAGCAGTATTTTTGCTTTTGCACTCGGTTTTATGAAGTCTGCCGAGTTGTGGCTTAGGATCAAAGGTATCCATGTGGCTAGGTCCTCCTTCCATAAAGAGCATGATGCAGGCTTTTGCTTTAGCGGCATGCATCGGCGGCTTCACAGCGAGCGGAGCAGCGGCCTTTGCGATCGAAGCCTCCCGGGCAAGTAGATCGCTGAAGGCGACAGAGCCGAGCGAAGCACCAAGGCCAAAAAGAAACTCACGGCGGCTTGTCGCGCTGGAGATGGGACGGGAACAGATAGGATTTTTCATAACATTCGGCTCAATAAAGATGGATGAATTCGCTGGAATTCAGAAGCAGCAGGCATACATCCGCCAAAGCACGAGTGGATGGAGAGACATCCGCAGCCTTGGCATCGGGTTGATAACTTTCGAAGGACGGGAGGATTTCCTCATATTCAAAGGGCTCCCCGGAAAACTCCTCTACTAGAGAACGAGTAATTTTCACCGGATAAACAGGGGTTTCCGGCTGACTCTTCAGATGGTATTGCTCCATATCAGAGAGATATCTCAGCAACTGTTCTTTTTCGATCGATGCCGGTTCGCGCCCGAGTGCGAGGCGAAATGCCAGATTGATGCGTTCTCCAGGCGTTTGCGCTTCCCGTTCCAAACGAAGCGCAAAGGCAACCGTCCTATCGGTAATGACATCACTGTTCAGCATCGTGAAGACCTGAGGGGTTACTGGTGCGGCATCGCGTGCCTCGCAGGAGTCATTTGGATTTGGCTGATTGAAAACTTCCAGGAAAGGATCGGCCATACCCCGCACGCGGTAGGTGTAGATCGTCCGGCGATTCCGTTGCCGGGGTGTTGGATCCGGTTGATAGGCGGGAGCGAGGGAGAACTGCAGCATCCTGGGTTGTAGCGCGACCTCCATTGAGATTTCCGGCCGTATTGGCAGGCCACCGGCCTTCGGATTTAGCTCACCGGTGACTTTCAGGAAACTATCCCGGAGTTCCTCCGCGGAAAGACGGCGGGGTTTGCGGTATGCTGCGAGGCGGTTTTCCGGGTCTTTCTCACGCAGCTTTTCCATCATCGGATGTTTTGTCGATTGGCGGTAGAGCTTCGACATCATCATCAGCCGGTGCATGCGTTTGAACGTCCATCCGTTTTCGACAAAGTCCGCCGCCAGCCAATCGAGCAATTCCGGATGAGTCGGTTTCTTTCCCTTCACCCCGAAGTTGTTTGGATTGCCCGCAATGGGATCTATGAAATGGTGCTGCCAGACACGATTCACAATGGACCGTGTGGTCAAAGGATTGTGTTTATCGGCGATCCATTTTGCCAAAGCCAGGCGTCGCCCGGAAAGATTATCCGGTAAAATATAAGGATCGTTTTCAGGTGCCCCGTCCACCGGCAGGCCAAGTGCGCTCAATACGCCGGGGCCGACTTCATCTCCCGGTGCAAGATATGATCCCCCTCCGTAGATATGATTCCTGGGGCGCCATGATTGATCGACTTGTTTGGGAATACGCAGCTTCCTCGCATCCGGCTTCACATCCGGGCCGTTATATACGCTCTGCACCATTGGAAGGTAGCGCTCCTGGCGGCGGTTCCAGATCCAGACATCCTGTTCACGAACTTTCAGCCGTCCCTGCTCTTCAATGGTCAATCCGATATGTCGCGGAGGCTTCACCTCATCGGCAAGATCCTTGCGGTCGTCTTCATTGAGATACGGCAGATCATGTTCCGCAAACCACTTCCTGGCCGCGTTTTCCCGCTTCTCCACCAGCTTTTTGAGATCGGCTTTCGCAAAGCCAAGCATGGACTGCACCAGCTTGTTTCCCTCCTCAAAATTGTCCGTATTTTCACAATCCGAAAAAGGCAGGTTTCTTTCTGCAAGCTGCGTGCCACTGAAGGCCGCATACATGCGGTAGTAATCCTTTGTCGGCAAGGGATCGAACTTGTGATCGTGACATTTGAAACAACGCATCGTCGTCGCTAGAAACGTCTGTCCCACAGTATTCACTACATCATCCAGATAAAGCTGCCTGGCCTCCGGCACAGGAATCATCGCACTATCCCACGGCCCGACACGGAGAAATCCCGTAGCTATGATCAGTTCTTTTTCCGCATCGTTGTAAGCCCCTTCCAGCCGGGCTTTATCAAATTTTTCATGATCATTCTCCATCCTTTCAAGCAATGCGGCATCTGCAATCTCATCTCCGGCGATTTGCTCGACGATGAATTGATCATAGGGTTTATCAGCATTAATACTACGGATCACGTAGTCTCGGTAACGCCACATATTGGAGCGTTCATAATCATTCGATAAACCACCGGTATCGGCATAACGCGCGACATCAAGCCAGTGCTGCGCCCAGCGCTCTCCATACTGGGGACTAGCCAGCAAGCGGTCAATCAGACCGGCCCATGCGGCCTCCTTGTCATTGCTCCACGCTTTCCGGAAAGATTCGATTTCTCCGGGACTTGGGGGCAGCCCTACAAGATCATAGGTCGCGCGCCGGATCAGAGTCAACGGATCCGCCTCTGCCGCCGGTTCCACCCCTTCGTCAGTGAGTTTGCGATTCACAAAATAATCGATAGGATTTTCTTTCGAATCTGGTATCGCCGGTTTGACCACTGGTTGAAAGGCCCAGATGTCCTCCGGTTTGTATCTGCGATAGGTCCATGCATCCGACTGACCACCGCTGGTTTTCACAATCACACCGTCCTCGTTTTCCAGGACTTTCCACTCCTCCTCCCGGTAGGACTTCATGGTCATCTCATCCGGCCAGGGTGCGCCGGCATTGATCCAGTCCCGCAACATTGAGATTTGCTCCGGCAGAAGTCTGTCGTTCTCCTTGGGAGGCATTTCCATATCGGGATCCTCCCACGTGACAGCGATGTATAAATCGCTCTCCAGAGCATTTCCCGGGACGAGAACCTTATCTGAATACTCGCCACCTTTCAACATGCCCTCCAGTGAGCGAAGATCCAGCTCACCCTTTATTTTTTCAGGATCATCGCCATGGCATGCAAAGCATTTTTCCTGCAGTATCGGGTAGACCTTCAGTGAAAAAAGACGCTCGGCATCCGGTTGCGATAAATTTTCTCCTTTCGCCAGCAGTAGAGTGCCGCCAAAAAACAGCAGAACATTCTTAAGGATTTTCAAACGGTTAGGGTTTTCCATTATCGTAGATTTTTTGAATGTCATCTGAGGTCAAAGCTTCGCGGAACAGCGCGAACTCGCTCATACTCCCGTTGAGGTTTCTCACCGCGTATTCGGGATCACTTATGACCGGTGCACTCCAGTTCCCGATAGAAGCGTTCCCGATCCGAACGTTTTTCACCCGATAGTCCGTTGGGATGATTTCGCGGCTTAGAATTTCTCCGTTGAGAAAATGGACGACGGCTCCCGAATCGGAATTGTAGGTGGTGGCAAGCATCAGCCATTGTCCACTCATGGCGGGTGTCCAGAAAGGTGGAGAAAGACAGATGTGCTTATCCGGGCCGGGTCCCCGGGCTCCATCCCCATATTTTTTTACAGAAAAAAACATGCGCCCGTCATCCAGGATCTGCCAGTGCGGCTCATGACGATCATGCCCGTCCGTCAAAAACAGTGAATTATACCAGCGGTCCAAGCTATTGATCTTCACCCAGACAAGTAGTGTTAAGCCGTCAAAATCGCCCGGCACCGCCATGCGGATCCGGCTTCCCGCGGGGCTGAAGTCCAGAGCTCCACCGGGGTTTCCCCAGCGATCCGAGGCGCTGACCGCCGCCACAATCGCGGCAGAATTCCCTATTCCATCCGCCGCGCTGTTCTGGAGATTTCTGACGGTGGAATCCGCCGATTTCATATCATAAAACGCCACCAGCCGTGGGTCCGCATAAAGAGATTCGCGGAATCTCCTCCAGTCCCGGTGACGGATGTCTCTCGCGCTGGAAAGAAGCTCGCGGACATCCTCATTCCCCACAAAGTCCTCCGGCTTTCTGTTAAGCTCTTTGCCCAAGGAATCGATTCTGAGACCTTGCCCCTTCTTGAGGGAGGTCATTTCCGCCCCGATTGGATGCCACTGGACTTCGCCGGCAATCACGTGCAGTTCCGAGCGCCCGGCGGAAATATCCAGGGCAAACTCTGTCCCAAGATCTACGATCTCGCCGTTCGGCGTATGAACGCGAAAACCCTGGGCAGCTTCCGGAACATGGGCACGAAGTTTGCCCGAGGTCACTATCATTTCCATAGATGATATCAGCTCAAATTCCGCCTGACCTTCGACTGTGAGCGTCACTCCGCTAAATAACTCCAGCTGGGCAATTCCAGATTCCAACCTCAGCTGTCCGGTCGGCAGCAATGCTCCATCTGGAAGAGACGGGGCATTTTCCCACGAGACTCCTGCCTGTCCGCTCACGACGGCAAATCCACTGGCGCACGATTCCTTGGGTGCTTCCGGATTCCTAGATACCATGAAATCCTCTTTGTTCGCACCTTTCATTGGTCCTGCCCCGATCCATAAACCTACAGCAGTCAGTATGAAAACGGCAGCGACTGCAGTAGCCGCCACCATATAGCCACGCTTGCCTCCCCGGTGGAATGGCACGGTTTTTCCTTCCGCCTGACTGGCTTCGGACTGAAGCAATGCGTTCAGTGTCAATCGGTCATAATAGACTGCCCGTGCCCCGGCATCGACGCTTAGCTCCGCCTCCAGTCGAAGGAAATCAGCTTCGGAAATCTCGTCATCGATTAATTCATCGATCAACCGCTTCAGTTCCTGACTGCTCATGAATTGGCCTCTCCCAGATTAAGTTGTTTCTCAATGCAGCCCTGAAGCGCGTTGCGCAACCGATGCAACGTCACTTTGAGCCCTCCGATGCTATTCCCAGTTTTTTCAGAAAAATCTTTGAGAGTCCCATCGCTGGAATAGCGGTGTAAAAGCAATTCCCGATGTGTGGGACGGAGTTTCTCCAGGCAATGTTTCAGGGCCTCATGGCGTTGCTCCAAATCATCCGAGTGCTCGCTCAGCTCTTCGGCAAAAGCATTTTCAAGATCTTCACCGAAGACCAGGCGGGATTCCCTAGCCACCTTTTTGCGATAATTGAGCACCTCGTAGCGGGCTATGCTAAAAGCCCAAGCCTTGAAGAAGGTTCCCGGCTCGTATTCATTGCGCTTTCTCCAGAGGGTCGTGTTCGCATTCTGGATGACATCCTTCGCGGAAGAATCTCCCGGCATCAGTGAACTGACATACAAGCGCAAGGGCACCTGGATCTCGGTCAGGTGTCCGATGAATTGCTGCTCCTTGTCATGACTATCCATCATTTAGTTACCTACATACTCCAAAAGCCTGCGAAAGGTTAACAATATACTTTCCGCGAGCTGGAATCTTTCCCTCGCCAAAAGTAGCTTCAAAAATCCTGAAAAGCGGCTACCCTCTAGAATGGTCCGTCCCGCCAAGCTCTTGTTTATTCCGCGCGCTCTTCTGATCTTTTCGGTGAGTCTTGGTTTTTTCGTGGGTTCAAAACTTCAGGCAACTTCCTTCAAGCTGGTGGCAATCGGTGATTCGCTTACGGAAGAATACACCTTCGAGATTCCATTTTCCTATCCGGGTGCCCGTAATTGGGTGGAAATTCTTCATGCGGAACGCCCCTCGGAGTTCAGCATGGGTGCCTATGATTCGCGTTATCTCAGCTATCCGGACCGGCGGAATGGCGGCTATGAGTTCAATTATGGGATTCCGGGATACACCACGAGAGACTGGGAGGAAGTTCTTTACGATCCCGGCAGCTTCTCGCTTCATCGCTTCACTCGCAATGCCTTGGACAGCGATCTCCAGATTGTCGATGCAGCGTTGATCTTTCTGGGAGGAAATGACCTGAAATCCAACTACACCGGAATATATGCCGATCCTGTGCCACCACCTTTCCTAGCGGATATTCCTCCCCGTATCATCAAGCTCCACTCGTATATCCGCAATCACGCTCCCGCGGGATTTCCGATCATCATTGCCACTCTTCCCGATATTAGTGCCACCCCGGATATCACCGGAAATGCCACTTACCAAGATCCGGCCCGCGCAATAATAGCCCGACAGCGTATTGCCAGTGTCAACGCCAGTTTGATCGGACTGGCATCGGCTCTACCGGATACCTACATCGCGAGAATCGACTCATTGACCGACCGCATCCACGACCAATCACCCTTCGAGCTCAACGGCACAGAATTCACTTACTTCAAGCTACCCGAAGGAAATTCCAACCCACCTCTACATCTCTTCACCCATGATGGATTCCACCCGAACACCGCCGGCCAAGCCCTTCTGGCGAATGAGATTCTGAAAGCAATCAATCAATTTGCGCAGCCCCCTATCCCACTGATGGAAAACCGCGAAATCCTCTCGGATGTTCTCGCTCAAAATCCCGATCAGCCCTACCTGGACTGGGCGGGCACCAGAGGTGGACCCAACGATAATCCGGATGGCGATGCCTTGCCGAACCTTATGGAATTCCTACTTGCCACAGATCCTTCCCTGCCAAACGCCGCATTCACCTTCTCCTCAGATGGCACTGCCAGCTACCTGCCGGATGCCTCTGCGTCACGCTACGCAACGCTTACCCCTCTCCAATCCGCAACCCTGAACAATGACTGGGTCCCCGTCCCTCCATCCCGCCTGCAAAACCTGCCGGATGGGACGATCCGTATCCTGCCCTCCTCTACGGACAAAAAGCTCTTCTACATTCATCAGGCAGTCCCTAATCCTTGATCATTGATCGCACCCGCTGCTTAATCCTTCCGAAATGCATACGGAACTCCGCCAACTCCTCCAAAAACGTCTTGAGGTCATTGCCGACCACGGGTTCCGCGATCGTGACCCCGATGCACATCTCCAGGCGTTGATCAAAGTCTCCGAGGAGATCAGTGCGTATACCCAGGCGCATCTCGCCGAGTTCGATGGAAAGCTTCGTCATTATCTGGCGAACTCGTCATTCCAAAAAGCGCTGGATCATCTCAGCTAAGCTACCCAAAAGGTTGTTCATACAAACCTGCATGATCCAGAGCCTACGCCTTCTCAACTTCCGCTGTTTTTCCTCATTGAGTCTGGAATTTCCTGCCGAAGGCGTGATCCTTATCGGGGAAAATGCTCAAGGGAAAACCTCACTGCTGGAAGCCGTCTGCACATTGATCAGGCTTCATTCTCCGCGAACCAATCGTTTCAACACTCTCACAAAATTCTCGACTCCCGGTTTTGGGATTGCGGCAGATCCCTGGGGACAGGAACGAAAAATCCAACAAACGGCCAACGGCTTGAAACTCAAAGTGGATGGCGAGCCGCGCCAATCCCGCACCGAATACCTTTCCGATGGAGGTCTCATCGTCTGGATGGGAAATGAGGATCTATCGCTGATCCGTGGTCCGGGGGAGACCCGCAGGCATTTCCTCGATTTCCTCGGAGCGCAGTTGGATCCGAAATATCGCACCGCTTTCACCCGCTACCGCAGGGCTTTGAAAGCAAAGAATCTTTTGCTGAAAGAACCGAAACTGCGCCTCCCGGAGCTCATCGCTTACGAGGAAATACTCATTGATCACGGCACCTACCTGACAGAAACCCGCAGGAGATTGATTGAGGATCTCAGCCCGCTTGTCGCAGCGGCCCAGCTGGATATTTCCGGCAAAAATGAGGCCCTGACCCTGAGCTATCTCCCAGCCTCCGGTCCCTCGCTGAAGGATTCCATGCTCCAGGCCCGTCAGCGGGAAATCGCCACCCGCCAAGCGGTTATCGGCCCGCATCGGGATGATGTGTCGATCCGCCTTCACGGTATGCCAGCCTCGGACTATGCAAGCGAAGGCCAGCAGAGAACCATCGCACTCGCCCTCAAGCTGGCCCAGGGAGACCTGCTCCACCAGCGATGTGCGCGAACTCCCATTTACCTACTTGATGACATCTTCGGTGAGCTGGATCCAGCCAGGCGGAACGCTCTCTTGAATCATCTGCCAAAACACGCCCAGAAGTTCATCACGACAACCCATCTCGGCTGGTTGGAATCCACCGAGGGAATCTCCCCGCTCCCTGTTCATCAGGTGAGCGAGAACTCGGTGCGGAAACTTTGATCGCGAGACTCTGTCGCCCGGCTTGAATAAATTCCTGACCGGGTCTGTCCTAATCCGGGTGGTCTGCTGCAATTCTAGCTTTCCATCCTCCCACAAAGACCATACATTGTATTCATGAAAACGGTTCTCATCACCTATCTGAGCGTCATTCTCGCCCTACCGGTGAGCGCCGAGATCAAAAGTGACCGGAAGTCATTGTTGAATTCCGAGCCGGACGTTGTGTATCTCGAAGAAATCGTAGATCCGCCGATTCGCCTCAAGGTGATCAAAGAAGCTCCGGTATATGCTGATAAGGATGGGAATCGCCGCTTGGGCTTCCTCCAGACCGATCAATTCGTCACCCTTGAGGGAATGACGGCAAAGGCTTACCGGGTCAGAGGCAAAGGCACCCGCAATGGCGTTGCCGGCTGGGTTGCGCCGTGGGCTTTCACTCATGAGCAGGAAGACTTCGTGACAAAGCTGAAGCAGCTTTATGATCGCCAGATCGCCGTAAATGAAATCATTGCTGGAGGCGGAATTGCCATTGGGATGACGTTGGACGAGGTCTCCCAATCCCGTGGAAAGCCTACCAAAACTTCTGTCCGCCGCACTGCCGATGGAGAGTCCGGGAGCTGGGAGTTCATTGATTACGAAGAGGTAAAGCACTACATCACGCGCATTGATCCCGTCTCAAGGATTGCTTACCGGCAGCTTTCCCACGTAACCACAGAAGAAAAAGGCAAAACCGTGGTGGAATTCGAAAACGGCCTCGTAACAGCTCTGGAAGAAAATGAGAATAATGGTCCCGGCAACGTGCGGATCGTCGTCCCCCCTTTGATCTTTCGGTGGTAATCTTAGGGCAGAATTTCAGCTAACCGCTCCGATCGGCCTCTCCTATCTCGCTCCGTATTTGTAGAAATCATCGGCCTTCTCCATCGTAATTTCTTCCAAGCGGCCTTGTATCGGGACTTCGATCTCAATGCGTTTGCTTTCAGCCGAGACAGGATGCAGCTTCAACAATCTGGGAGCTCGATCGAAAGCATTTCTCGCCAGCGAAATTGTGACCCGACCTTCATAAGTATATTGCGTATTCTGCGCTTCCGTCTGCTTTTCTTGCATCAACTGAAGCTCCGCAGCCTGATCTATTTTTTCAAAAAGAGATGTCTTTGAGTTTGCTGGCTCTTCGGTTTTCTTATCGGCTGACGCATTTGCCAAGGTGAAATCGGAATCGCTATCCAAATTCAGCTCAGCTTTCATCGCCGCGAATTCCGGATCCAGCGCAACGGCCACATTATCAACCGGAAGGCGCACCGTCAGCTCGCCGTTGACTGCGAAAAGCTCATCTGCCTTGAGCTGCAGATGACTTATGGTTGCTGTGCCATCGTAGGTTTTCAGATGAAATCCACCTTCGTCAAAGATCACCCGTCGATAGTTATTGTAGGCATCCACCACGCTAAGCGCTTTCAAAAGCGGTAGCTCATCGCGCAATTGGATAAAGTTCCCGTCAGTGAGGCTCACTTCGCCCGCGAAGCCGACACCGGCAGTGGAATTGATCGAGCCAAAAGCTGAAAACTCGCCTGAAATCTTTCCTTCGAGGTATTCAGCAGTCGCAATTGGAAGAATTGATGCTAGCGAGACATCCCGCAAGTTCACGTGCCCATTGATCTCCGGTTGCATTCCCGCTTTTATCTTGAGATCTGCCAGAGATACGACGCCATTGCCTTTGGAAAAAAGTGCTTTCTCAAATACCAGTCCCTTTTCGCTCACCGCAATTTGAAGTTCCTTGATCTGGAGCTTCTTCAGCCAACTTTGACTGAAATAACCTCCTTTGAAATTCAGGCGCCAGCCGTCTTCCAAGCGCAGCGCAGACATCCGGCTAGAGGAAATCCGCCCCTTGGTGCGGGCGGAATACCCCCAATTCAACGACACTTTCTTCACCACAACGGTATCAAATTTGGCGTAGCCACTTTTCTGGAACAGCACATCGGCGATGGCTTGCGCTGATGCATCCGTATCAGCCCCCGCCCGCAGACTCACCGAGGCTTCGGAAATTTCGATCAAGCCAGGCTCCCAGCTACTCCGGAACTGATCGAGCATGTTCATCTGGCAATTGAGATTCTTAACCTGGAATTTTGTGAAAAACGTTTCCTTTTCACCTGTCATCGCCAGTCGGTTGATGGATAATTTCCCCTGCTTATGACTTATCCCGGAGATCTCGACCTCTTTTGCGGCGAATCCGCTTCGAAAATCCTCACCAAGTTTTGTGTGAAATCTCTCACTACCGAATTGGGTGAAAAGGAATAACCAGATTCCGAAGCCGATTAGCACGAGAAATAGACCAATCCGGGACAACAGGGCCATCATGTGATAGCCGAATGCGCCGTCACCAGACCGATTTGATAACGAATAGCGGAGCTGGAACCAGAAGCCCTGTTTCGAGACCCAGTGGCCCAATCGCTCATAAAAGTTTTGTAACTGTTCTGATTCAGACTGTCCGGTCATCTCGGGGCGTATAAAAGCTTTCCATCACTCCCCTGACGAGTAGAAAATCAGCGCTTAACAACATATAAAAGACACATTTCCTTGGAAAACCCGAATTACAAAGTCCAACTCGAAATCTTCGAGGGGCCTCTGGATCTTTTGCTCTATCTTATCAAAAAAGATGAGCTGGATATACACGCGATATCCATCGAGAGAATCACCAAGCAATACCTCGATTACATCAATACCTTCAAGCTTCTGAACATCGATCTGGCTTCCGAATTCATCGTGATGGCTGCCAATCTGATGTATCTGAAATCCCGCACCTTACTGCCGCGCACGGAACAACCACCCGAAGAGGATGCCGAAGAAGATGATCCCAGGTGGGAACTGATCCGGCAGCTGATCGAATATAAAAAATTCAAAGACGCGGCCGGCTTCCTCTCCGTCCGCGAGCTCGAGCAACAGGGCCGCTTCGCACATCAGCCGGATCCAGGTGACAAACCTGAAGAAGAACCTCCCACACTGGCCGAAGTTTCAATATTCGATCTCATTCGAGCGTTTCAGAACGTCTTGAAACGGTTTGAGGAATCCCACGACTTCGGCGATATCGTGGACGATCGCTACACGGTAGCCGATAAGATTGAGTTTCTCATCGAGCATTTCCTTCCCGGTCAATCTTTGCCGTTTGATGCGCTATTCCAATCGGCAACCACCAAATCCGAGGTGATTGTCACATTTCTCGCCGTCCTGGAACTGATGAAGCTCAATCAATTTGTCGTCCGCCAGGACGGATTGCTTTCCGCCATTACCGTGGAGCGAAGAACTGCCGTGGAAATGGGGCATGAGGAGGTTGCGGAGGTGCAATGAGGATTTCCTGTTGATCTTTTGAGAATCAAATCAACCATACGCCGATGAAAAAAATCCTGGCCTCCGGACTCTTCGCTCTTGCAAGTCTAGCCTGTTCGAACCCAAAAGCACCCATGTCAAATAGCCCAATGCCCGAAACACCAAACGATGTCGCATCTGCACCTGCTGATGCGGAAGTCACCGCTTCAGGACTGGCTTCCAAGCTTTTGGAAAAAGGCACCGGGTCAGTCAAACCAAAGGCCAGCGATCTTGTCACGGTTCATTATACTGGCTGGACTACAGATGGAAAACTTTTCGACTCCTCCGTAAAACGTGGCAAGCCGACTTCCTTCCCGCTCAATGGAGTCATTGCCGGTTGGACCGAGGGCCTTCAGCTTATGGTCGAAGGTGAAAAACGGCGCTTTTGGATTCCCGCCCAGATGGCCTATGGGGAAAATCCTCCAGCCGGCTATCCTGCGGGAACCCTTGTATTCGACGTGGAACTCATCAAAATTGGCAAGTGAAAGCTCTCGCTAGAAAAACTCCGAGCACTTCCGGGACCATACTCCTTCTGTGCACGCTACCCATCTCCATCTGGATGTGTTCATGCTCGGAACCTCCCGAAAAGCCAGTGCCTGCGCTGGATTTATCCAAAGCGGTAAAAAAAGAACCGGCTGAAACGGCCGACAAGCCATCCACCCCGGCCAACCCCGCGGCACAAGGACGGCTGACACGTATGCCTCTTGGCGACCTTTATCAATTGGTGCAGAACAACGCCGCGCTAATCTATGATGTGCGTCCCAAATTCTTTTACCAGATGGGCCATGTGCCCGGCGCAACAAGCTGGCCGAAGGCGGATTTCGATCGGGATCTGGCCAAATACGAGCCGCAAATCGCAAGTGCCAACAAACGTAACTCTCCTGTCGTCATTTATTGCACGGACATGGCATGTCCCGATGCATTAACTGTCGCCACCGCTCTGGCAAAACGCGGCCACGACGTCTCCATCCTCCAGGGTGGTTACGAGGCGTGGAAAATGGCCAACTAATTCACATCTACACACTTCTAAATTATTATGAAAAAATTTACCAACGTCACTGCCGATTCCGTCGCCAATATCTATTTCGATGGAAAAGTCGTATCCCATGCGGTCTACGCCGAAGATGGCTCTAAAAAGACTCTCGGAGTGATCTTTCCGGGCGATTTCCGTTTCGATACAGAGGCGGCGGAAATAATGGAAATTTCCGCTGGCAGCTGTGAAATCGTAATTGATGGGACAGACACAAAGAAAACCGTCTCAGCAGGCGAGGCTTTCAACGTGGATGCCAACAGTGGCTTTACCATCGCGGTCAAAGAGGGAGTCTGCCAATACATCTGCTCATACATCAAAGGCTGAATTGAAATATTCGATCCCATTTTACTAGAAAACGAGGATGGGATCTCCGGCCTTTTAACAAGCCAGATTGGAATGAAGAAGGCTCTAGCCGTCCTATTGGCAGCCGCAAGCTGCTCGTGCAACTTTGTGACCCTTCCACCAGCCCCGGAGCCCTCACCGGAGCTGGTGCGGAGAAACACCGTATCGACATATACGCCGGAACGCCCACCGGAGGTTCAGGTATGGATGATCGCCGATAAATTACACACCGGCATGGTCTTCCCGTATGACTGGTTGATCGAATCCGGCTTTGTCCCACCCGAGAACTTTCCAAAAGCCAAATATGTGACATTTTCATGGGGTGACCGGATGGCCTATGTGAACGCACGATGGCTTACCCCCGGCGAAGTCGTCAAAGCGATCTTCCTTCCCTCTGCGGCGGTGATGGAATGCATCCCGATCAATTGGGAGGTTCCGGAGGTTTCCCCGAATCAACATATTTGGATGAAATCAATCCCCCGCGAGCGTGGGCCGTTTGTCGCATCCTACCTCAATCACTGCACGATTCAGGATTCGTTTGGAAAACCTATCATCGCAGGAGACTCAAGCTGGGGAGGCGGAGTTCTGCTGGAATCGCCTCAGGTTTACTATTTCCCGCGGATTTGCAATGTGTGGACCGGACAGGCACTGGAGGCCTGCGGGGCAAGGATCAACCCTCTTATGTCAATCCACCGCGACCTGCTTGTGACGGAAATCGAACGTAACGGCTTTGTGGAAGTGTGGGATGGCTCTGGTAACAAGAATATCGAGAACCAAGAGGATTAGTTTTTCACCTTTACCGTCTCTCGCCGCAGCCAGGTGCGGATCACTCCCGCATCGGAGCTAAAACTACCGATCATACGCCAATTGGATACTTTCAAGGCGGTTGCCTTCTCCCTTTTCTGCGCTACCACACCGTAGGGCCCGGAGCCGGACGAGTGGATAAATTTTATCCCACTTCCCTCATTGATGATGAATCCTACATGGGTATCAAGGCCGATCAGATAAATCCCGGGCCTCATACCTTCCAGCCAGTCCACATAGCTGTCATAATCAGCTCCCACCTTCAGCTGGCACGCCGCTTTGGGCAAAAATGTTCTCATGATATTCCCTGACGGCTGCTGGGCCAGTTTGTATCGGTTTACTTTGAAACCTGCATCACGAATCACCGTGGACACGAAATAGCCACAGGCAACCGGCCCCTCACCCGGTTTTTCAGCCGTGCCATTGAAATCATACCCAGTGCCTAGCCAACAATACATCATCTCCGGCATCACCAGCTCCAGGATGACTCTGGCATCGTGCTCGATGGCCTCTCTTTCACGGTCCGTGGCCGCGCTCTGATAACGGGCTCCGAGCTCCTGCTGCCAGCGTTCCAATTCAGAAACAAGCACTTCGTAACGCGCCGGATCAGGCTCGGGAAGTTTTTCCCCGCGGATCATCACGCTGAAAGTTTCCCCATCGCCCTGCCAGATCCACCAGCCCAGCCAAGCAAAACCGCAGAACAGAATTGCTCCGAATAATATCTTCAGCACTGGCTTCACCTGGCCACCATCGGAAACGATCGCCCATTCATCAATAGCAGATAATCCCATCCACGAGTCTGTCTTGCGATTTCTCAGATAAAACCTAGGATTCCATCGATTTCATGCTGAAACAACAACGCGCCGCACACCTTCTTCGCAGACTCGAAGAACTATACCCCGAAACACCCATCCCGCTCGACCATACAAGCCCTTACACATTGCTCATCGCGGTTCTGCTCTCGGCCCAATGCACCGATGTTCGGGTCAATCTGGTCACACCCGCGCTTTTCGCGCTCGCGGACACCCCGGAGAAGATGATGCACGTCCCGGTGGAGGAAATCCGTGCGATCATCCGCCCGTGTGGCCTCTCTCCCAGAAAATCCGCGGCGATTTCGGAGCTAAGTAAGATCCTTGTCGAAAAACACGGAGGACAGGTTCCCCGCGACTTTGGCCTGCTGGAGGAATTGCCCGGCGTAGGCCACAAAACCGCCTCAGTGGTCATGGCCCAATCGTTCGGCGTCCCGGCATTTCCCGTGGACACACATATCCACCGGCTCGCGACGAGGTGGAAACTTACCAGTGGAAAAAATGTGATACAGACCGAGCGGGATCTGAAAAGGCTCTTCCCGCGGGACTCGTGGAACAAACTGCATCTCCAAATCATCTTTTATGGCCGCGAATATTGTACAGCCAGGGCATGCGACGGAAAATTCTGTCTGCTGTGCACCGAACTTTTTGCAAAAAAGCCATCAATATAGCACACCAAACTGATAAAATCTAAGCGTGACATATGCTCTTGATGAATTCAGTATTTTTATCTCTTTTAACTTTTTTACCGCCCATCCAATGGACAACACCCTCCACAATATCGGCAACAGTCTTGCCCAAAACCCGACCTTGGGAAAACTTTCCAGACGCGGATTCATGGCAGCCTCCGCGGCTACTCTCGCCAGTTGCAAGGCAGCCACATCGACAACGCCCTCGGCACCCACACCAGCGACGGTAAAAACCACCGCCAATACCGATTATCGAACCCCTTCTGTAAAAGGTCCTGTCCCTCGCAACGAGTCCGGCAACCACCCAAGCAATTTTTCCAAAGATGCCGGAGTCACTTTCTCCCGCGTGCTCGTATCCGGAAATTACATCGCCATCACCTTTGATGACGGTCCACATCCGCAAAATACCCCGCGCCTGCTGGACATGCTGGCGGCACGTAACATCAAAGCCACGTTCTATGTGATCGGCCGTAGCGTCGATCTCCATCCCGGCGTTCTGCGCCGCACCGTGGCGGAAGGTCACGAAATTGGAAACCACTCCCACACCCACCGCCTTCTTTCCAAGCTCAGCGACGCAGAAGTCCGCCAGGAGATGCAGCGCTGCCAAGACGCAATAGGTCATGCGGCAGGAGTGCGCCCCCGCACCATGAGGCCGCCATACGGGGGGCTTCTCCAGCGCCAGCGGGAGCTGGTTCATAACGAGTTCGGCTATCCTACCATTCTCTGGTCCGTCGATCCCCTCGATTGGAAACGCCCTGGTCCATCCGTCGTCGCTTCGCGTATCCTCTCCGGCACAACTGCCGGCGGGATCGTTCTTGCCCACGATCTCCACTCGCAGACGGTGGATGCCATGCCGGCGACTCTTGATGGCCTTCTCCGCAAGGGATTCAAATTTGTTACAGTTTCACAACTAATCGCCATGAAAGCCGAGACTCCGGCAGCCCAAGCCTCTGTCACCCCGGCTCCTTGAGCGAAACATTCCCCCCGTTTCAAAAAGTGAGCCAGCTCAACTTCGGCGAGCGCTATTTCTCCTCCCGTGAGCGCATCTCACAGGTGGTCAAAGGCATCAACGAGCTCGCGCGGGACACCGCTACCGATCTTGGAGAAAGCTTATCCTCCTCATCTTTCGAAAAGGATCTGGGAACCCCGTTTCTTTTTGTCGTCTGTGGGGAGGTCAATGCCGGCAAATCCTCTCTAATCAACGGTTTGTTCGGGCGGGAGCTCTGTAAAGTCAACATTCTGCCGGAGACGGATCGGGTTATTTGGTATCGGTATGGCGCACCTCCCCGTGATGTCGATACCACTTCATCATTGGAAGAACGCTATCGCCCGATCGAGTTTTTGCGCGATTTCAACCTGGTCGACACTCCCGGGACTAATTCCGTCGTCAAAGGCCATCAGGAAATTACAGAGCGTTTCCTGCCGGTAGCGGATCTCATTCTCTTTGTTTTTCCAGTCACCAACCCGTGGGGCGCCGCCACCTGGAATTTGATCTCGAAACTCCCCGTCGATTGTCATCACCGGGTGGCTTTTATCGTCCAACAAGCGGATCAGCGCGAGCCTGCGGATATCAAGATCATCCTCGAACACATGGCGGATCTTTCGATGAAACGGATTGGCACTGTCCCACAGATTTTTGCCGTCTCCGGAAAGCTGGCATTTGAGGCGAAACGTGCCGGCTCTCTCGCGGGGAGGACCTACAAGGACAGTGGCTTCCCTGCCTTGGAGGAATTTATTTCCCGCCGGGTTTGTGACTCGCCTGAGCGACGGGCCGCTCTCCAAACCTGGCGCACCCATGCTTCCGGCGCTTTACGTAAAATCGAGGACCGCATCGAAGAGCAAACCCGGGTTCTCAACGACCAGAATGATTTCCTCGGCTCCCTGGAAGACGAGATCGACGCGATGAGGGAAAGGCTGGTTAGTCGCCTGCCCCAGCATTTGGTCGGAGTCGCTGAAGTCTTCGAAACCGAGGCCGTTTGGGTGAGCAGAGCTCTGAAAAAATCCCTTGGAATTGCTCGTTCGGTTTTTCGGATTTTTGTTGGGGATAGAACCGGTAGTCAAACCGAGGGCCTGTTTATCGATCGATTGCGGACCGCTGTGGAATCTGTTGCGGAAAGCGATGGCAAAGACGTGGTCGCCGCCTGTCGCAGCCACTGGAATGAGCTGGGGGCGAGGGTGAAGGAATCTATCGGGAAGGAAGTCGACGAATCAGAACCGATCGATGAAAAACTTGAGCAAGCGCGCCGCCGGTTTGTCCAAAGAATTGGTCGCGCGGCGCATCAGGCGATAGGCAATCTTCACGTTCGCAAAGAACTGGAACACGAGCTACGAAAGCGAAATCTCGCCCTCAAATCCTTCACTGCAACGACTCTGCTCTTTCTAATCATCGGGGCGGTTTGTGGAATCTTGGACTTTCCCTGGCTTCCACTGATTTTTTGTGGGATCGCTTTGGTCTTTGCTATCGGCGGTGTTAGCATTGCTCTAATCACCCGTCTTAAGATCACCCGGGATTTCCAGGCCTCTCTGCTTGATACCTGCGGATCCTTTGCCGAAACGCTACGGGCGGATTATGAGGACGGATTGCGCATTTTCTTCCAGGACTACACAACTTGTCTGAACTCAATCAGAAAGCATCTTGCAAAGGAAAAGCTCGCTATTGAGCCGAAACTAAGCCGCTGGCACGATCTCTTTCTGACCTTGAAATCCATCGAACAAGACATCTGAAGAAGGCCCCTGAAAATCGTGGCTTGCAAAAGATCAGGAAAAATTAATCATCATTGTCACCTTGATGACAAGCGATGTCAGTTGTGAAAATTCCCAGCCGGTCCGGCCGTCCGGACGAGCTCCGGTCACGCGCGCGCGCTCGGTTCCTCACAGAAGAACTTTTGTAAGCACAGTGATTCTTTGTGCGATCCATTATCTGGGTGTTATCGCTTCCATCACGACGCTCGTCCTGTTTTTTCTCAATCCCCAGCCGTTCACCACAAAAGTCCTCGTCGCTTGTCTTGGCTTCACCGCTTTCACTTGGTTATTGGCATTTTTCAAGCGTCGCCATACCCATTGTCCGCTGTGCAAAGGCACGCCACTTATAAATTCTGGTGCTCTGGCCCATCAAAAGGCGGTGAGAATTTTTCCTCTGAACCATGGAGTTACCGCCACTCTCTCCATCATCGCCACTCAGCAATTTCGCTGCATGTATTGCGGGACAGCTTTTGATATGCTCAAAACACCTTCCCACCAGCTTCAGAATGAGGAAGCCCGCTATCAGGACGAATACAAGTAACGGCCGCTAGCACCCGGCTTCCGATCCTCTGCTTCTGCCTTGCCGGAGAAATCTCTATACCTCTTCCGGGTTACCCCGGTGCCTGTGGACCCAGACACTCTGCACCAAGCCAAGCAGGAACATACAGATGACCACGAAAGTCCCTGAGTAACTGATCAACGGCAATGGAATACCAGTAATCGGCATCAGTAGAACGCACATCCCTATATTTTCATAGATATGTGCGAAAAATAGGGCGATCACCATACACACGATCAGCCTTCCCGCCATATCCCGGCTATAAAAACCGATGAATAAGCCCTGTATCAACAACAAGGCAAAGCCGCCCAACAAAAGCAGTGCCCCCCGGAATCCCAATTCCTCTGCGATCACAGCAAAAATGAAGTCGTTATGAGCGGTCAGGTGGGGAATGAATTTTTTGTCATGTAACGAGCCTTTTTCCGCAGTTGCCAACCAGCCCACCCCTTTCCAGCCAGCTTTACCCACTGCCATGGACACGTTGTGTGGTGCGTAGCCGTCCCCTTGGATATCGACTTCCTGCCCTTGGAGCATTCGCAGCCATAAATCGATCCGATCCGGACCACGCTCGGAGACGAGTGGCAGGATCACAAAATAAAGAACGGGCAGAATTCCGGCGGAAACAAACCCGATAAAGCTGAGAAAACGGAAAGGAATTCCGGAGACTAGAAGGGCGACAATAACGACCGGAATCCAAACCAGGGCAGAGCCCATGTCTCCCATTTTCATGACCATCAGAAACGGCACCACAGATACCACTCCGATAATTCCTAAACGTAAAAAAGGATTCCCCAGACTGCGATGAAGCTTGGGGAGATCATGCATCAACCAAGCGATCATAATGATTCCCGAGGTCACCCCCAACTGCGCGGGCTGGAAACTCAAACCGCCGAGACTAAGTCTATGGACTTCATCATCCGCCTGCATGGCCATTACCATCAGTCCCAGACTCACGGCATATAGAGGAATACCCAGCCATCGGATCCACTTGTAGTCGACCAAAGCCGCTCCGAAATAGGCGAGGCTCCCGAAGGCAATCCACTTCTTCTGCATGCCCGCAAAGTAGGCCCCGGCCGAACCGAAATCCTTGAGATTCTCAGGGCTCATCGGAAGATGCCGCGCCGCGCTCTCGATCATGAAGACACCAAAGATCAACAGTGCATACATCACGAGCACCAGCACCCAGTTCATCCCTAGTATTTTCCTTAAAAATGGCGTCATTTTGCGCGAAGCCGTGAGCATATCGCTACACCCCTTCTTGGCAAGCCGACATCCGGCGAAAGGTCAATCAAATGGAATCCGGATCAAAAAGAAGCCGACGCAATGTGCAAAGCATCGCGCCGGCGGAACAAATTCCAGAAATGAGCAGATGAATGCTGCCGAAAATTAGTGCCTGAAGTGACGATTGCCAGTGAAGACCATTGCCATGCCAGCAGCGTCGGCGGCTGCGATAACTTCCGCATCACGCATCGAACCTCCCGGCTGGATGCATGCCGTCGCGCCAGCATCAATCGCGGATTGCAATCCATCGGCGAAGGGGAACATCGCGTCGGAGGCAACAATGCAACCTTTGAGATCCAAACCTGCCTCTTTTGCTTTCCAGATAGCGATACGGGAGGAATCAACCCGGCTCATCTGGCCGGCGCCGATGCCAAGAGTGCGGTCCGCATGAGAATAGACGATGGCGTTGGACTTCACGTTCTTTACAATCCTCCAGCCGAAACGCATCGCACGGAGCTCTTCTTCCGTCGGTGGGCGTTTGGTGACGACCTTGCTCTCGAGATCATCCAGGCCGAGAGCTGTATGATCGCGATCCATCACCATGAGGCCACCCGGGCTGGAACGAATGACCGGAGATTTTTTCGCAACGAGATATGCATCGTTCATTTTCATGAGACGAAGATTTTTCTTCTTCTGCAGCAAGGCCCGGGCATCTGGCTCAAAGTCAGGAGCAATAATCACATCGGTGAAAATTTCCGAGATCACCCGTGCGAGCTCGACTGTTAATGGACGGTTCGTAACGATCACGCCTCCGAATGGAGCCTGGCGGTCGGTCTCGAAGGCTTTCTGCCAAGCGAGGCGTAGGTCCTCATCATCTTGTCCGACGCCGCACGGGTTTGTATGCTTGAGAATCGCCACCGTAGGCCGGACGAAATCGAGAATCAGATCCGCGGCGGCCTCGATATCGATGATATTGGTGTAGCTGAGCTCTTTGCCCTGCAGCTGTGTGAAGCAGGACGCAAAGTTTCCATAAAGTGAGCACTTTTGGTGGGGATTATCGCCATAGCGTAACTCTTGCTCAAGTGGCAGACTCAGTGTGAACGAACACCCTGTGCCCTGTCTGCACTGGCCGAGGAAATTGGTGATCGCCCCATCATATTGGGAAGTGCGTAGGAAAACCTTCACTGCCAGTTGCTCACGCAGGCCCTTTGTCGTATCTCCACCATTTTCCCTCATTTCCTCGAGGACCGTCGGGTAATCCTCCGGAGAAATCACCACAGTGACATGGGAATGGTTTTTTGCGGCACTACGCAACATGGACGGCCCGCCAATATCGATATTTTCGATAGCTTCCTCAAGAGTGACCCCTGCTTTGGCTACGGTTTCCTCAAAAGGATAAAGATTTACTACTACGAGATCTATCGGCGGGATCCCATGTTTCTTTGCATCGGCAACATGCTGGGGATCATCACGGCGATGAAGAAGACCGCCGTGAACCATTGGATGAAGAGTTTTGAGACGGCCTTCGAAAAGCTCAGGCGCACCTGTGTATTCGGACACATCCATAACTTTTAGGCCGGCGTCACGAAGGGCTTTCGCCGTGCCGCCCGTAGAGAGTAGCTCCACGCCCATTTCAGCGAGACCCTCTGCGAATTCTACCAAACCTGTCTTGTCCGAAACTGAAAGTAACGCTCTTGAAATAGCCATAGTGTGTGTATTAGGTGAAAATCCGGGGAGCCAAATGGCGCACCGAACACGTCCCCCCGTATCCAAGCACCATCATCGACGCAAGCGGGAATCCTCCGCAGACAATCATTTAATACTCTCCACTGCTGATATCCAGCAGGTTACATCATCAAACCGAAACCGAACATTTTTCCCGCAAAGCAGCGCTCCGTAGGTTTTTGAACTATCTTTCGCAGATGTCGCAGGCCGCGGATCCAACGATAGCACCTCGCAAATGACCTGCTGCGCTCTCTTCTCGAGTGCGGAAAATTTCTCCATGGCAGCTTCCTCCACTTTCACCTCCATTCGCCCGATCTCATCGCCTGCAAAACCAGCTTTTGCATCCAATAAGTTTTCAGCATAAGGCAAATATGGCTTGATGTCATAGATGGGAGTTCCGTCCACTAGATCCACGCCCGAGAACTTCAAGATGGGAGGCTGCAATTCGCCATCTTTCGTTAGGACTATCTCATCGAGCTTCACCAGTGAGAGACCGAGTCCATTCGGGCGGTATGTGGACCGGCTTGCAAAAACTCCCACACGCTGATTACCACCCAATCGTGGCGGTCTTACGGTCGGCTTCCAACCTTCTCCCGCTGTTTCGTGGAAACCAAAGATCAGCCATACATGGGAAAAATCCTCCAGACCGCGGATCGATTCCCTTGACCGATATTTTTCCATGAATTCGAGCTCACCCCAGGCCGCCGGACACAGTCCCGGCTGGCGGGGAACAGCAAACTTGCTCCCATAACAAGTCCTCAAATATCCAATCGGCTCAATTTCCATGGTTTCTCTTTCGTTGCTGATGCTAAAAACCCTTTGCTTCAAATCGAAGCAAAGGGTTTTTCCCGAAAAATTGCGGTTAGTAAGAATTCACAACTTCTTGGATTACTTCACTTTGAAGTGCATGCTGTTGCGAGTGTAATCGTTCTCTTTGCGAACGGTCCACTTGAGGGAATCGAACTCACGGCAAGCATCGATCAGCTCCTGATACTCATCCTTGTCACGATGGAAGCCTTCGAGATCGTATTTGTTTTTGAAAACATCCGAGGCGTTATTGTCCACGATTTTCAGCATATCTTCTGAATAATCCGTCAGTGTATTGAAGTTCACATAGAAGGTAACTCCGTTCCCAGCTTCGCCACCCGCTTCAGCCTTCGCCATCAGGTCGAGAGCTTGGGTCTTGGAAGTGGAAGCTGCGAACCAACGATCGCTAACCGTTACGGACGGTAGGAAATCATCCTGGAAAAACGGGAAGGAGAAGAACCAGGTCGTCATTCCGTCACGCTCGGAACTGATTGGTTTCTGCATCGGAATTTTCGTCCCGGACATCTCGCTCACTTTTGACAGCAAGGATGTTGTATGTTGGTTCATTTTCTCCCAGGCCGATGCCAGCTTCTCACGATCAGTCACGGGCGCCAGCATCGTGAAGCGCGGCGCCTTTGCCTCGTCCACGATTCCTTGCGGAATTCCCGGGATCGCTGGCATCGATCCTTTAAGGTCGATCAGAACCGCCGATTCATTACCAAGACCATCAGCAAAATCACCGCTCACAGCCTCATACATTCCTAACAAATCCTCCCGGAATTGTTTATCAAAGAGCTGGGTGTATTGAGATACCTCGGAAAGCTCATCCGCATCTGGATTAAGCTCGGAGACTTTCATTGTGATCGCGTATGCGGTCTCGAAAATAGCTTCCACATAAGAGCCTAGATTTTCGTCGTAGGCGGCATTGGCAGCCATATTGAGGAACAGAAGGTTGTCTCCGCTGTCACCGAGGTGAGCCAGGGTCGTCTTCGCATCCCAATCGATTGATCCTTTATCGTAACCGCCAAAGCTTTCGACCTTCACCCCGTCTTCAGCGTAGGCAATCATGCCAAGATCGCTGGATTTTCCCATGTCCAATAGCACCTTCTCGCGATCCGCGATCATCTGGAGCATTTCCTCGATATCACGTGTCTCGCCAAGACCATCGCCACCGGAGAGACCATCACGAAAACCAAGAGCATAGCTGGCTAATCCGCCGGCCTCCTCGACCGCTGTGTCCCAAATTTCCTTTTCACCGTAAACCAAAGACAAAAGCTTTTTATCGGCAAAAGCATCTGCGAATTTCAGCTCATCAGTGCCAACGATGGAATCCTTTGCTTCTTCGGCGAGCTTGAGGGAATCTTCAGAATCGCCCATCATGATCACAACGTAATCGCCGACTGTTCCGGTAACGATCACGAGATTTTTCTTGCTGATGGCATCGATAATCGCGTCCGCATTGTCCGCACCGAGTTGCTCAACCATGGACTCGCGTTCCGCAGAAAGCGTTTCGGCAACTTTTTCGCCGAGGATCTTATATCCTGAAAACTTTCCTCCGCCGGTCTCAAACTCGGTAGGCGCCGCCATCTCCCCCGCCATGCCGAAGAACGCCATTCCGGAGCTTACTTGCTGTGCTGCCTGATCCAACTCGCCATCCTTCGCCCGGAATGACAGGTAAACCGGCGGCATCTGTGCTTTCCGGATGGTTTCTATGCCAGATTCCGAATCATTGATAAGGTCATCGACCAGCTGCTCACCGCTCAGGTTTTCAAGGGTTTCCATGAACTGCTCAAGATTTCCATCGCGGCCGTATGCCTGGGCAGCCTGTCCCATAACCTTTGATTGGAAGTAAGCCATACGGCGATTCACTCTCAAAAGACCACCTAGCTGTTCTCCTGCCGTTTCGCCCAGTGCCAGAGTTATCTCCTGGCCTAGAAGCATCCAGGGGCTTGTTGGGTCTGCCATGTCGGGCTCGCCCGCCTCCTCCCCGGCAAATCCGTCATCGTCCGCCTGCTCTCCTTCCGGCACAACGATTTCCTCATCCTCCAGCATTTCCTCCTCAATGATATCCAGCCCTACATCATCCATCGCGCCCATTCCAAGATTCTGGCGGATAATTCCGTAAAGCTTGAGCGCTTCCAGCTGCTTGGAGGACTCCTCCGCATTGTAGAAAGACATCACGACCTCGGTATTCGCCGGCAGATATTTCGCAAAGCCGAGCTTCGCCGCACGCTCATCGACACTCAACGAAGCTTCCACCTCCGGCGAGACAACCTCTTTGACTTTTTCCACCATTTCCTCAACCGCGGATTTCTTACTGTCGCCAGCCGCATCCGTTGTTTTCGGTTTCTCTTTACAAGCAACTGCGCCGAAAAAGGCTACAGATGCCACACACAGCGCATTGTATTTGAATTTCATATTCATTGAGTAAAAACACCTTTCTAAGGCGATCAAGCTCTGAATGCCCGAATTACATAACATTTACAATAGACTCCGGTGTCTGCGGATTTCTATTCTATCATCTTCCTTGATGTTTCATATGCCACATGGAAAGTCTCGCTTATGGATCTCTCAGATTTCAGAAAAGAATACTCCTCCAGGGGCCTGCACCGGGAGGACTTGTCGGACAACCCAATTGATGTCTTTGAAACTTGGTTCAAACAAGCAACCGACCTGAAAGTCCACGAGCCGAATGCGATGACCCTCGCCACCATTTCTCCCGAAGGCACTCTGGCGCAGCGAACAGTCCTATTGAAAGCCTTCGACTCCAAAGGGTTCACCTTCTTCACCAACTATCAATCCCGTAAGGCCTCACACATTGCCGCCAACCCAAACGTCTCCATCCTTTTTCCATGGATCACTTTGGAGCGACAAGTCATCATCCAGGGCACCGCTGAAAAAATCTCCCCTGCGGAATCGTTGAAATACTTTACTACCCGGCCACGTGAATCACAAATCGGTGCCTGGGTATCAAATCAATCCGAAGTGATATCCTCACGGAAAATTCTCCTGCAAAAACTCGAGGAATTGAAAGCAAAGTTCAAAGAGGGTGAAATCCCTCTCCCGTCATTCTGGGGCGGCTATCGGATCGTTCCACAAACCATCGAGTTCTGGCAAGGTGGCCCGGCACGGATTCACGATCGCTTTCAATACACCCGCATTAATGATCAAACCTGGAAAATCGATCGACTTTCCCCATAGGATTTTTCCAACCCACCACCCGCCATGCCCGCCATTTGCTCCCGCGCTTATCTACGCTTCATTCCGGTATTCTGCATTTTCTGTCTGTTGCCGTGCTGTGCGGACAAACCTGAAGAGAAACCAAAAGAGAAGGCCGAAGATCCCACGAAGGCGAAATTGGTCGGCCGCGTGGCATCCATTCCCGCAGATCGGAAATTTGTTCTGATACAGGCCTACGGAAACTGGGAAGTCGAGACAGGATCGATCCTCACAACCCAGGGACCAGAGGGCCGGGCGGCAAACCTGCGGGCCACTGGCGAGAAACTCGGTCAATATGCGGCGGCGGATATCCAATCCGGGACATTGGAGATCGGCGATGGAGTTTACACCGTGGCACAGCTTTCTAAGTCGTCACTGACAACTTCGACATCAATCTTGGCGTCCGATGAAGAGATAGAGACCACCGACGAAGACCCTGGACCCGAGGCAAAGCCCTCGTCCGAACCTTCGCACTAAGCGTTCGGGATCCGCTTCCCTTCTCAACGAAAAAGCCGAGCCCGACTTCAAGAAGAAGGTCAGTCCCGGCTCTGTAGAAATTTAAAACAGTCGCTTAGATCGAAAGTAGCGGCATCGGAATTGTCACCACCTGCATGCCCGCCGCCTGCGCTGCGATAACACCCGGAGGGGCATCTTCGATTACAAGGCATTTTTCCGGAGCAATGCCAAGAAGCTCTGCAGCTTTGAGGAAAATATCAGGACTTGGCTTACCGTTTTTTACATCATCTGCTGTAACAACTTCATCAAACCAATCGGAACACTCTAGCAAACGAAGAGTTTTCTCCACAACATAACGGGATCCGCCCGAAGCCACCGCCAATGGCATTTTACCGCGTAGGGATCTGGCAAAGTCGGCCACCTCTTCGATCAACTCCACCTTGTGAAGCTTTTTGAGAAACGCCTCACGTTTCGCCAGCGCGATATCTTCCGGATCAAGCTTCAGATTATACTCACTATTGAGATCGACCACGATATCGCGTGTTGGACGTCCGCCCATTGCGAAAAAGACGTCTTCCTGGAAAATGCCTGCCGCACCGTAAGAGGCCAGAGCCTCGCACCAAGCTTCAAAGTGCGCGGGCATGGTATCAACCAAAGTCCCGTCACAATCGAAAATTACAGCTTCATAACCACCGGTTGGAAATTCAATTGCTCCTACGTTTGCCATTTCGCCGGAGGGCTTAGCCAGCATTATGCGGATTTGCAAGACACTATCATTAGTTTCTTACATTATTTTCAGCTACGGCGGATCTATTTATTTACCGATCAAATTTTCCGCAGCTTTGACAGTATCGATATCTGCTACAGTCTTATCGTGACGTATACACTTTATACGCGGAAATCGTAATGCCAGTCCGGAATCGTGGCGGGGCGAGCGGCGAATCGAGTCGAAGGCAATTTCCAAGACAATATTAGGCTCTACCCGGCGTTTCCGGCGTTCCTTGGCAAGTGTGTGCTTCATGAAATGCTCGGTTAGCTCTTCTATCTCCTCATCGGTTAACCCGGAGTAAGCTTTCCCCAGAACTTTGAGCGTTCCGCTAATTTCATCGCGGACTGCAAACGTGTAATCAGACAACACATCCGCCCGCTTTCCATGTCCCTGCTCGGCAAAAACTACGACACAATCCAAAGTTGGCATCACCCCTTTCAACTTGATCCAGTCCTTCCCGCGTCTGCCCGGTAGATATTTACCGGCAGGATTCTTGAGAATCAATCCTTCGTGGCCGGATTTTAACGATCGTTTGAAAAGCATCTCCGTCTCCTCGGAACCACCGACACGGAAGAGCTCAATACATTCGAACATACCGGAAAGCTCCAGACCCTCCAAAATCGACCGCCTCTCTACCAATGTCAGATCCAGAACATCCTGGCCGTCTTTCCATAGCACATCAAAAGCGATATATTTCAGAGGCACCGAAGCGGCACCTTCAGCGGATTCCATAAAGAGATCTCCCTCAACCCGTTTCCGCCCCAGCCGCTTTTGTAGATCGCCGAAACCTAGCTTCCTGCCTTCCGCGTATGCGATGAGTTCTCCATCCAAAACAAAATCTCCGGATAATTTCTTCGCCGCTGCCACCAGCTCTGGAAATTCCTGATCCAACGGCCGGAGATCTCGCGAAAACAAACCGACTACCTCTCCCGTTTTGTGCAGTTGCGCCCTGATTCCGTCATATTTAGGTTCTAGCCAAAACGGTTGTTGGAAAGGCAATTTTGAATAATCCAAAGCGCCGCTTGCGTCTCTTTCCAACGGCGAAGCCAACATGCAGCGGATCGGCACCAACGGAGTTAAACGGGCGCTTGAAAGATTTTTCTGTTTCGCCAATAATGCGGTTTTACCCAAATCACCTGTCAGCATATTTGCGTTTCTTACTTCTGCAGCAGTTGCTTCAAACGCAATTCCCACAGCCTCTTCGACCAACCCTTCTTTCAGTCCAATCCGAAGGTCCCCGGTCAGAAGTCTAACGACTGTTTCACCTTCCACCGGATGCAATTCATGCAAGCGTTTTGACAGCAAATCCACTTTTTCCAACGAGCCGGGGCTGCTTTCCAAGTCCAGGAAAAATTCATGCAACCCCGCTAAGGTAAGCGGATAAGGAGACAAAGGAATCTCCTGAAGTAAAATTCTGGCGGTTCTCGCAATGTCATTCTGGGAGGCCGATATTTCCACGTATCTTTCCGGTCGGAGCCCTGGAATAGCTTGCAGCGATCGTTTGATCGTAGCGCTCCCCAGATTGATTGCCCGTCGGCCGATACGTCTTGGTAATGCTTCGCCGCATAACCACCCTGTCGCCAGCTTCAAACACTCGTCTGACTCCAAAGCTCGCAAGTAATTCACAAGGTATTCAATCTTTGTCAAACGACTGCTTGTCTCTCCGACCAGGCGACAAACGTCGGAGAAATCGGCGAGTTGGCAGACAGGACGACTGTGCCGTGGGCCACCCATCCCGGGAGTGACTGAAGGTGCTTTTCCAAGTGATAACTCCAGCTGATCCCCGCCCATCGCGCACCAGGCATCAATTCCCTTGGATCGCAATTCTGCGGCGAATTCTTTGACGTATCCATGGACAGTCAGCACGCGCTTTGGACGAACGCGAGTCACGCATTCATGAAGCCCCACGTAGTCCGCGTGATCCGACATCGGAATGACTTCATCCACGCGGTAGCGGTAAAATGATCCCGGCTGCAAGGCCCATCCCGTTAACATCGCCGTCCGCTTATTTTTCAAACCGCGCATGATTTTTGCTCGAACCGCGTTGGGAGGAGCCACCACCACATGCCCCTCCCGGGCAAAGCCTTCGAAGAGCACGGGTTCTGGTAGATCGACTCCAGCAGCACGGCAGGCCTCCGTCATTTCCGCGACCTTTGGATGTGACAGAACCGGAATCCCATTCTCGGCAAGCAACGCCAGCGCTTCCTGCGCTTTCCCCAAGGAATATCCGTATAAAACAGGCGTTTCGCCATCGGAGATCGCATCGTTAACGAATCGTAACACAGCGGCATCAATCTCCATTTGCGCCGGGAATGTCAAATGAGGCAGCCCGAAGGTGGTTTCCATGATGAGGGTGTCCGCCTGAATGAAATTGACGGGCTGCGTCGTCCGTCCGCGGCGTGCCTTGAAGTCACCCGTATACAAGAGAGTCGCGCCGTCTTTTTTTCTCGTCACATGAAGCATTGCAGAGCCGACAATGTGGCCCGCCGGAAGCAAACGTAGCCGGAAGCCATCCCGATCGATCATGGCCCCGAATTCCAAAGCCTCCAATCTGGTCTCTGCCATATTGAACCGTTTGCGTAGAAGTTTCCCGGTTAACGCGGAGCAAAGCGCTTTCTCATGTCGTGAAAAATGATCTGCATGTGCGTGAGAAACAAAGGCAGATTCCTTTGCATCCCATGGATCCAGCCAAAAATCGAGCTCTGGAAGATACAGTCCGCGGTTAAATATTACTTCTATCACCACGAGAAACCTAGCAGGTCGGAGCCGACTCGCAAATGCTTCCCGTCGGCAAGTCGGAATTGCCAGCCCCGGAAAGTTTCTCTAGCCTCTGTCATGATAAAATTGGAACAATGGTTTGATTCCCTGGAGACAGGCAAACCGTTCGATACCTGCCGGATATGTGTCCAATCCTTACGTGAAACCGCGGATTCGTGGATCGTCAACAAGCACTACCACCGCGAGGAATGCATTCTCGAATACGCCATCTGCGAAGGGTGCCGCAAAGACTTTTCCGGGAGATTCAGCGAAGCTTCCAAGGCCGAGATCAGGAGCTTCCTTGAAAGCGAGATCGATTGGGAGGCGCGGTTGCTCGAATGGATGGCGCTGGATCAGCCCGCCGAAAAACTTGACCACTGTGTGGCATGCCGGACTAGCCGAACCGGAATTGATGGCTTCACCTTGTCCGCCCAATTCAATGGTGATGGGACACTTATCAACGGTGCTTTGCCATTACTCTTATGCTCGGGCTGTGTGGGAAACATCACCTCCAGGCTATCGGATGAGAGCCAGAAAGTCTGGCAGGACTTTATCTCAGATTACTTCGAAGGACTATAAAACCTATATTCATCCGGAATTTTTGCGTTTTAAGTATTAGCAAATACAGCACCTGGTCGAAGCCAATAAGCCAATTGAAAGGAGTTCATATAGCTTCGCAAAGCATACTATTTCCGGTCTTTCGCTCTTTGGAAACGTGAGCGCCGAACCGAAGGTGCTGGCTCCGGGGTGGGACTGGATTTTTCTTCCCTGCGAACCTCCCGGACCGGAACCGTTGCGTGGACAGGTTTGGCCTTTTGAGGGGCTTTCCCAGCTATTGCACGCGGTTCCATCCGCATAAATTCCGGAAGCTTCCAGCCGGTGCGAGTGACTAATGCATCAAGGAGTATCAGGATCAGCAGGATGAGCGCCAAGGGAAGATTCAGCGAGTTATCCGCGATATACGGAGGGCGTAGCCATGCTTTCTGCAGGTTCAACAGCTCTCTACCGTTTGTTTGATGGGAAACCTGCCGGAGCTCGCTCAGGCGTTCCGGTTCAAACGCCCACTCCACACTGGAACCAACGCTCAATGGACCGAAACCCAATGCGCTCTCGCCGATCCTTATGGCCCCCTTGACAATGCTCCCCTCTTCCAGATCCTTACTGAGGGAGAAATGTCCGGGTGCAAGTCTCCTCCACGGCAGCTCATAAACCGGACCGCCCGCTTGATCCTGCAGTTTTACCGAAGGCGGTTGCTTGCTAAGCTTTTCTCCCCATTCCTCGACATCGTAGAGCAAGTCGAGATCAAGCCGGGTGCCTTGGATTTTGTGCCGGATCGCGATTCCGGGAGGCACCTCCTGCCCCATCAGGAACCTTCCCATCGTCTGTATGAAATCTCCGTAACCTTCCCAGTTTCTGACCGAATCCGAGAATTCCCCTCCCAAGGGAAAGGAAACCGCGGCTGTGCGTCCCAAACCGCGCCGTGCGTGGGCCACCAGCGGGGCAGCGTATTCATCCTGTGAGACGAGCGAGACTGTTGCGTCATTCCGTGCGTAGGACAAATTATAACCATCCACCTGCGGCATCCAATCGAGAGACTTCGGAGAGATTTCGCTCCAGCGGCCGGTAGCAATTCCTTTCACCGGAACCTCCACGAATGCGGATCTAGCGATAGTCACCGTCTCCTGGGCGAAAATCTGAGGAATATCCATCGGCCTGTCGGAAAAGAAGATCCGCCCGTTCCCTCGTCGGGCAATATCCTCGCACAGAGCCGCATCCACATCACCCTTTGTGCCGAGCCCGATCACAGAAACCGTTGCGCCATCTTCGCCCATCTCTTCCAGAAGCTTTTTATAATCGCCGGGCTCCTCGGTATCCTGTGTGTCGGTAAACAGAATCACATGCCGCGTGCCGGAAGCGGATTTCCGGAGCTCTTCCCAAGCGGCTTTCAATCCGGTATATGCGTAGATCCCTCCTCCCCCTGAACGGATTTTCAATATACGTCTGTTTATATCGTTTTGCCTGTCGGCGATTGTGGTCAGTCTAATCACTTTGGTTGGCTCGCTATCGACCGCGAAAACGGCAACCTGATCCATCTTACCCAATAGCTTTACCGCCGCAGCCGCCCCGCTATTGGCCAAATCCATCTTGGTTTTGCCTCCGGCTACGGAAACTCCCATTGATCCGGAACGATCCATCACGATCGCCAAGGCCACGGATAGCTTGCGGTGTTCCGATTTCAGCTCCATGGAGACCGGCAGGAGTCCATCAATATCGGATTGGAAATACCCACCCGCGCCAAACGAGTGTTTACCCCCCGCCATTAGGAATCCACCACCCTGCTCACGGACAAAGAAATCCAAGGATTTCAAAAAATCGCCCGGAATCTCATGGGCAGCCACATTGTTGAAAATCACAGCCTTTGTTCCCGCAAGCAGGCCCGGCCTGAGCTCGGAAAAATTGCTTACCACCTGCACCTCGTAATCCATTTCAGACATCGCCTTGGCGACGGGATCGTCGATATATTTGCTCACCAATAGAAGCCGGGGCCCTCCGGTGATTTCGATCCACCGGCTCGACCGGTTGTTCCCGGGGTGCGCATCCTTTTCGGGCAGCACTTCCGCAGTGTATTCATAGGAGCCGACTTTCCCTATTCTATCAGTGAATTCCACCGTGCCTACGCCATCCCTCACTGTCACCCGGGTCTCGACCAATATCTGCCCGTTGCGTCTCAAAACCAATGGGATGGCTCCATCGAGACTGCCGCGGATCAGAATAGAGATCAAATACGGTTCACCCACTTGCACCCGCTCGGGGAAGGTTAGCCGCGCAAGCCTGACATCCTCGGATACTTCGTCACGGATCAATCGAAAATCCAGCGGCACTCCGCGCTTTTTCATTTGTGCCGCAGCTTCAGTCAAAGGCTCGGTGGAAAAGCCATCGGTGAAAAGCAGAACGCGGCTGGGCTTCCTTTCATCCACCTGAGCCATCAGATTCGAGAGAGCCAAACCAGTTTTTGTCAGTTTGCGTGAGCCTGTGAATGACGAGCCATCAATGCCCGCCTCCGCGATTTCCGCCGCATAATTAATGAAACGGAGGTTGTCCTTCCGGCTTGGTTTGGATTGCTGCAGAATCCGCGTCCATTCGGGCAAGCCCTTATCAATTAAATCCTCGGTCGATTCCGATCTGTCCAGCAACACCAATAGATCCAAGGAATTTTCCTGTTTCCGTATGCGAGGCCCGGCGATCATGAACACGATCAACAGCCAGATCACGGCACGTAGTGGCCGGAAAAGTCCCAATCGCGGCCAAAACCAACCGATCAGCACGACAAGCGGCACCAGTAGAAAACTTTCGGGAAAATCAAAATTCACGCTCGAAAAGTCCACATGGTTTCCATCCGCTTGGCAATCTTGTTGAACTCAAGGGGGAACACCGCAGCCCGGAAGCCATCATCATTCGCCCTCCGGGAAAATTTCTTCGAGCGGGGTCTCGATTTTTTGATCGATCCATTTTTCCAATGCTTCAGACATAGCAGCAAGGATTTCAGGATACTTTCCCGCGACATCCTCTTCGCTGTAGATATCGGCTTCCCTGGAGAAGAGTCCGAAATGTCTGTCCCCCTGGGCCGTAGGCGTGCAGATCAGCTTCCATTTATCTGTCATGAGACAGCGTTGCTTCGCGGCGATCAACGGCTCCTCGTATTCCTTCTTCAAGACAAACTGGTAATTGAAAGTATCTTCGATCCCCGTCATCCCATCCATCGGCGGCAAATGGGGCCGCTCCACCCCCGCGACCCGGAATTGGATAAAGGGAAATCCGGTTTCGCCGTAAAACGCTTTGCTCTGGGGGCGCTCGGATCCATCCAACCAGCCAGCAACACTGTCCCCCTCCCATTCCGCTGGCCTGCTGATATCGAGCAAATCCGCAAGAGTCGGAATAATATCGATCGTGCGAAGATGCTGCGGCACCACACGTGGTTCAGCTCCCGGCAGATGAAAAATCAAGGGGACGTGGTTGGCCTGTAATCCACCATTAAAGGTTAATCCATGTCCCAGGGTGACACCTTCTTCGTAAAGGTTGTCGCCGTGGTCCGCAGTCACCAGAACGATCGTGTTCTCATCAAGGCCGTTTGCCTTTAAAGCGGCGAGGATTTTTCCAACATTGTCATCGAATTGCCGCGTGCATCCATCGTAGAGATCACGGATTTGGCGGATCTCCTTTTCCGGCAGCGCGTTCCACTTGTTTTCCAGGTCGGTTCCGCCAATGAAGGAATCGATATCGAAATCCACCCCATTCTTATTCGGGCCAGTATAATCCGGATCGGTAAACATGCTCGAATACGGCTCCGGATTTCTGTATGGCAGGTGATTGCAGGAATAAAAAACGTGCCAAAAAAATGGCTCCTTCTCCGCGGCAACCTTGGAAAGACGTTTTTCCACACGATCCGTAACAACTTCCGGCGTCACAAATTGCGCGAACGAACCGAGCTGAGGAAAAATCGCATAACCTGCCGGATGATCGAAATAGAGCGGAATGACAAAGTGTGCCATGACCACCGCCTGGCTCATGTAAATTTTGAAATTATCAAAACTTGATACCGAAATGTGCTCGAATCCCAGCGGCATCAGCTCGTAGTAACCTGCGCACCAATCACCAAATGCTGCGGTATCATAGCCTTCACGGCGCAAAATTCCAGCAATCGGCTGGATACTTGCCTTCGTTGCATCCACGGTTTTTTCATCCGGATACATCTGCCGCAAGCCGTGGGTGTGCGGGTATTGGGCGCTCATCAGCGTGGTGCCGGATTCGAGCGTGGAAGCGATAGGAGTGAAGCAGTTCGTGAAATTCACGGATTTTGCAGCTAGCTCGTCAATGTGAGGAGAAACACCTGCGGCTGCAAGACCGTCGCGACGGCGCGGCTGGTAGCCATTGCACCCGAGACGATCGCTACGCAATGAATCCGAGCCGATGATGATCACGTTCGGGCGATTATCCGCTTCAGCAGAAATAGGAACCTCAGGATCAGATTTTAAAACACCTGTTTTCCACAAGAATATTCCAGCAAGACAAACCGCACCTCCTAAAACGATCGCTCGCGCTTTTCCGGAAAGTCTCCATAGATGCCAGCAAATCGCATAAACCAGCACTGCCAGTGGCAGGATGGAGAACAACAGAAAAAATACTGTAGGACGCAGGACTTCCGGGACGATCTCCAGCACCTGATAATACCAATGGCCGAAGCTTGCATCATCCAGGAAATAGGGTCGGGTTTTCACCAAACGGAGAGCAAAAAAACCATGAACAAGAAAACTTCCGCCCACTGATAGCGCAGCTTTCGACCAGCGGGATTTCAGCCGGAGCTTCCAGGAAACCGGTGATAGGACCGGCTGTAATACGAGCGCGAAAAGGAGGATCAAAATCGCATAGGCAATCAGCACGTAGAAATTCTGCCAGATGAGGAAATCCATGTATTTATTCTGTGCCAGGGCACTGAACTTGTTTTCCATCGATCCGGAACGATTCGTCAGCCGGAACAGCGCAATAATGTATTGAAACGCGAAAAAAGCTCCCGCACCTCCCAGCACTGGCCCGAATCCCAGCATGGATTCCGGATTTTTCCCTACGGATCTTGTCTTTTCTGATTCACTCATTGTCGCGGATTCACCGGCGGTTTTGCTTTGCAACTACTGATTTAGAACGCGTTATCTATCGATATCGCCATCGCTCTTGCGTTTCACTGCTACCGGCGGGAGGAGGAAAACAGAAAAGTCCATCGACGCAATACCTCTCTGTCTCTTAAAGTGCCGCCGGAAAGCAGAACATGTCCAGAAAACCAAGACTCCTCATCATCACAGCAGCCTTTGGCGAAGGGCACAACAGCGCCGCCCGCAATCTTTCCCTGGCTCTCAATGCCAGAGAGGTGGAAACGAAGGTGGCTGATCCATGCGTGCTTTCCGCACCACACGCCACCTCTTTCCTGCAGTGGGGATACAGGCTGGTCACCACGCATTTTCCACTGCTATGGGAGAAAATTTACCGCGGCACAGACAAGTGCGATTTCTCCCGGCCGGATCTGCCTCTGATGCGCCGCCCGGAGAGTTACTTGCAGACCTTGATGGATGAATACGAGCCAGATGCCGTGATCTCGACTTACCCGATCTATCCGTATTTCCTGCACAGGCACTTCAACGAGACCAGGAAAAAACTGCCAGTCTTCACCGTTGTTACAGATTCCATCGAGATCAATGCCTCTTGGCTGCGCGCTCCCACCGACTACTTTCTCGTGACCGATCGCGCGACGCTGGAAACCATGCGGTGCTGGGGCATTCCCGAAGAAAAGATCATCAACACCGGATTCGCGGTGAACCCGGCCTTTTCCACGATGAAACCGGTTTCTCAGGAGGATCCCTGTAAACCCTTCCGCGTGCTGTATTTTCCCACGGCTAAAAAGCCCTTCATCCGCCGCCACAGTCGCGCGATCCTCGACGCTTCACCAGACGTTCATCTCACGATCGTGATGGGAAAAAATTTCCGCCTGTTGCAATCCAGAGCCCGGGAAATCAAAGCCGCCTATCCCGGACGGGTGAAACTGCTGGGATGGACAAAAAAAGTCCCACAATTACTGACTTCCCACCACCTCATCGTGGGTAAGGCCGGGGGTGCGACCGTCCATGAGGCTATCGCCGCCCGCTGCCCGATGCTAATTCACCACCTCGTTCCGGGACAGGAAGAAGGCAATCTCCAACTGCTTCAACAACTTGGTGCCGGAGATCTTGCCGAGATGCCGAAAGATCTCAACGAAGCTATCTCGAAAATGCTCGCAGACGATGCAACCAGATGGCGTAAAATGAAACAAACACTGGCAAATCACGATTGTAACGACGGAGCTATCAAAGCCTCCGATTTCATCCTGAACCACTTACAAAAAGATTGATCTAACAGGGCGCTTGCTCCACCAACCGCCGCCCAATCCTAATTATCCAATGGCAGATTTCTTATTCGATATTGGCAAAGTTCTCCTGGACTTCGATTTCGAAAGTTCACTGGTCACCCTTTTGCCTCCCGATCATCCCGCACCACGTGAGGCCCTGGCAAAGCTTATCGAAAAGAAGGACGAATTTGAGGCAGGGAAAATCTCCGTGGGCGACTATACGCAATGGGCGATCGAAACGCTGGAAACCACTGCCACAATCGAGGACTTCCACGCCTCCTGGCAGAATATTTTCACCCCAAACAATGCTATGTGGGCGGCTGCCAGAAAGCTAAGTTCCGATGGCCACAGGCTGATCCTGTTCTCGAACACCAATGGCATCCATTGCCCATGGATTTTCCAGAAATACCCGGAATTTTCTATTTTTCACGGTTCAATCCTCTCTTTTGAAGTGGATGCAATCAAGCCACAGCCACTCATTTACCAGCATGCCATCGAGAAATACTCACTTGTGCCGGAAAAAACACTCTACATCGATGACCTTCCCGCCAACATCCGCACTGGCAATGAGTTCGGCTTCCGCAGCCATCAATACGATTTGAACAATCATCCGGCTTTCGAAGCCTGGCTGGCAGTAGAGATGGGCAGGCTTTCACTCACTTAATCCGCTTTTCATAGAATAACTCACGCAATGTTAAAAATCGCAGACCGCACCTTTTCTTCCCGTCTCTTTCTCGGCACCGGTAAATTTCCATCCAATGAAGCCATGCGCGATGCCCTGGCGAGCTCCGGCACGGAAATTGTAACCGTTGCCCTGCGCCGTGCCGACCTGTCCGGCAATAAGGACAAGTTCGCCAATATCCTGGACTTTGTTGACCCTGAAAAATACTTGCTCCTTGCCAATACCAGTGGAGCAATGAACGCGGAGGAAGCGGTGCGCCTCGCACGTCTCGCCCATTCCGCAGGCCTTCCGAAATGGATCAAGCTCGAGATTCATCCGGATCCGACCTACCTTTTGCCGGATCCGATCGAAACGCTCAAAGCGGCGGAAGTTCTGGTAAAAGAAGGCTATCAGGTCCTTCCCTACATCAACGCGGATCCGGTATTGGCGAAGCGCCTTCAGGAGGCTGGCTGCGCCACGGTGATGCCCCTCGGCGCCCCGATCGGGACCAATAAAGGCATTACCACGCGGGATCAAATCCGGATCATTATCGATCAAGCCACCGTGCCCGTTGTGGTGGACGCTGGAATTGGTGCTCCAAGTCATGCGGCGGAAGCAATGGAACTCGGTGCGGATGCCGTTTTGGTAAACACCGCCATCGCCATCGCATCCGATCCTTCAAAAATGGCAATCGCCTTCAGACAAGCTGTCGAGGCAGGTCGCGCCGCCTATGAGCTTGGGCTCCCCGCACCCAGCTCGACAGCCAGCGCCACAAGTCCGCTCACCGCCTTTTTGAATCAAGGCTGAGTAATCAGGGTTGAGCCTTGCAATCGCAAGGGCCGGAGCTTCGGGATTACTTGAACAAAAAATAACCGGCGATGGCAAAAATGCCGAACCAGCAGGACCAGATTTGGGTCATGTTCAGCGAGCGTGCGCCCTCGGTTTCCGCAGGGTCATCCGGATGGAAGCCGAACAGCCTTTCATATTTTACGAGCAACCAGACCGCGAACCCCATCCAAGCGATCATAAAAAGGACAAGGGCGATTTTGATGAGAATAAGCATAGGATAGAAGGTGGTTAACCAAGTTTTTGATAATCCCGACGCTTCATAACAGCAACCCCAAAGCTTCATGAATTTCCGTTCGCCATCGGCTTCCATTCCCTTCAGCATCGCCCCGTGAAGTCTGGTTTTTTAGAAAAACTTGTAGCCCGCATCGATCGGGTGGAGCCGGGTGAGATCCAGCAAATTGTAACTCGCCTGATCCAGGAAAAAGGCTTTCTGGAGAACGTTTTCGAGGCTCTGCAGGAAGGCTTGATCATTCTTGATCCGGAAGGAAAAATCACATTCCTCAATCGCGCGGCAAGCCAGTTCTTCGGCCTCGATCCAGCAAAAGCACTTGGGGAGAAGATTTCTGAAAAAATCCGGGGAATCGAGAATATCTCACTCAGCGGCTCCAAGGAAGCGGTCTACCGTGATGTGGAAATCTTCTATCCGGAGCACCGGATGCTGAATTTCTACCTTTCACCCATCGACGATCCAAAAAACTACGAGATGCCGCTAGGTCATGTCATGCTGATCCGTGATACCACCTCCAGTCATGCGGAAACCCAGGAAAACCTGGAGTCCGAACGCCTCAATGCGTTGACTTTGCTTGCCGCCGGAGTGGCTCATGAGATCGGTAATCCCCTCAATTCCCTGGACATCCATCTCCAGCTTTTGAACCGCAAGCTACGCAAACTTGCTCCAGCGGATCGCAAGCATCTCACCGGGCATGTCGAAACCGCCCGCCAGGAAATCAAGCGCCTGGACACGATCCTCAAACAATTTTTACAGGCTGTCCGGCCAACCACACCACGGCGGGAATCGCGCGATCTAAACTCAATACTCCGCCAGACATTGACTTTACTGGAGCCGGAAATTGTCTCGCGTGGAATCGCTGTGAATCTGGAGCTTTCTGAGAAAATGCCGCCTGCTCTACTGGATCCGGATCAATTCCAGCAGGTTTTCTATAATCTTCTTCGCAATGCTTACCAGGCCATCTCCGGAGACGACGGATTGATCCGGATCAAAACGACCTCCACAGAGACCGACTTCATCATCTCTATTTCGGACAACGGCACCGGTATTCCTCCGGAAAACATGGGCAGCCTCTTTGAACCCTACCGCACCACAAAATCATCCGGCACCGGGCTCGGTCTCTTGATTGTCCGCCGTATCATCCGTGAACACGGAGGTGAAATCGAAATCAAATCCCAGCTGGATCAAGGCACCGCGATCCTGATCCACCTGCCCCATACGGCTCCGTCTCCGCGTTTGCTGCCATCGCCCATTATCGATTTTTAAACACTCGTTCTCATTTCCAAAAAAATCCTCATCATGCTCCCCACTCTCCTCATAGTCGATGACGAACGCGCCACCCGCGAAGGGCTACGCAGTGCTCTGGAGGAAGATTTTGATGTCTACACTGCTGCCAACAACAGCGAGGCGATGATGATCCTGAAAAGCGAGGAGATCCAGCTCCTCCTTACCGATCTCAGGCTTGGTGGGGACTCTGGAATGGATCTCATCGATGCAACGGCGAAGCTCCCCAAACCACCTGTTATGTTGATGATGACGGCATACGGCTCAGTCGATACCGCTGTAGAAGCAATGCGGAGAGGCGCGTTTCACTTCGTCACCAAACCGCTGAATCTGGATGAAGTGGAGATGCTGCTAAAGCGTGCTCTACGCTCGCAAAATCTGGAGATCGAAAACGTCCAGCTCACAAAGCAGGTTAAGAAAAGCAACAATCTTTCGCGTCTGATTGGCCGTTCCCAGGAGATCAAGCAGGTGACGGAACTGATTGAGCAGATCGCGCCGACCCGGGCCACAGTTTTGATCGAAGGCGAATCGGGAACCGGTAAAGAAGTTGTCGCGAATGCGATCCATCATCTTTCCGGAAGACCCGCTTCAAAGTTGGTGATCGTCAACTGTGCGGCACTTTCCCCCCAGCTGCTGGAATCCGAGCTTTTCGGCCACGAGAAAGGATCATTCACTGGCGCAGCACAAAAACGCATCGGCAGATTCGAGCAAGCTGATGGCGGAACACTCTTTCTCGATGAAATAGGGGAGATCGATCCTGCAACGCAGGTCAAATTGCTACGTGCACTTTCTGAGCGGAGCATCGAAAGAGTGGGATCGAACTCGCCAATCAAAGTCGATGTCCGGGTCATCTCCGCAACAAACAGGAATCTGCGGCAAATGGTCGACGAAGGGAAGTTCCGGGAGGATCTTTTTTTCCGTTTGAATGTCGTATCCATCAAAATGCCGACTCTGCGGGCACGCCCGGAAGATATCGTCCTCATGGCGAATGCTTTCCTCAAAGAGTTTTCAGAGGAAAACCAAAGACCGCTGAAACCCCTGAGCGACCGCGCCATCCATCAATTGATCTCCTACAATTGGCCGGGTAACGTCCGGGAGCTCCGGACTGCCATTGAGCACGGGGTTGTCATGTCCAATGACGATTTTATTGATGTCACCCACCTCCCCTCATTCCTCCGGGAGGAACGCGACCTCCCTGCGAAAGATCACGAAAATACCCAGATCATCCTTCCTGCTCCCACAGAGCTGAATTTGCATGCATTGGAAACAAACGCAATCCGGGCGGCATTGGCCCGCACCGGCGACAACCGGACGCAGGCTGCAGAACTTCTTGGGATCAGCCGCCGCACACTGCAGCGAAAAATCAAGGAACTAGAGCTTTAAGTTTCCCCGTCTTTAGCATACCCCTCAGTCCCGCATGAGTAACGCACAGAACCAATTTGATCCCGGCATCCTTATCAGGAGGAGCTTGTTTTTTCTGATCCTGATCATTCTTACCCTGGGCAATCTTTTCACGCTCTTTCGCGGTCTCAATTCCCCGCATGCGATGGACCAAGCCCAGATCGCGCGGGAAGTGGCTCGCGGCAATGGCTTTTCCACGAAAGTGATCCGTCCCCTAGCTTACGAGCAAACAAAAGAGCACCAGCAAAGTGCCGTCTCATTCATCGATTTCAAAGACACTTATCACTCTCCGCTCAATCCCTTGCTGAACGCTGCGGTGCTAAAACTCGTCGGGGGTGATAATGCCGAGCAATGGCAGATGGGCGAAAAGGAGATGGTTTTCCCCCTGGATCGGGTAATCGCCACTGTCTCCACGCTGTGTTTCCTGGTTTCGATCGGAGTCAGCTACCTTCTGGTATCGCGGATTTTTGACGAGAAGATCGCGGGGGTAACGGCGATTCTCATGCTGTTTTCCCAGACTTTCTGGGATTATTCCCTCAGTGGCCTGCCACAGATGCTGATGTTGCTCCTTTTCAGCTGTGCGATTTATTTCACCTATCGTGCGGTGGAGGATTCCACAGAAGGGAGACCGCCGTTTCTACCAGCAATTATCGCCGGCGTTTTCTTCACGCTGCTGTCGATGACGCATTTCCTAGCTGTCTGGATCGCACTCGGATACATCATTTTCGCAGCGGTGGCTTTCCGTCCCCGCGGCATTGTTGGTATATCGATCCTGGCGATTCTCATCGTCCCATCGATCTTTGTGATGATGCGGAACGTCGGCATCAGCGGCACTCCTTTCGGTGCTGCGTTTTTCAATCTCTACAACGGGATTGGAGGCGGCCAGGAAGACATGGTCATGCGCAGCCCGACTCCTCCGGGCCTTCTTAACAACGGCTTTTTCTCCACAATCCTGCGCACGATGTTGCTCCAGAGCTCCGATATCATTCCATTCCTGGGGGGGATCTTCGTCGCACCCCTATTCTTTATCTCTCTCTTGCATCCCTTCAAGCGGCCATCGATTGCAAATTTCCGTTGGGCGATCTTGCTGATGTTTTCGGTCTCCGCGCTTGGTCTCGCCATTTTTGGAATCAGCACCGAGCCACTTGATCCAAACCAGACACATCTGCTTTTTGCTCCGGTCATGACCGCTTATGGCCTTGCGTTCATCTCCATTCTCTGGAGCAGGCTACCCCTTGTGAGTTCTGCGCCGATGTTGAGAAATGTCCACCACATGATCGTCATCGTTCTCTGCGCCCTGCCGTTGTTGCTCTCCCTGCCTTCGAGAGCCAGAGTGGGCCTGGATCGCAAAGACAGCGGCGGTGTTCCACACTGGCCTCCGTATTACGCTCCTGCGCTGAACCTAGGTCTCAATAAGTGGCTTACGGAAAAGCAAATCTGCTTTTCAGACCAACCGTGGGCCGTCGCCTGGTATGCGGACCGGGTATCAATATGGTTGCCGCCTTCCCGCACCGATTTTGCAGCACTTGAGACAGAAGCCCAGGAACTGGATACTCCGGTAGCCGGTATCCTAATCTCCCCATCCTCGCACGGCGCCGGGAATGTTAGCGAAGTCTCCAGCAAATACAAAGATTTCGCCTCATTGGTTCTTGATGGAAGGGTCTTCCTGGCAACTTACCCACCTGGTCTGTCGATCTACGATAAAGATCAAAAGATACAGGAAATTACCCGGCGTTATCCGTTCCGCGCCACTCTTGTGGGTATGGATATGGTTTACTACTCGGATCGCGCCCTCCGTGCCGCAGATACCGAAAATTGATCGATGAGAGCGAGCGTTTTTCCTGAAATATTTCATTTATAACTATGCCTGCACGTAAGAAGAAAGATCCGGCAAGTGCCGAGAGCGAGCTTTCCTTTGAAAGCGCTTTAGCGAAAATAGAAGACATCGTGGAGTCCATGGAAGGTGACCAGCTCCCTCTGGAAGACCTTGTCGATCAATACGAGGCAGGATCAAAACTTCTGAAACATTGTGAAGCGGTTCTATCAAGCGCACGCCGCCGGATTGAGCTGATTACTCTCACAGACCGCGAAGAGGCAGCGCCATCCGGCAAAGCAGAACCGCTTCCCTATTCACTTAACGCTTCGGACGAAAATTCCGAAGACCTAGACGACGATAATGACATCAGCCTCTTCTGAATCCCCCGATATCACTCCATCCGTGCGACCGACTACTTCCGGACCTCTACTCCCATCCATAAAATCACCGGATGACGTCAAAAAGCTGACCGATGAGCAGCGGGTGGAGCTTGCGGGTGAGGTGCGCGAGACACTCATCAATTGCCTATCTGTCACCGGCGGTCATCTTGGACCGAACCTTGGAGTAGTGGAGCTCAGCATCGCGCTGCATACGGTTTTTTCCACTCCTACCGACAAGTTTGTTTTCGACGTAGCACACCAGGGCTATGTCCACAAGATGCTCACGGGACGGGCTGATAAGATTGATACCATCCGCACTTACAAGGGCCTCAATGGCTTTCTTCTACGCTCCGAGTCCGAGCATGATGCCTATGGTGCCGGTCACGCCGGAACCTGTCTTTCCGCCGCTCTGGGCATGGCTGCGGCAAGAGATCTGACCGGTGGCGATAGTCACGTGGTGGCCGTCGCAGGTGATGCGGCGTTTACCTGTGGCCCCACGCTCGAAGCTCTGAACAATATCGCGGAGACCACAAAGAAATTCATCGTGGTTCTCAACGACAATGAGTGGTCCATTGATAAAAACGTGGGAGCTATCGCCCGGTATTTCAATGCTCTGCAGACTCACTCCACCTACTCCTCCGTCCGCACTTCCGCCGCTGACTTCGTGGAAAAACTGCTCGGAAAAGCCGCTCGGAAAATTGCTCACAAAGTGGAGGAAGGAGCAAAAAATCTCATCTTCCCCAACGTTCTCTTTGAAAAATTCGGGCTGAGGTATTTCGGTCCGATAGATGGTCACAATCTGCCCTTGCTCGTCAAAACTTTCGAGCACCTGAAAACGCTCAATGAGCCGGTGGTGCTTCATATTATTACCGAAAAAGGCCGGGGATACCAGCCAGCTCTCGACAATCCGGGAAAATTCCACGGCCTGGGCGCGTATAAGATCGAAGACGGCTCCACCGATACAGTCTCTTCACCCACCTGCTCGGACATCTTCGGGCGGACGGTGACGAATCTGGCCATCGATGACCCGGGTATCGTGGCAATCACGGCCGCCATGCCCGGTGGAACAAAACTCGATACCTTCAAGCGTGAGCTGCCGGATCGCTACTATGATGTCGGCATCGCCGAGGAACACGCCGCGCTTTTCGCCGCCGGTATGGCTACCGAAGGAGTAAGACCCTTCCTCGCGATTTATTCCACGTTTATGCAGCGGGCCTATGACATGATCATTCACGATATCGCGCTGCAGAATCTTCCGGTCCGCCTGTGCATGGATCGTGGCGGCCTCTCCGGCGATGACGGCCCGACGCACCACGGATTGTTCGATATCGGCTACCTCCGTCATGTTCCGAACATTATCCACATGCAGCCGGCCAATGAGGCGGAGTTCGTGGCGATGCTCAATTGGATGGCGAAATATGATGATGGCCCCACCGCCATACGTTATCCGCGTGGCGTGATTACCGGAGTCTCTGTGGACGAAAAGGTCAGCCCCATTATTCTGGGGAAAGGCGAACTTGTCCAAGAAGGCAATGATGTGGCGCTAATCGGCCTTGGTTCGTTTTTTGAAATGGCGGTAAGGACGAAGGAACTTCTGGAGGCAAAAGGCTATTCTGTAGCACTTGTAAATCCACGTTTCATCAAGCCTCTGGATACGGAATTGCTGGAAAGAGTCGCGAGAAACTGCAAAGTCATCTGCACCTTCGAAGACCATGTTCTGATGCACGGATTCGGCGCGGCCTGCATTGAACACCTTCATGACGCGGGTATCCCGACCCCGGTGGAACGTATCGGCTGGCCGGACGAGTTCATTGAGCATGGCAAGCCCGATACCCTCCAAGCCCTTCATCATCTCACTCCCGAAGCTGCGCTCGACAAAATCCTTTCCCGACTCAAGACTGATAACTGAAAGAGCTTATTCCGAATTTGAATAAGGGCTTTTCCGAATTCATTTGGCATGCCCCCTTCTTCACCCAAATCATACCACTATGGAACTCGACCTTATCGATGCCCCCTTCGACCTCCGCTATATCAAGCCCGGGGAGCTTGAAGAGATTTTGGAAGATCCTTTTGCCGTGCGATTTTTGCCTGACAATGACCGCGACGATGGAGCCTCGCGCTACTACGCACTTGGACGCACCATTGCAGACAGACACCTCTTCATTGCCTTCACCACAGACGGAAAAGTCGCACGCGTCATCGCCGCCCGTGAGATGGCGGAGGCGGAGCGCCGCTTCTATGACCGTAATTATAACGAAACTCGCTAAATTATGAAAATCATCACCTCTTGGTCAGAACTTCCGGATTTTGACGACGACGCCGCGGAAAATGCATTCTGGCAAGAACACGAACTCGATTCCAAGCTCATGGCGGGTTCCGTTCATGAGGCCGATTCCCGGGAATCCACCACAATCACCCTCAGGTTCGATCCCCGGATGCTCTCCCGATTGAAACGTATCGCCCGCTCGCGCTTCCTGAATTATCAATCCATGATGAAACAATGGCTGGCCGAGCGTCTGGAAGAGGAGATGAAAAACCCTTAGCAGTAGCGCCAAGTTCCAACCCATCAGAGACGCTCTTGGCCATATGATGCTCCGCAGTGTATTGAAGCTTATTTCGTCGCCCAAGATATGGTTGGCAGGAATTTTCGTGTGGGCGATTGCCCTCTACATTCTCTCCTCAATGAGCAAAACGCTACCGGACGGCGGTCCTCAAATACCTCATTTCGATAAATTTTTACACTTCTCCTATTTTTCTTTCGGCGGAATTCTTTTTGCCACATGGCTGCTGCTTAAGAAGACGACCCGACTAGCCACGCCCAAGCATCTACTAATTCCACTGATCGCTCTCTCGATCATCGGTGTTTTAGACGAATACCATCAGTCGTTCACACCCGGGCGCTCCGGCAATGATCCCTTCGATTGGCTTGCCGATGTATTCGGAGCACTATTTGGGATCATCATTGCAAACCGCTTTCATGGACCATTTAGAAATTTTTCATCCCGGGTTACAAAAATGTCCCAAATTTGACATGTAATTGCGTCGAAGCGTGATATGAGTTTTCACGTTATGACACAACTCGACCAACTTAAGAAATTCACCACCGTGGTGGCAGATACAGGCGATTTTGAAGCGATGAAATCCTTCAAACCGCAGGACGCCACAACAAACCCTTCCCTGATTCTTCAAGCGGCGAGCAAGTCTGAATATCGTCACCTCATCGATAAAGCGATTTCAGAATTCAAGGGTGGAGATCTATCCGGACAAGCGCTCACCAATGCGGTGCTGGACCGGATTCTTGTCCTCTTCGGACTGGAGATCCTAAAAATCGTCCCGGGTCGCGTTTCCACCGAGGTCGATGCACGGCTGTCATTCGATACCCAGGGCACCCTTGATAAAGCCCGCGAACTGATTTCCGCATACGAAAAGGAAGGCATTTCCAAAGATCGTGTTCTCATCAAGATCGCTTCCACCTGGGAAGGTATCAAAGCCGCTGAAATTCTGGAAAAAGAGGGAATCCACTGCAATCTCACCCTCCTTTTCTCCTTCGCCCAAGCTGTCGCCTGTGCTGAGGCAAAAGTGCAGCTGATCTCGCCGTTTGTCGGTCGTATTCTTGACTGGCACAAAGCCAACACCGGTGAAGATTACCAAGGCGACGCAGATCCGGGAGTAATCTCAGTGAAAGCCATCTACAATTATTACAAAAAATTCGGTTACAACACCGAAGTCATGGGAGCCTCTTTCCGTAACAAAGGAGAAATCCTTGCCCTTGCAGGATGCGACCTCCTCACAATCTCGCCAGGGCTCCTTGCCGAGCTGGCCGAATCCGAGGATGAAGTGGAAGCGAAGCTCACGCAGGAGAACGCCGCCAAAGATCCTGTGGAAAAAATCTCTCTGGATGAGAAAACCTTCCGTTTGATGCTCAACGAAGATGCAATGGCGACGGAAAAAACCGCACAAGGTATCCGTAACTTCGCAGCGGATATCGTGAAGCTTGAGAAACTGGTTAACGAGGCGCTATAAATCCGCCAGATTATTGTTCATCAAAGCCCCGGTATACCATTACCGGGGCTTTTTCATTTTCTTACCGGAGACCGTGGATGAATTTTCCACAATTACGCGCTTTGCGCTCCCGCAAAATCAGACTTTGATTCATGGATGATCGACATGCTTGTGCGCCTCTATGATTTGCCGGACTCCACTGAGCTCTACCAAAAATTAACCGCACAGGGAATCACCCTCAGACGCGCCCGTGCTTTTGAAAAACATACCGTTGCCGCATTTGGTAAGAAGCATTTTTCGGAAAAATGGGCCAGCGAGATCGAAGTCGCTTTGACTCGCCAGCCTGTATCCTGCTGGATCGCTACCCGCGACAAAGAAATTCTCGGCTTTTCTTGTTATGAAACGACGCAAAAAGCTTTCTTTGGCCCCACAGGTGTTATCGAAGCAGCCCGGGGAACAGGCTTGGGCAAAGCGTTGCTATTCAAGTCTCTGGAGTCTCTGCATCAAATTGGCTACGCCTATGGAATCATCGGAGGCGTAGGCCCACGCGAATTCTATGAAAAAAACTGTGGTGCGATCGAAATTCCCGGGAGCGATCCGGGTGTTTACCGGGACATACTTCCATAGTCCTCAAAACACTCTCTGACGATATTTTCTCCGTGGATAGCAGCCTACATACAAACCTCCCGGAACGGCTCGGCGCGATCACCGTCAAGGAGCTCCGGCAGAGTTTGCGCCGGACAAGCTTCATCTATCCGTTTATCTTTATCCACATTTTCGCGACAACTTCCATCTTGGTGGAGTTTCAGCTGGGGTCCAATCATCTATCGAGCGGCAATCCTGCGGTTTTACAGTGGGAGGGCGACAAGGTCGGCTATTTTTGGTGGATTGCCATGAGTGTTTGCGGTTTGCTGATGCCACTCGCGGGTTTCTTTCTTATGCCCCAGGAGACCGACGAAGGAAACCACGAGCTGTTGTTGCTAGCTAGTCTCAGCCGCTGGCAAATCGTCTTTGAAAAATTTCTTATGCTCTGGGGACTTAGTCTCTTAACATTCGTCTCTCTTCTTCCTTATATTATCATCCGTTATTTTATTGGAGGAATTGAATGGCTGCACGAGCTTGCTAATTCGGGGACGGTCTTGGCTGTAGCAGCCATAATTGCGGCGGCCTCTCTTGCTGCTTCCGGCTTCAAACACATGGCCGCTAAAGCTTCGGTTTTCATACTCTTTCTGTTCTGCACTCTGCTCGGCGGCGGAATTGGAATGATTGGTCCCGCCATGGTGATGGATCTAGCAAAAACGTCCAGATGGCTCGTGCCTTCCGCTATATTCTACCATCTCTGTGCAGTAGTGATGGTCTCTAGCTTCTGCTTTATAGGATTGCTCGTCGCTCGTTCGCGATTGCGATTGGCGGTCATGAATTTCGAGGTCAAACCATCTTCCCTGATCCTGATCATGCTCGGCGTCGCCCCTTTCATCATCGGGGCGATTGCCGCATGCACCTGCGGATTTGGCAGTATTCTAGGTGTTCTATTAATCGCGTATCTGGCATGGAATACGGACCGCACCCCAAAGGCTCCTAAAAGTTTTCCCGCACCCGCTCCAAATATCCCACTTGCGTCGACAAATCCAAATCCCGGAATTTTATATCCGGATCAGTAGATTTTGCCCGCGATCTCTATCAGCTAGCAAGCGTCCCGCTAGATTTTAGGGATTTGATATTGTTTCTCACGCCCTTTGGTTCGAAGGGCTCGCGTAGAGCGGATTTAAGATCAAAGCTACCTTCGAAATCCTCGGGTTTATCGGAATCCTGCTTACCGAAGACCTGCTCCTCTATCATGCGGAACACCATGTTCCCTATATCGCGGCATTCGTTCACTCCCCATTCTTCCATTAAGGTCACCGCCATCGGGCCGAATTGCTCGATCGCAAAATCGCGGAACCCTCCCAGAAGTTCTTCACCGCTCACGTGCCGCCCTTTCCCGTGGCTGGACTCCATGAAGCGTTTCAAGGTAAAATCGAGGGCATCTTTCAGAAAAAAATACGCTTGCCCGTCATATCGACTCTCACGTTGTAGAATGGATGCGACTGACTCCTCGAAATGAATGGGCTGCATTCCGCGAGGCTGCCAAAATGCGCTCTGGCTGTCAAAGCGCTTTCCAGCGCACGCGAGCGGGAAACCTTCTCAAAGCTCCATTCCAACAAGATCGCGATCCTGTTTTGCCGAGTCCAAAAAGGACTCGTCCATTTGCACCGCTTTTGCCAAATGATTCTTTGCCCGCTCGGATTCGCCGAGCTTCCACAGATAGCAGGCCATATTGTAATGATAAACCGGCATTTCATTGAGAACGTCCGGGCCCCTCATCAACCAGTTTTTTGCTTCTTCGGTATTGCCTGCCTCATGATTGCAGTAGGCTGCGCTCAGGAAAAACTCGGGATCGTCCACGGCCATTCTACAGAGAATTCCCGCGGTTTTGGAAGATTCCGTCCAATCTTCTTTCGCCATCTCCGCCGCAAGCTTCAGCTCCAGAGCACGGCGTTCCTGCCCGCTACCGGTCGATCCCAAAGACTTCAGCTCTTCCAATGCGTCATCGGGCATACCCAACTCCAACCATCCCGATGCTGCTCTCAAAATCTGCTTGGTAACCATTGATCCTACCATTAGCAGATCCTGCACCATCGCGCAACTTCGCTCTTCCTTTAAGCTGCCTAAAAAAGAAAAAACTCTTCTCTTGAAAGCAAAATCCAAACGCCCGCAAACTTCCGCATGATCAACGCTTTGCGGAATGGTGTATCGAACAGTTTCTACCGCTCTTTCGATACTGAAAGACCTCTCGGTGAAAATCCTATCGAAGATTACCGCACACCGTTTCAAATCGATCGTGACCGTGTGCTCCACACTCCGGCATTTCGCAGGCTTCAGAACAAAACACAGGTTTTCTGGTCAGGAGAATACGATTTTTACCGCACACGTCTGACCCATTCGCTGGAGGTGGCCCAGATCGGAAAATCCATTTGCGCATGGCTGCTGCGCCAGCCCGGGAGCGTGCTGGAAAGCGATTTCCACATCGATACGGATCTGGTGGAGGCGATTTGCCTTTCCCACGATCTCGGGCACCCACCATTCGGTCATGCCGGTGAACGAACGTTGAACCATTTGATGCGCTCACATGGCGGATTCGAGGGAAATGCACAAACGCTCAGACTGCTGAAAGAGCGGATTTTCTCCGCCAGCAGGAAAGGAATGAATCCATCACGCGCCTTTCTCGATGGCATCCTGAAATACAAAACTTTGCGCAGTGAATTGATGTGCGGCGATGAGGCCCCAAGGAATCACTTCATCTACGACAGCCAGGCAGATATTCTCGATTGGGCCATGGGCGATATCGATTTTCCCGTCGAGTATACTCCCGGTAAATGCCGGGATGCGTTCAAATCCGTGGAATGTCAGATTATGGACTGGGCGGATGATACCGCATATTCTCTCAATGACCTCTCCGATAGCGTGCGGGCGGGTTTTCTTCATGTGGAAAAAATCGAAACGTGGGCGGAAGCGCACAGCTATGATTTCTCGGAAAACACTCCACTGGGAGATCTGATTCGTGCGATCAAAAAGCGTCGGGTGGATCCTTTCGTCGGTAAACGAATCGGAACATATATCAGAGCTGCCCGTCTCGAACAGGATAGCAATGTTCTCTCCTCCCTAAGCAATCGATACAAATACCGCTTGGTGATCGATCCTGAAGTGCGGTCGGAATCAGAGCTTTTCAAAAGGCTCGCCTATGAGGTGGTCTTCCTTTCACCCAAGCTCAAACAGCTTGAGCATAAAGGATCCCACATGCTTCGTGGCATGTGGGAAATACTGGAAACCCGATACATCAGAGGCGAACTCATTGATGGCCAGGACTTCCAATTGCTCCCAGCCGATACCGTGCGGGAAATCGATGAAGCAAAGGAGGAAAGCGTCCGGGCCAGGCTGATCTGTGATTACCTTGCAGGGATGACAGACGGCTATGCGGCCAGGACCTACAAGCGACTCTTTTCTCCGGACTTTGGTTCGATCAATGACCTATAGGTGGAAAAAAGTAGCGATGCCCCGTCTTCGTCAATAACCACAACCTCCCCTCATTGTCCAATTCGGTTGGCCCAAAGAAAAAATGTTCAACCCGGCAGATCCCTCCAAGCTGTAGTTTAGCCCACCAATCCCTATCGATCCGAGGAGCCGGAATTGCTTGGTGGGGAACGCGTAAAATATTGGATTCCAACCGGATCACTGATCCATTTTCCTGAAAAGATAAATAGCCTTACTAGGATTCGAACCTAGAATAACGGAATCAAAATCCGGGGTGTTACCATTACACTATAAGGCTTTTCTCGGAGGTTTCCCTCGGGGCGCGGGAAAGTAATACCCCACCCCCGCTCTTGGCAACCCAGAAATCAGCAAACTTTGATTTTTTTTTTACACCTCCGGTAGAACGCCCGTAGCTGCTCGGTTTCAGCGATCAGATCACAAAAAAACTGGTGACAACCACAGGGACTGCCACCAGCAAAACGCTATCTATCAACAACTATAAACTAGCATTTACAGAACGGATCACCAGCTGAAGCGAATCCCTGTCGTAAGGTTGAAACCATCAAATGCACCGCCGTTATTGGCCTGATCACGCATACTGATATACTGGAGACCGGTCTGGAGCTTGATCTTGTGCTCGTAAAGGTAGTAGTTGAAGCCCAGATAACCTTCCTGATATTGATCGCCCCGGCGGCCATTGACTACGATGGAATCATAGCCGTTGTAACGAACACCATCATTCCCATCACTCTTGAGGAATGTGTAGCGGGCGACCAATTGCAGGCGATCTGTGATATCGTAGTAAGGCATCAGAACAAGTCCCCAGACATCCGGTTGGCCCAGAAAGCCATCACCGAAACTCACGTCTCCGCGGAATCCGTATTGATCTTTCTCCCAAATCGTATTCAGGGAGGCGATCTGTCCGAACGAGCGGTTCGTGAACAATGCCGGAGAGGACGGATTCTCTTCGTTGATCACATAATCGAAAGCCACCACCGCCGTATCGGCACCTGTCATGTCGCTCAGATCATAGCCAATAGTTCCCACCCAGGAGGTGCCGCTATTGAACTCGCCGAACTCGTTATCCTGTTCGCCCTGGGAAAAGAACCCTGTGCTGTAGTGCCAGTTTCCAAGTTCACCACTAACGGTGATTCCAGGAATATATTCGTTCGAAAACCAGAGGTTTCCTGAGAGAGCGCTACGATCGATGGTAAGAAGCTCCTTTGAGGAAGTCTTACCGTCCAGGGTGAAGCCCATTCCCTGCTTGCCGATTTTCAGCTCAAAGGCGTCGCTAGGTTTCCACGCGAGATTCGCATCGGTAAGGCGCCGATAAAACGGATCTTCATCAGGATCGAAGTCAGCCTCGACGTGAAGGGTGAAATCCTGAAACAAACCGGCTTTGAAACCAGCTCTCAACCGACGCGTATTAAAGTTGTCATAGCTGAGATCACGACCGGGCCCGCCAGCGGTCGTGCCTTCACCATCGATCACGACATAGTCGAATTGGGCGCGCCCCGTAAAGGCGAACTTTTGTAGAATCGGGTTGTTTTCGTTCTCGTATAGAACGGCGTGGCTCCAGACATCTTTTGCCCAATTTTCAACAGCGTCGACATCCGCGGCGCTGCTCATTCCGGTGACGGTAAAAAGTGACATAATAGTCACAGCCGGGATACTGTTTTGTATTCTTCTCATATCGTTAGTTTTAGGTCGTCCATCTCCGGAAAGTCAGGTCCGGACTGGGAATGGCGCGACATTGTCACCGCGGAAATCTCCAGCCTAGCTGCTCAATGTGACATATCTGTCACATAAAGAACTCGCAAAACCGTGAATTGTGACAAAAGCATGAAGAAAACTCATGATGAAATCTGAAAAGCCGGCCTCCGTGTCATCGTATAGTGACGCTCTGCGGGAGGTGCCTTGCCGATTTCTTTTTCCGACAGAGATCCTTCTGTGTGACCATCCTCATGTTTCCTATTATGAGAAAGCTACTGATTAGCACCGCCCCACCTTCCACGATACTCATTCGCATCATGATCGGGGGAGTCTTTCTCGGTGAGGGTATTCAGAAATTTCTCTACTCCGAAACAATGGGTAGCGGGAGATTTGAAAAAATCGGCATCCCGTCTCCTGATCTTATGGGACCGTTTGTAGGCTCCACCGAGATCGTCTGTGGAGTGCTTGTGCTTCTCGGGCTTGCCACCCGCTACGCGGTCATTCCTCTCTTGGCCATCATGGCCGTAGCAATATTCACGACCAAAATTCCAATCTTGCTTGGGGCTGAGTTCTTTGGATTTGCTCCGCGTTCGTTGGACAGATACGGCTTGTTGGGCATGCTTCACGAATCGAGGACCGATCTATCAATGACATTTGGTTCCCTTTATCTCTTGATCGTTGGCGCTGGCCGGTGGTCGCTCGATGCCGTGCTGACAACCGCGAATAACGAAGATCTTTGATATGAGAATTTTGATTGTGGAAGATAATCAAAAAACGGCCCGGGCAATCCGCAACGGCCTGAAGGCCGAAGGGTATGAGGCGGTGGTCGCTAAAACTGGCAATGAAGGCTATCGGTTTATCACCGAAGAGGCCTTCGATCTGATTGTGCTAGACTGGATGTTACCGGAGCGCAGCGGGATTGAGCTTCTGCGGGTTTTGCGCAACCTGGCCCTCAAACCACCCGTTCTGCTGCTAACCGCAAGGGACTCTGTGGAAGACCGGGTGATGGGGTTGGATTCTGGAGCGGACGATTACCTGGTCAAGCCGTTCGACTTCACCGAATTGCTGGCTCGCTTGAGAGCTCTTATGCGCAGAGCGATTCACGAAGAGGTCATGCGTAAGCAAATCGGCGATCTAGTGATCGATTTGAGATCCCGCCAGGCATGGAGAGCGGGTGAAGAAATCATCCTCACGCCGCGGGAATACGATTTTCTCGCATTTCTCGTTCGTTATGAAGGGCAAGCGGTAACCCGCCAGATGCTCGCGAAGGAAGTTTGGAGGGAACCGAATCGCTCCACGCCGTTGGACAATGTGATCGATGTCCACATTGCGCGGTTGCGTAGAAAAATTGATGATGGAAGACCTCAGAAGCTGATAAAAACCGTTCGCGGGGTGGGTTTTCTCCTGAGCAGTAACCTTGAAGCCACCGCGTGATAACTTTTCTCAGGAAAGCTCTCATCCCGCGGGATTGGTGGACCCGCCGCTCGCTGAAGCTGCGGCTGGCAGCCTGCTTCACGGTTGTCTCCGGCGCTGTGAGTCTCGTCCTCATCCCAGCGGCTTATACTCTGATCGATCAGAGGCTCCATCTGGAACAGGATCGCCAACTACGCATCGACTGGGCGCTCGTAGAAGCACATCTGGAAGCCACCAAAGACGGAGGAATCCAATGGAGATCCAACAGTCCGGCCACTCCCAGCAGCGCCGGCTACGCATCCACTTGGTTCGATGTCTGGTCCGGGAAAAAAATGTTACTGAGCCATTGGCCGGAGGACGCCACACAGGTTCTCCAGCCACCACGCCGGGGAGGGAAAAAAGCTGAAATTTTCTACAACATCAAGCTGGAGGAAAATACCCCGGCACGCAGCTTGCAGACGGTCACCCGGGTTGATGGACGCAGAGTTATTCTGAGGGTTTTTCGTGATGAATCCGGGATTCGCTCCACGCTGAGGGAAATTTTGGCGGGTCTCGTTCTCGGCCTACCCATTTCAATCTTATTGGCAGGTGCTGGTGGATACCTGATGGCCGGAAAAGCCCTTAAGCCACTGAGGGCAATGGCCAGTGAAGCAGGGAAAATCACTTCCTAGTCCCTCGGCAAGCGTCTCCCCAATCCCAACCCCAATGATGAGCTCGGTAAACTCGCCACCGTTTTCAATCAGACATTGGAGCGCTTGGAACTATCGTTTGAGTCGCTCAAGCGTTTCACCGCGGATGCATCCCATGAGCTGCGCACACCGTTGACCGCACTGCGGAGTGTTGGCGAAATCGCGCTCCGCGGGAACGAAAACGAACACGAATTGCGGGAAACCATCAGCAGTATGTTGGAGGAGGCGGACCGTCTCAATAACCTCGTCAGCACCATGCTGATGTTTGCCAGAGCCGAAGGCGGTAGCGCCAATCCGGTTATCCGATCGCTCTCTGTGAGTGCCCTTTGCGTGGAAATCTGTGACAGTCTAGAGGTTCTTGCGGTCGAGAAAAAACAACAACTCACCGTCTCCGGAGAAGGTGATGTTTCTTTGGAATCCGATGCGCTCCTGCTACGCCACGCGATCATGAATATCGTCCACAACGCTATTCATTACAGCCCCCGGGAGGCAAAAATCGATGTCTGCTGCCTCGAGGAAGGTGACCGAGCCATTATTGAGATTTCCGACAACGGTCCCGGGATCCCTGCGGAACACCGCGAAAAAGTCTTCGAGCGTTTTTACCGGATTGATTCAGCTCGTTCACAAACCGAAGGTGGCTCGGGACTGGGCCTGGCGATCGCCAAGCTCTCAATCGAACAGATCGGCGGTTCTATCCAGCTCCGTGAAGCCGGACAGCAAGGATGCCGTTTCCGCATCAGCCTCCCGCTGAATTGCTCGGAAAGCTGATACCGTCCCGGAAGGCAGCCCCATTTTGTTTCTGAACAAATCTTAAGGTTATTCAAATAGCCCTTCCCCTCTCCATTGCAGAGGCTTGCCCGCAAATCCCGGTGGCGGTGCGCTTTCGAAAACACGCTGGCACCGCACGGCCCACTATTTCCACACGCACATCTACCCGAAATGAACAAACCTACGCTTTTTGTATTGTCCCTAACTTCGCTCGCTTTGCCGCAGGCTTTTTCCCAGGTGGAAACCGCATTGGTGACCGGCGGTCCCTGGGAAAAAAACATCTCCCTCCCCGCCGAAGCCTTTCCTTACCACCGGGTCCATCTGGGCACCTCTGCTACAGGTTGGATCGAGGAGCTGAGAGTCGATATCGGCTCTAGAGTCAAAGCTGGCGATATACTCGCGATCATTCACGCCCCAGAGCTGGACGCCGCCCATAAAGCCCGTGCCGCCAAGCAACGTGTCTCCCAGGCAGCCTCCGTGCTGCGCTCCGCGGAAGCCTCCATGAGCGCAGTCAAATCAGAAACCACCCGCATTACCGCTTTGGCAAAATCGGGCACGGTAACCAATAAAGCGCGCGACGAGGCAAATTCACGTCTCATCGCGGCAGAAGCGAAAGTCGGCGAAGCGGAAGCGGGCATCACTGCGGCTGAAGCGGATGCACTCGCAGCAGCAGCCCGTGAAACGGAGGCGGCGGCGGCACTGGAATATACGAGAATCAAAGCGCCCTTCGATGGTGTCGTCGTCGAGAGGAAAGCCGAGCCCGGCGATTTTCTGGGTCCCGCTTCCATGCGTGAAAATCTCTTCACCGTTGAGCAGACCGAAACCATCCGCGTCCGTTTGGAAATCCCGGAACACGCCGCGGGTCTTGCCAATGCCGGCGATCCTGTATCACTGAAGATCGCAGGCCAGGATTTCAACAGTGAGCTTACCCGCGTATCCGGCTCACTTGATCCTGTTACGAAGACGATGCTGGCAGAGGTCGATCTCCCGGGCGCTGCCTTGCTACCCAGAGTGCTGGGCAGCGGATCGATTGAGCTCGAAAAGCTGGAAAAATCCAGCCGCGTCCCACTTTCCGCAGTGCGCACCGGCTCCGATGGTTCGCGGTTTGTGATGGTGCTCGAAGGTGAAGCCGAGCGGAAGGTCTTGGTGAAGCTTGCAGCCGTGGACGGCAAAATGGCCATTCTTTCGGAAGGTCCTGCGGAAGGTGAGAAGGTCGTTATCCCATAACCGGCTCCAGAAGCCATTTTTCACATTACAGCAATGAATATTCTCACGTTTGCCCTACGCCGCCCGTTGACGATCATCGTCGTCGCGATCGCGCTCATTCTCGGCTCCTCGATCGCGGTAAAACGCATGCCCCGCGATATTTTCCCGCCCTTGGGAATCCCCACCATTTATGTGGCGCAGCCTTTCGGTGGAATGGATCCGGCCCAGATGGAGGGCTATCTCACCTACCGCTACGAGTATCACTTCCTCTACATTTCCAACATCGAGCACGTGGAATCAAAATCGATCCAGGGCGCATCGATCATGAAGCTCCAGTTCCACCCCGGAACAGATATGTCACAAGCCATGTCGGAGACCGTAGCCCAGGTGAACCGCTCCCGCGCATTCATGCCTCCCGGCACTGCGGCACCGTTTATCATGCGCTTTGATGCCGGAAGCGTCGCCGTGGGCAATCTGGTTTTCTCTACGGATAATCCGGATATCACGCTCAACGAAATGCAGGACCAAGCGCTCAATAAGGTGCGTCCGGCCTTCGCCACACTCCCCGGTGTTTCCGCTCCGCCGCCATTCGGAGGATCATCGCGGGCAATCATCGTGAATATTGATCCCGATAAGATGCGCTCCGCCGGACTCTCCCCGGACTCGGTGGTCCAATCGTTGGCTCGCGGGAATCTCATCAGCCCTTCCGGCAACATCAATATCGATGGCAAGTATCCTATCGTCCCGACCAATGCGATCGTGAAGGACATCAAGGAGCTGGAGAACATTCCCCTCAAGACAGATTCCGGCCGTGCCGTGTTCGTCCGTGATATCGCGACCGTCACCGATGGCGCGGACACCACGACCGCCTACGCATTGGCAGATGGCAAACGCTCGGTATATCTACCTGTCACGAAACGCGCGGAAGCATCTACGCTGGACGTGGTAAAAACCGTTCGCGAGAACATTCCCGAATTCCAAAAGCTCCTGCCGGATGGCATCAAGGTCAGCTACGAGTTCGACCAATCACCCGTTGTCGAGCGCTCCATCCGAGATCTTCTAAAAGAAGGCGGCATCGGAGCGATCCTTACCGGTCTGATGGTTCTGCTTTTCCTCCGCGATTGGCGCAGTGCCTTCATCGTTGTGATCAATATTCCCCTCGCCCTGATGGCAGCCTGCCTGGCTTTATGGATCTCCGGCCAAACGATTCACCTGATGACGCTCGGCGGCATGGCTCTGGCGATCGGAATCCTCGTCGATGAGGCAACCGTTGCCGTGGAAAATATCCATTCACGTCTCGCCAAAGGTGATTCCATTGCCCAGGCGGCACTCACCGGCACCCGGGAAACCGCTCTTCCCCGCTTTCTCGCGATGCTTTGTATCCTCGCGGTTTTCATTCCCGCGTTTTTCATGGTCGGCGCTGCCAAGGCACTCTTCGTTCCCCTCGCCCTTGCGGTGGGATTCTCCATGATCGCTTCGTTCTTTCTCTCCAGCACTCTCGTGCCGGTTCTCTCTGTCTGGCTACTAGGGAAACAAAAGATCCACGAGGAAAAAGAAGGCATCCTGGCCCGTGGCTTCGCCCCATTGGTAAAAGGTTTCGTCTCGGCCCGCTGGCTGGTCGTATCGGCATACCTCGCCGTTACTTTGCTCGTCATTGGATTGATCGGTCCGCAGATCGGCCGCGAGATTTTCCCTCAGACAGATAGCGGCCAATTTGCCATCCGCTTTCGCGCCCCGAGCGGCACCCAGGTCGCCATCACAGAAAAAATCGCAATCCGCATTCTTGATACCGTTGCCCGTGAGGTCGGCGGGAAAGACAAGGTCGAGATGTCCATCGGCATGGTGGGCGTCCACAACTCATCTTTCCCTGTCAATCTGGTTTACCTCTGGAACGGCGGTCCGGGCGAAGGTTTTCTCGCCGTCCAGCTAACCGAGGACTCCGGGATCAGAATTGCAGATTTGAAAGAAAAACTGCGGTCCGTTCTCAAAGCGGAAATGCCCGAGGTATCCATCTCCTTCGAGCCCCAGGACATCGTCACCCGGGTGATGAGCTTTGGCTCGCCAACACCCTTGGAGATCGCCGTGAGCGGCCCCGACATCGCTGTGAGCAAAGCACATGCGGAACTTCTCTTAAAAGAACTCAAGAAGGTCGGCTCCCTACGCGATCTCCAGTTCAGCCAAGACCTTAATTTCCCGACCGTCAATGTCCACATCGACCGGGAGCGGGCAGGGCTACTGGGAGTGGAAGTCGATGACATAGCCCGGTCTCTTGTGGCGGCAACGACGTCCAGTCGCTTCACAGTGCCGAACTTCTGGGCGGATCCAAAATCCGGGGTTTCCTACAATCTCCAGGTGCAGATCCCGGAGGAATTAACGACATCCATAGAAGATCTCAAAAACATCCCGATCAGCTCCTCGAATGAAAAGCCCGTTCTCCTACGGAACCTCGCCGAGATCGAGCAAAGCACAGCTGTCGGCACCTATGAGCGCTACAACCTCGCCCGTGTAGTCAGTATCACGGCCAATATCCATGGCACCGATTTCGGAACCGCGATAAAAGAGGTTCAAGAGGTGCTGGATAAGGTCGGTCCGCCGAAAGACCCAAAAACGAAAGTCGATCTTCGGGGCCAGGTCGTTCCCTTCCAGCAGCTCAGCGAAGGCTTCGGCTCCGGGATGATCATCGCGGTCATCGTGATTTTCCTCATTCTGTGCGCAAACTTCCAATCGATCCGTCTGGCACTGGTCGTCATTTCTACCACACCTGCAGTAATTTCCGGTATTATCCTCGCACTATGGGTCACCGGCACCACGATCAATATCCAGTCCGGCATCGGCTCCATCATGGCTATCGGCGTAGCCGTGGCGAACGCGATCCTGCTCGTCACCTTCGCGGAGACAGAACGGAGAAAATCCGCTGATCCGGCGGCCGCCGCAATAGCAGGTGCGCGTTCTCGCCTTAGAGCGGTGGTGATGACCAGCTGCGCCATGACGGCAGGGATGTTGCCCCTTGCGCTGGGTCTGGGTGAAGGCGGCGATCAGACGGCGCCTCTCGGGCGCGCAGTGGTCGGCGGCCTGGTTTGTGCGACTCTTGCCACCCTGTTCGTCCTGCCCTCGGTCTTCGCGCTATTTACCAATAAAAAGGTAACTTCCGCTTCCCTCGATCCCACCGATCCCGAGAGCGCCCACTCCGTGCCTTAGGTTTCCTCACACTTTTTAGAAAGCCATTTCCCCACATTGACTTATGCGTAACATTCTTTTCATTCCCGCGGTTGCGGCTATTTGCTCCTGCACTAATCTCCCATCGGCCACAGATTCCAATCAGGGCTCCACAGCATCCGATTACTCGGTTGCGAGCCTCGTCCCGGCGTCCGGCACATTTCCCATCGACTTGGAAACGACGTTGAAACTCGCAGCCGGACGTAACCTGGATCTCGCAATAGCTATCGAAAAATCCAATCGTGCGGCTGCACGCGCCGATCGAGCGATGCTGACCCTAGTGCCGGACCTAGCCGTTGGTGCATCTTTCGCGAAACAAAACGGGCTCTTGCAGGATACACTCGGAACGCCGGTGAACGCCTCCCGTGTTTCCGAATCTTCCGGTCTTGGCACCGCTTCCGGAGCACCTGGTTTATCACTGGATCTCAATGTCAGCCGCGCGATATTCGCTCCGCTTGCCACCCGTCAGGATCGGAAGGCTGCCGTCGCCGCAGCAGAAGCAAAAGAGCACGAAATTTTTGCCGATGCGGCAGCGGCCTACTACGAGCTGGTTCGCGCCCGCGCGGTCCTACAGCTTTCCCGTGAGGTCGAGGCATCCGCCAGAAAACTGGCGGAGTCCACCAAAGCTTTTTCCGCTGCGGGGGAAGGCCTGGAAGCCGATTCCGAGCGCACCTTGGCCAATCATTTGCTGCGCCAGGGACAGACGGCACGTGCCGAGGCTGACCTCCTGCGCCGATCTGCCGCGCTTGCCCGGCTCCTTCATCTGTCCCCTTCCCTGACCCTGATTCCCGTGGATAAATCGGTCTCTCCGATCGATCTCGTCGATCCGGATGAGTCTGTCTCAAGAATGGTGGCAACCGCCTTCCGTTTCCGTCCGGAAACGAGGCAAATGCAATCGGAAGTCGCCGCCGCAGCAAATCGTCTGACCGAGCAGAAGGTAAAGCCATTTTTACCGAACGTCGCCGCCGGATATTCAAATTTTGACTTTGGTGCGGGCCGGGGCTCTTCCACCGAAGACTCCGACAACCGCGAGGAAGTCACCGCAATGATTTATTGGAAACTTGAAGGGCTTGGCTTTGGAAACGCGGCGGCCGCCCGGGAAAAAGAAGCGGAGCTAAAGCTTTCAAAGCTAAATGAAGCCAGAGCCCTTGATATCATTGTCAACGAAGTCGCCGCCGCACGTGCAGAAGCTCATGCGCAACGCACCCGGATTCCTCTCGGAAAACAAGCTGCCGTGCATGCGAAAAACGCGTATCGCCTGACAACGGATCGACTGCAGGAAGCCCAGGGCTTGCCGATTGAAGCTCTCGTATCCATCCAGACTCTCGCAGAAGCCAAGCAAGCGGAAGTCGATGCGGTATTGGACTACAATATTGCCCAGCACCGCCTGCTCGCCGCGCTGGGTCACCCTAGGTAATTGACTTCCCGGAAAACGGATGACCGGGAAACCAAATGACCGGTCATCCGCATCAGACATTCAAATCGGCAACCATCGCATGGAAGGCTGCGGATACCTTATTTTTCTTCGGATCGGTGAGTGCCACCGGTTTTCCATTGTCGCCTCCTCTACCGGTGGGCATATCGATGGGGATCTGAGCCAATAACGGCACATTCATATCCTCTGCCTCGCGGACTCCGCCTTCTTCGCCGAACAGGTAGTAGCGCTTCCCGGCATCGCACTCAAACCAAGCCATATTCTCGATCAGACCGAGGATCGGCACATTGACCTTTGCAAACATCGCCACGGCTTTCCGCGCATCGATCAATGCAACTTCCTGCGGGGTGGTCACAATGATCGCACCATCGACGGCTACCGTCTGGACGATCGTCAGCTGGATATCGCCAGTCCCCGGAGGAAGATCCAGAACCAACACATCGAGCTCGCCCCATGCGACTTGGCGGAGAAACTGTTGAGTGTAGCGGGTAGCCATCGGCCCCCGCACAATGACGGGAGATTTGTCCTCCAAAAGGAAGCCCATCGACATCAGTTTCAAACCGTGGGCCTCGATCGGGATGATCTCGTCGTTCTCATTCGCATTCGGTCGCTCGGTGGTGCCGAACATCTGGGCAACAGAGGGACCGTAGAGATCACAATCGCATAGGCCGACCTTCAACCCCCGTGCGGAAAGTGCGATGGCAAGGTTCGCCGCGACGGTGGATTTTCCCACGCCGCCTTTACCGGAGGCCACAGCAATAATTCGTTTTACCCCAGGGATGGAGGATTTCCCGATCGCACCGCCAGCGGCTTCCGGAGCGTCCTTCACATCGATATCTATCTTCACGGTGCCCACGTCATCAATCGCTCCAAGCACTTCGTGGCAATCCTTGAAAATTTGTTGCGGGACTTTTGGATCCTTTGTCGCGACTTCGATCTTTACGACGAGATCCTCGCCCTCGAACTCCACCGCCTTCACCAAGCCAAAGGACACAATATCCCGGGAAAATCCAGGATACTTGACCTGCTTCAGTGCTTCTTTGATCTGCTCTACGTTCGTCATAACTCGCCACCACTCTCCCCGATTTTCCCTGCAACGCAACCACCAAGCACTCGACACCAGAAAGCGCCGATTTTCGCGAAGCTTCACTCCACAATCGACATTCGCCCGACATCAAACAAACCTCCCGGCGTGATTTCGCCAGCCACAGTCGTCCTTGCTGTTTTACCGATCTATCTACTCACGCTTGGCGGGGCAGTTCTCAGGAAATTGGGCGTTCTGCGCCATGACCACGATGTGGGGGTGATGCATGTCATCTTCTCCGTGATGCTTCCCTGCTTCATTTTGGACAAAATGCTGGGATCCGAGGTTTTACGGAGTGCAGGCGTGCTATTTACCGGGGCCGGGCTGGGATTTTCCTTTATCATCATTGGGCTGGTGGTCGGCTACGGCACTGGCAAAATCATTGGTCTGATTCCCGGGAATGGCATCCGCACCTTCGCCCTCACCAGTGGCTGTCAGAACTACGGATTCCTATCCATTCCGGCGGTGGAAATTCTCTGGGGCTCCTCCGCAGTCGCCGTGCTGTTTGTTCACAACATCGGCGTGGAAATCGCCCTCTGGTCCATCGGCGTGATGCTGATGAGCGGAGAGCGTGGCATTCGCTGGAAACGACTGATCAATGGTCCGATCATCGCGGTCGTTACAGGAATTCTCCTCATTAGCCTTCACCTGGATGACAAGATCAACGGCCCGGTGCGGGAAGCGATGCACATGGCCGGTGCGGGAGCTTTTCCTCTGGCCATCATCATGACAGGTGCCTCTATCATTGATCTGGTAGGCTCGGAAAAACCGTCGTGGAAAATCATTTTTGCATCCATCGTAGTCCGCATTATCGTCATTCCGGCAATCATCATTGTCTGCGCCAAACATATCCCGATGGCAGTGGAAATCCGCCAGGTCCTTCTCGTGCAAGCCGCCATGCCTGCGGCGATGACACCTATTCTTCTCGCCCGTCTCTACGGAGGAAAATCCAGCGTCGCTGTCCAGATTGTCGTCGCGACAACGATCGTGTCTATTTTTTCACTCCCTTATATTATCACCTTCGGAATACGATACCTTAACCTGACGCCGATCACCCATTGAGAAACAGCCATTCCAGCCTCCGGTTTGCGGGTTTTCAGCATCCAGCCAAATCCCGCCCGAAGCTCCGGAAACCAGATCAGATTCATACCTATCGATAAATAGTTCATATTTCGGCACGCCATCCGCATCAGGGAGCCACAATGCCGATAAACACTGCAAAAATTTCATTCCAGATTCTGCGTTACGACGTGCTTCCAGTTCCAAAATCCATCATTTTCTCCTTAGATTACCCCATTTCCAATGTCAGAAACCTCGCCGCTCCAACAAAAAGCCAATCAGATCTTAAAACCTGCCATTGACGGACAGCTCTCGCCCGATGAGCGGATGGGCCTTTACCAGAGTTTCATGAAGTCCGAGCAGGAGATTATCCTAGCCCGTCATCGCGATGGAGCAGGTGGATTGGAAATCGCGGAGGCACGTTCCGAGCTCATCGATGTATTGCTGGCCACTATTCTACAGGCGACGATCAATGCCCAGGGAGTTGAGAGCTCACCACTTTCCCTGGTGGCGATCGGCGGATACGGCCGTGGCACCTTGAATCCCGGGTCAGATATTGACATCCTGTTTCTCCTTCCCCGGGCTTCCACCAAGCTCCCGAAACACGTCCAGGAGCTTGTGCAAAGGGTTCTCTACGTGTTGTGGGATCTAGGATTCAAAGTCGGCCAGTCCTGCCGATCAATCGCAGAATGTATTCAGGAAGCCAGGGCGGATCAACAAAACTTCACCGCCCTGATGGAGACGCGTTTGATCGCGGGCAATAAGGAGCTCTATCAGGAATTTCTCGTCAGCTACGATAAAAACTGCATTGCAAAAGGATATGATGAGTTCCTGGAAAATCGCCGCCAGGATCTTCGTTCCAGGCACAAAAAATCCTCCTACACCGTCTTTCTCCAGGAGCCGAATGTCAAAGAATCCTGCGGAGGTCTGCGGGATTACCAGAACATGCTCTGGGTCGCCCGCATGAAAACCGGCTCGGCGGATCTGGGAAAACTTGTGGAAAAAAAAATCATCACCGCAAGCACCCTCCGCGAAATTGAAGAAGCAAACGATTTCCTGCTACGCGTCAGGAATGACCTCCATTACCATACCGGTAAGTCCACCGATATTCTCACCCTCCAGCTCCAAGGCGTGGTCGCGACTTCTTTCGCCTACCCACAGCGTAGCATTCTCCGGCGCACGGAGGCATTCATGCGGGATTACTATCGCCATACCCGCCACCTCTACCGCCATTCGAATTCCCTCATGGAAACCTTCCAAATCGAGCAGGATACCATCGCGGAAAGCGGTTTGCGCTCCTTCCTGACCTTTCGCAAAAAAAAGCGTGAGGAGTTTGATGGGTTCATCGCCCGCAACGGCCGGATCTACCCGGCCAACCATGAAATTTTCAAAGACGATATCCACCGCATGATGCGGCTCTTCCAGCACTCGCAAGTGCGCGGCCTGCGCCTTTCCCCTCAAATGAGGCGGTTGATCGCGAGCCACTGGAACGATATCGACCGGCCTTTCCGGTATCTCAAAGCCAACCGTGAGACCTTTCAGGCAATTCTCGAACGTAAGGGCGAAGTCGCCCGCACACTCCGCCAAATGCACCGTATCGGTTTTCTGGGGCGCTACCTCCCCGAGTTCGGAGCATTGGACTGCCTGGTCCAGCACGAGTTTTTCCATCGCTACACCGCGGACGAGCATACGCTCCGCTGTATTGATGAGCTTGATAAGCTTTTGGACAATACAGACCCCAAGTTCGATCTTTTCAGAAGACTGTTCCATGAAATCGTCGATCCGTATGCGCTTTATCTTGCCCTGATTCTCCACGATACAGGCCGGTCGGAAAATGTCCGGGAGCACATCGACGGCTCCGCCATGCTGGCGGTAAAACTCTGCGCCAGACTTCAGATCAAAGGTCGCCGCTACTCGCTCATCATGTTCCTTGTGGACAATCACCTGACATTCTGGCGGACAGCGACCACCAAAAACCTGGAGGATCCAGAGGTGATCGCAGAGTTCGCTGCCATCATGAAAACCACAGAGAACCTGGATGCTCTCTTGCTCTTCACCTACTGCGATACTAGTGGCACCGCCCCAGATGCGTGGAACGGCTGGAAGGAATCCCTGATGCTCCAGCTTCACAAGGCGACCAAACGTTTCCTTATCGAAGGCCGGGAAAAATTCACCAGACGGCTCGATACCGATCGGCAGGAGCTGCGCCGTGAGGTAATTGCGCTTATGCCGGATGATTACACCAAGGAGATCAAAGCGCACTTTTCCCGCACTCCGGACGCTGCCTTCGCCTATCGGGAAGCGTCTTTCATCGTCACGCAAATTGAGGCAATTCGCAGTTTCCTCGATGAACAGCATAACAAACAAAATCCCCACGCATTTTGCGTGAAATGGATCGATCATCCGGACAAAGGCTATTCCGAACTCGTGCTTGCCACCCACGATCGGCCGCTGCACCTGGAAAAACTGTGCTGCGCTCTTGCCTCGGAGCAGATCAACATTCTCTCGGCAGACCTTTTCACCCGCACTGATGATATTGTCCTCAATATTTTCAGGGTTTGCACAACCAACTTCGAACCGATTTCCAACGAAACCACTCGTAAGCGTTTCATCAGAACCTTCACTCAAATCCTTGAGTCAGAAAAATACGAGCCGGAGCAATACCTGAAGCTCAAGCAGAATTTCCTGAAACCCCGCACGGAAACCGGCCTTTCCGTCCCGGTTCGCGCTCATGTTTCCAATGATCTTCACCCGAGCTGCACAACGGTTGAGATACAGGCTCTCGACCGTATCGGACTGCTCCACGATTTATTTCACACGATCAATGAAGCGGGGCTGGACACCGCACATGCGCGGATTTGCACCGAGAAAGGAGTGGCGATGGACACGCTCTACATCGTCACGTCCGAGAACAAAAAAATCGAGGATCCACAGCTTCTGCGCGCACTGGAGGAAAAATTCAACAATCTCGTCGCCCGCAAGGAAGCTGCCGTGTGACAGGAGATCATTTCCGCGAGCAAAGGACACCTAAAGTCGGGCTTGATATGCAAGGTATAACCGAAGCAGACTCCCGCCCCTTTCGGAGGGAAAACCGCCATGTCCGCTAATCAAGAAATCCGCGTATTCGCCCCAGCCACAGTCGCCAATGTCGCCTGTGGATACGATGTCCTTGGCTTTGCCATCGATTCTCCGGGCGATGAAATCGTCGTCCGCAACTCAAACAAACCCGGCCTTCAGATCACAAAAATCACCGGGGATGACGGAAAACTGCCGAAAGATCCCACCAAAAATACCGCCGGAGTCGCCGCGTTGGATCTTCTCAAACATCTCGGCATGCTCGACCGGGGTATCGAAATGGAAATCCATAAAAAAATGCCTTTTGGCTCCGGCCTGGGCTCTTCCTCCGCATCGGCTGTGGCAGGTGCCTTCGCCGTGAACAAGCTCATTGGGGAGCCGCTCTCCAAACGCCAGTTGCTCCCATTTGCGATGGCTGGCGAAGCCTCTGCGGACGGAGCTTGGCACGCGGATAACGTCGGACCATGTCTCCTCGGCGGCATCGTTTTCATCCGCTCCAACGAAGAGCTCGATATCGCACAGATTCCAGCTCCGAAAAACCTTTGGGCTGCTGTGGTTCACCCGGATATCGAAATCTTAACCAAGGTCGCCCGTGAAATTTTGCCCAAAGAAATACCTTTGGAGAACGCCACCCAACAAATCGGCAACCTCGGCGGCTTGATTCTTGGACTCATTCAGGAAGATTACGGTCTGATCTCCCGCTCCATCCACGATGTCATCGCAGAGCCTCGCCGTCAGAAACTCATCCCGGATTTCTACAAAGCAAAACGGGCGGCACTTTCCGCAGGTGCTCTGGGCTTTTCCATTTCCGGCGCGGGTCCTTCGGTTTTCGCGCTTTGTGAAGGTGAGGAATCCGCACGAAAAGTAGGCGCGGCGATAGAAAAGGTCTTCAAGGAAATCCCGGTAAACTGCCAGTTGCATATCTCCAAGATCAATCCCCACGGCGTGCACGTCGTCAGCTAACTCAAACCATCTTCAAGTGCCGTGAAATATCACTCCACCAGTAATCCAAGCCACCAGGTCGATCTCAAGGAAGCGATTCTACGCTCTCTTCCGCCGGACAATGGCCTTTACATGCCGAATGAGCTGCCAGTTCTCGGGAGAGACTTCTGGACCATCTGGCGTGAGCTGACATTTCAGGAAATTGGCTTCGCCGTGGCTGAAGCTTTCTTCGGCGAGGATGTCCCCGCGCCGGAACTCCGCGATATTGTTGAGGGCACACTTGCCTTCGACGCCCCGCTCGTCACCCTAGCTCCGGGAGATCATATTCTTGAGCTTTTCCATGGCCCGACTCTTGCGTTCAAAGATTTTGGAGCCCGCTTCATGGCCCGGCTCATGGCACATCTCACCCGCGGGGAAGACAGACTGCTTACCGTATTGGTCGCTACCTCCGGCGATACCGGTGGCGCGGTTGCTTCGGCTTTTCATAATGTTCCGGGCACCCGTGTGATCATTTTATATCCGAAGGGTAAAGTATCCGGCCTTCAGGAAAAGCAACTCACCGCCCTGGGTGGAAACATCACCGCATTGGAAATCGATGGCACCTTCGATGATTGCCAGGCGCTTGTAAAAAAAGCGTTTCTGGACCGCGAGGTCGCAGAGCGCATGAACCTGACTTCTGCGAACTCGATCAACCTCTCGCGTCTTGTCCCGCAAAGCTTCTACTATATCCACAGTGCTAGACAGCTTCCCGAAGGAGTGAAGCCCACCTTTGTGATCCCTTCCGGAAACTTTGGCAACCTGACTGCGGGACTTCTTGCGAAACAGGTCGGCCTGCCAGTCGAGCATTTCCTCGCGGCGACGAACCGGAATGACGTCGTCCCGGAATATCTCAAAAAGGGCGAATATACCCCACGCCCAAGTATCGCGACAATTTCGAACGCGATGGATGTGGGAGCGCCATCAAATTTTGTCCGCATGCAGGCACTGTTTGGAAATTCCTGGCAAAAAATGCGGGAGAGCGTCAGTGGCATAAGTTTTTCGGATGGAGAAACCCGAGCCGCCGTGCGCGAAGTGAAATCTTTGTTCAATTATGAAATCGATCCGCATGGAGCCGTGGGCTGGTTGGCCGCCCGCAACTACCGGGCGGCGCATCCCGGCTCTGCGACGATTACATTGGAGACTGCACATCCGGCCAAGTTCCCGGATGTGATGGATGCAGAGCTAGGCGTGGGAAAAGTGGATATTCCCGAGCGGCTCGCTGTCCTCGCAGATCAGGAAAAGGTAGCCACAGAGCTGCCAAAGGATTGGGAAACCTTCCGCGCCTGGCTCGGTGACAATGTCATCTAACTCTCAGATTTCCTTCACTTCGCGCTCGATCGCATCCATTGCCTCTTCAGCGGTGATGATGCGAGCATAGCGATCGCGGAGTGTTTTGAGGCTGGCCTCATGTAGCTCTGGCGTGACGGTCGCACAGCAGTCATCGACCATTGTTACCAGATAACCCAGGTCACATGCATCTCTGACCGTCGTTTCCACACACTCATTTGTGTAAACACCTACAACATAAAGAGAACTGATACCGAGATTTGTCAGGACGTAGTGAAGGTTTGTGGACGAAAAGACACCGCTTGCCGTTTTATTGATCACAATCTCGTCCCCCACCGGTGCTACTTCTTCGATGAAACAAGCATCCGCCGAACCGGGCGCGACATGCAAATTCAACCGTTTATGACCCTTCCCCCGGTCTCTTCCATCATGGGTAAGTGACTGAATACGAACGTGGATCACCTCCAGTCCGTGCATCCGGAAACAATTCTGGAGATTGTGGACGTTCGGGAAAACCGTGCTCTTGAGCCTATCGAAATAATACCGCATCTCGTCGAGCGGAATCGGGGATTTATCGTTTTCAGCAAAGAGACCGTGCCCCTCGGCAGCATCCAGATACTGCATATCTATACACAAGAGCGCGGTGTTCCGGTTCCGTAGATCCTTTTCATGTTTCGGATTTTCCGCAAATGACTCGCGATAGATCGGAGTCAATGGATCCAGCAAATTATCATCTGTCATAAGTTATGATCCCAAGGGTTTCATGGCCAATTGATATAGCGTGGAGAGCATCAAATTGGCACCGGCTTCAATATCTTCCCATGCGGTCCATTCCGCGGGCGAGTGGCTCATCCCCCCTTTACTCGGCACGAAAATCATGGCCATCGGAGCAATCCGTCCCACCAATTGCGCATCGTGGGCTGCGCCGCTGAGCATACGGGTAAAATTCAAGCCAAGGGTCTCGGCTTGGTCCTGCAGCAGTTCCGTCAGACGGCTATCGGAAGCAACGGGATGAATCTCCCCCTGGATATGAAATTCGAATTTCAATCCGCGGCGCCGTGAAATCGCTGCCAAAGCCTTCTGGAATGCGAGGGATAGCTCATTCAGAATTTCCGGAGACGGATCCCGGAAATCGAGCGAAAATTCTACCATGCCCGGCACGGAATTTGGCGCACCCGGTAGGATTTCTGCCTTTCCTATGGTTGCCCGCGAATGATCGCCGCCGTTCTCTTCCAAAATCCGAGGTAATTCATGGGCAAAATCCGCCAGTCCCATGAACGCATCTTTCCGATAGTCCATCGGTGTGGTTCCCGCATGGTTTGCCTCACCAGTGAACCTCAGGGACCATGATTGAAGGCCTGTGATACTTTCAACGATGCCGACTTGCAGGCGATTCTCGTCCAGCACGGGTCCCTGTTCTATGTGGAGCTCCAGGTAGGAATTGATCTCATCGGGGCGCCGGGTTGCATCAAGCGCTTTCAAGGGATCCATGCCATGTGCTGCCATCGCATCCCACAGCCTTACACCGTTCAGATCCTTTGCACTCTCGACCTTTTCCATCGTTAACGTGCCGGTAAACGCTTCAGAGCCAAAAGTTCCGCCGAAGCGGCCTTCCTCGTCGCTGAAGGCGATCAGTTCCAAGCTCTTTTTTGGCTGTATTTTTTCCGCACAAAGCACGCGCAGACATTCCAGACCGACAACCACCCCCAAGGTTCCATCCAACATCCCCGCACATGGAACCGTATCAATGTGGGAGCCTACGTAGATGCGCGGATAATCTGCTTCTCCCTTCAATACGCCTGATACGTTTGCAGCGCCATCGCTCGAGGCCTCGAGGCCATTCTCCGAAATTCTCTTCGTCAGCCAGCGTTTCCCCTCCATATCCTTGTCGGAGAAGGCCATCCGGTATATTCCACGATCCTGCTCGTTCTTTCCTATCGCGGCGAGTGTGAGAATGTCGGATTTGATCCGTTCTATATCGACTCTGAGCTTTTCAGGAGTTTTCACGAAGTAAACTGGCGGTGGAGAATATGAAGCGTGAGCAAATGGTTCAGCAACGTGTCTTTGCGGACCAGAGAGGTAGGATCCGTATCGCGGCGGTAACCCTCCAGGAACCTCGCCACACGCTCCGGGGAGCAAATACCCGCATCCTCAATTACAGATGCATTGAGATATTGACTGACGAGTTCCTCCACTTTCGCCATCTTGGCTTTATCCGTGTGAGCCGGGGGGGCCATGAAGGCAAACTTTTCACGTTTGTAGAGAACTTCCGGTAAGACACCCTTCACAGCTTCCCGTAATACATGTTTCTCGATGTTTCCCTTGATTCTCAGGTTGGGGGGAACCTTCACCGCTGCTGCTGCCAGGTGATGATCAAGAAATGCCGGACGGGACTCCATGGAGTTTGCCATATCCACCCGGTCACCGCCCCAGTTTAGAATCTGCCCCTCCAGCTGACATTTCGACCAAGTGTATTGAGCAATATCCAGCGGATGTCTCCCCTCGACCATACTCGGATCGATACGGTTGGCTATCTCCTCAATGGGATCATAGCCTTCCAGCTCATGCAATAAATCGTCGGAGAGCAAAGGACGGGCGAGATCCAACGTGTCCATCCATGGCTGGATCCACGACGGAGTAAATCCGCAAAGTGATTCCCATTTGTGATGGGTCCGCTGGGTTTCTGCCAGAATCGCGCCCTTGAAGAGAGAGTTCGTTTTCTCCAAAGCTGCCTGATACTCCGCACGAACATTCTCCGGCTCATGCTTTAATCCGTGCAGAAACATATCTCTCTTCAAAGCTGGATAGCCTGCAAAAAGCTCATCCGCACCCTCACCGGTAATCACGCATCGATAGCCTGATTCCTTGACCCGCTTGGACATCAGATTCTTCGCCACGCCTAAGGTATTGTAAAATGTCCGCTCCGCATGCCACACCGTGTTCACATAATTCTCTCCATATAGGTCGGCAGCGTTCAGATTGATGACTTCCTGGTCCGCCCCCATGGACTCCGCCATTTGCTTGGCAATAGGAGCCTCATCGTAGGCATCATCATCAAAGGAGATGGTATAGGCCTTTGTAGGTGATTGCATCGCCCCGGTCGCAAGGCCAAGGATGCAGCAGGAATCAATCCCTCCGGAAAGATAACAGCCAACCGGCACATCAGCCTCGAGTCTTAGCACGATAGCCTTGATCAATTCCTCACGAACAATTTCCACGTGCTCTTTTTCATCCACCTTGCCTGGTCGTTCTTCCTCATGTGGAAAATCGAAATCCCAGTAACGCTGCTGATGGATGTCGAGCTGTCCGTTTCGCTTTCTGATGCGCAGGAAATGGCCTGGTGCCAACGACTCGATGTTCTCAAACGCACTCATTCCAGGAGCGATTGTCTGCATCAGCTGATGTAGGGCCGCCTTGCGATCCAAACGTGCCGGCACATCTGGATGAGCCAGCACGGATTTCGCCTCGGAGCCATAGACGATCTTGCTTTTATCCGGGGATACCCAAAAGAAAAGTGGCCGCACTCCGAAACGGTCTCTCAACAAGATGAGCTCGTCTGCGGTTCGATCATACAACGCGAAAGCAAACTCTCCCCGCAAGTGCTCGGTAAAATCCAAGCCGAACTTCCGGTATAGCCCGATCGCTATCTCAGAGTCGGATTTAGTCAGAAACCTATCACCTTCTGCCATCATCGTTGCGCGATGGCGCTTGAAGTCGTAAAACTCTCCGTTCGTCGTCAGCACGTATCTTCCATCCACTGCGTGCAAAGGTTGGCAACCACCTTCCAGATCATTGATCGCAAGGCGTGTATGGCCCAGCGCCACACCCTTCGCGTTATCGATATAATGCCCCCGCCCATCCGGACCACGGTGCACGATAGTTTCCAACTGGCGATCCAGTAGTTCAGGTGAGTTTTCAGGAAGAGGTTTGGCCGAAAAATGGCCGGCAATGCCGCACATAAGATAAATATAGTAGTTGTTTTAGATAGGTTTGAGATCTGTAAGATTAGGAAGCGCACTCAGGCGCCCCAGCACCGCCATCAGCAGCGCCTGCCGGATGAACACAGCTCCGTGAGCTTGCGAAAAGTAGAGATTGTGAGCCGTGCTATCGAGTGAAGTATCCAGCTCGTCAAGGCGAGCCATCGGGTGGAGAATTACTGTGCTTTTCTTGATCTCACTCTCCGAGTTCAGCTTGAAACGACTGTCCATGCTCTTATAGGAGTCACCCAGGAAGGCGATGGAATTCATGTAGATTACATCGAGGGTCGGAAGATGCTCCCGGACGTCGTTTGATACTTCGTAATCGATTCCGGCCTCGGTAAGGCGAGCCGTAACTTCTTCTCCGAAAGGATCCGCCATTTCCGAGATCACCGTGACCTTGCCGATGTGATCCTTGAACAAAAGCGACATCAAAAGGAATGACTTCACCGCCCGCATTGAACCGGGTGTTCCCAATATGCCGAAGTTAAGAAGCGGCTCGCCTTCATGATGAGGACTTGCCAGAGCTGGCATCCATTTCAATAGAGCGAACCAATCCGCGAGCGCTTGGGTGGGATGCTCGCCAGAACCATTTCCAGCATTAATCAGGGGAATCCGAAGATTCTTCAAAATTTCATCCGGCCCATTGGTATCAGTATGCCGCATGATCACAAGATCCGCATAGGCGTTGAACATCTCGCCAATATCCGAAAGTGATTCCCCCTTCGCTTGGCCGGTGGTTCTGCCGTCGGCAATAGAAATTACTTTGCCATCCAGACGCAGAACCGCACTTTCAAAACTGGTTCTTGTCCTGGTAGAAGCTTCAAAGAATGCTGTGACCGCAATCTTACCGTCCAGCGGATGATAAGGCCAAATTTCGATTTTTTCCAAAATTGCTGCCAATTTGGCAAGCTCCACTACTTGATCGAATGAAAACTGACTCGCAGTGAGGACACTCTTTCCCTCGAGTTCCCTCAACACGGAGAAGTCGACAGGATTATTGATGAAAAGATCTGAAGGTTCCGGACGGATCGCTTCGGATCCTTCCGGAGGTTCGATGTTTTGGGTGATCGCATTTTCGCGAATACCCGCCTGCAGGGTCGCATTGGGTTCTTGGTCCATATTGGATCTAAAGTTTGGCTTAGGAGGTAAAATCATTGCATCATCAGGTCTCACCATAGAGTTCCTTTCAGCCAATCTCTGACAAAGAGAACGATTAGCAGCAGTAAGCCCGACATTGTCCAAGCCAGAGCTGTGACAATGAGGATATGGAGAAAGCTTTGGGAAAACATGGGAAGTCTAACTGCGGTTAACGGGCGAGGGATTCAGAAAACGGGCGGAAATAGTAAATATCATCGAAATTGCCGTTCCCGCAAGGGAGGCAGTGAACCAACCAAGGGTAAAGTAGGCCGTCACTCCACCCGCACAGCCCAGCAAAATGCCTATGAGAACGATCGATCTATTGATTTTTTTCCAATAAAGCCCTGCTACCACCGGCCAGATCAGACTTCCAACCAAGGGACCGGAGATGAATAGTGCGTTGATAATTGGCCAATGGGGAACCGCCAAAAGCCAGGAAATCAACCCGACCGTAATGATAACTACGAAAGCAATTTTGCGGAAATTTTTCTCCGAATGCTCTCTTTTCAGAAGACCTTCGTGAACATCACGGATCAATAAGTCTGAGGTGGCAGCGAGCAATGAATCGATTGACGAAGCCATTGAACAAAATAGCACAATCAGAATCAGCGCTCCGGAAATTGCGCCAAAGCCCGCTTGGCCCATGACTTCCGCAGCCACCGTCGGGCCGGTTTGATTTTCATCTACAATATTAATCCCAAGAGGGCCTGCCGCGAGAGCGATGAATCCTGCCGCAATTGGTATCGGAAACCAAAGAAGTCCCGAGAGGAAAAATGCCTTGGGTGCTAAATCCTTCCGCATCGCAAAAGCCCTGGACCACCACACATTGTTGTGAAAAACCTCTCCGAAACCGAAGAGCATATTATTGAAAACCGCGAGTAACGCCGCAGGCATCGCGATCTTCAGTAGAGACGGTTGATAGGTCTGAACATGGGTATATGCCGCGTCAAAATCCAGGCGACCCACAACCAGACAACCGATAAATACAATCCCGATCAGGATAACCACGCTCTGGATAAAATCTGTGCCGATCACGGCATAAAGCCCACCGAAAAGGGTGTATAGAACGCAAACCACCAAAATCAGCGACATTCCCTGAATATAGGGAATCCCGGCTAGCGCGTTCATTAGATCCCCACCGGCTATAGCCATACTCACCAACCAGGAAAGCGAATACAACATCGTGATTATTAAAAATATCGCCCATCCGGTCCTTCCGTAACGGAGACGGAAGAAATCACCCGCAGTAACTCCTTGGGGAAGAATTTTACGAATTCTAACCGCGAAAAACGAAAACAGGATCAGGCCAAAGCTTGCCGTCGAGTAGGCGAGCATTCCCCAGACTCCCAGGGTCAGCGCGAAGACCGGGGCCAGCATGGTCGTGTTGGAAGTGACCCACGTCGCCATCGCGGTTGCAGAGCCAAGAGAAAGCCCGACCTTCCGGCCCGCCAGCATAAACCCTTCCGAATTTTCCGCCTTTTTTCCCCAATAGATTCCCAGCCCAATCCACACGATTCCCAAAACGATGACAATCAGCCAACCGGTTGTTACAGAAATTACAGCAGTTGACGCCATCACGCCTCACCTCCCATCTCACGTTTATGCGAAACATGGCCATAGACAATGGTCCCGATTGTCGAAACCACAACTATACCACCCAGCCCCAGAATGAGGAAGAGCCGCCCTTGAGGAAAAAATTCCACCGTTACCTTCAAGGGCTCCGACCATCTGTTTTGCGGGACTTCGCGGATCCGGAAGAAATGTATCCCTTCTGATAACCCCGTGATAACGGACCCCGGATCAGAACCTTTATAACGAACCAAGGATGTGCTGAATGACTCGTCGGATGATTGCTGTAGCTCGACTTCACTACCCTCGATCCCGGCCCAGCTCAACGTTACCGTGCCATTGTCCGAAACACTGGACTCAATCTGTGATCGATTGCTGAAATCAGTGGCTACAGCCCCCAAAACATCCTCGCAGAAAAATATCGCGATAGCAAAAACTGGGAGAATGTGAGTAAAAAAGCCGATCAGTCCGGAGAATTGTTCATCAAGAGTGCGCCAAAATTCAAACGGGCAGCCCTCCAGGGGTCAAGGTTCGAATAACAACATTTCCTGCTGCGCTGGACACCATGGCCCTGATCGGGTCTGAAGCAAATGGTTACTTCAGAAGTTCCAGCACCGGATAAGGATAAACTCCAAAGACAAGTGTCAGAACAGTCATTGCAGCCACAGCAAATTTGGTAATTCTAGGAAGCTTGATCACATGATCGTCTGCCGCATCGATCCACCACATCGCACGAATTGTTTTGAAATAGTAGTAGAATCCCGCAGCCGCGGCCACTACTGCAATTCCCAGGCCGATCCAGAGATGGGCTCCTGCAGCGAGTTGGAATACAAAAAACTTACCGATGAATCCAGCAGTCAGTGGAACCCCGGCCAGTGACGCCAGCAACACTGTCATCGCAAGAGCCAATGTGGGATGAGTTTTTCCAAGACCGTTGAAATCGGATATCGATTCCCCATTCCTGTGGATACGGATTTGCGCAACTACGAAGAATACCCCGAGGGTCATGATCAGATAAGTCGCGAGATAGAATGAAACCGCCTCTACAGAACTAATGTTACTCTCGGATGTGGGTGTCCATGCGGCAATCGCAAGAATAAGGAAGCCCGCGTGGGCGATGGACGAATAGGCGAGCAAACGCTTGAAATTCGACTGAGCAATAGCCGCAAGATTTCCAAACAGTAGCGTGGCACCGGCTAAAATAAGTAAAATGGTGAGCACTTGACTGCGGACGGGCGAGGCTTCGCCTACAAATGGGGCAAGAAAACGGAGAAGCAGGACGAACCCTGCCGCCTTCGAACCGACGGAGAGAAACGCAGTGGTTGGCGTCGGAGCGCCTTGATACACATCGGGGATCCACATCTGCATTGGAACAGCACCGACCTTGAAGCCAAGGGCGACAAGCACCAGAGCAATACCAAAGAGCAATGGAACGGTGTTCTCCATTCCGGCGATTCTTGCGGGGAAGAGTTCCATACTCATGGTTCCCGTTGTCCCGTAAATCCAGGCAATTCCGTAAACCAGGAAGCCCGTGCTCAGTGCTCCGAGGATAAGATATTTCACCCCTGCCTCCAGAGAACCAACATTGCGGCGCATGAACGCGACCAAAATGTAAAACGTAATTGTCACGAGCTCCAGGGCAACGAATGCTCCTGCAAGATCTTTTGCGGAAGCCATCCACATCATGCCGGCACACGCAAAGATCGGAAGTGAGTAAAATTCTCCGGTTCCATTTTCGTTACCGGGTTCATCGGTATAACGGGAAAGGATTCCGCGGTAATCTATCGCCATCAGCAGAACCAGCGAGGTGGCCAAAAGAGCGAACAGCTTGTAGAAACGGGCCAATGAATCCATCTGATAAAAATTCCACAGAGGCCACGCGGCCCAATCTGCTTCCGGTTTGGCGTCCGGTCCCACGGCAAAAAAAGTAAGCACGAGGATCGCGATGAGTCCGATAGCTCCGGCGAATCCGGCCCAAGATTTGTTTTTCGTAGGAACAAAGGCCTCAGCTACCAAAATGATAAATCCGAGGGTGACTGTGAGTGCTTCCAGGTAATAAGCGGGCATTGCGTAGAGTAGTAAAAATTTTTATTCCAAACTTGGTTCAGGCGGAGCGAAATTTAGCGCAGCAGGTTCAGAATGAGGTTTGGGTAGAGGCCGACAACAAGTAGAACGACTACCAGGATGATGGCTGGAATGCGGTCGGCCAGAGTCAGGTCAGGCGCTCGCTCAGTGGATTTGACGGCCGGTCCCTGGAAAATATTCCGGTAAGCACGCAGCATATAAACGGCGGAGATCACCACCCCCCAAATGGCGAAAATACAGGCAATTTGGACGGGCCCCATACTATCCGCAGGCACGTAATTCTGGAAAGCGGAAAGGAAAACAAGAACCTCACCGGAGAAATTAGCCAAGCCTGGGAGCCCGATAGAGGCCATTGCCGCAATACCGAAAAGGAAAGCCATCTTCGGCGCGGATTTCGCCAAGCCACCCATATCAGCAAGATCAAGTGAACCCGTGCTTTGCTCCACGCGGTCGGCAAGGCCGAAAAGAAGCGCGATGGAAATACCGTGGGCAAACATCAAGAGCACGGCGGCAGGCAGAGCGAGCGTATTGTCCGGCACAGCGATGAGCGCGGCAATAGCGAGGAAAATATAGCCCATGTGCATCACGGATGAGTTACCGAGCATCGTATCCAGACGTTTCTGGGACACGGTAACCAAGCCCACCCATAGAATATTTCCAACCAGCAGGACCAATAGGGGTACAAGCCACATCTGGAGACCTTCCGGGACCAGAGGCAACGCAAGCCGGAGCATGCCATAAAGGCCAAATTTCTTAAGAACCCCGGCATGCAACATCGCTGTAGGAGCAGGCGCGCTTGCATACGCGGGAGCAGCCCATGAATGGAATGGAAAGAGCGATACCAACGTGCCAAACCCAATAAGCAACAGTGCGGCAATGCCTTTTTGAGAAGCGGGATCAATGGACGGCGCAGCGGCAAGCATCTCCGGAATCGCAAAGGTTCCGACCAAGCTGGCCAGCCAGACAAGTCCCGCAAGAAGCACAAGTGAACCCAATCCCAGATAGATCGTGATTTTCCAAGCAATCCCCCGGCGGTCCCCACGGCCGAGAATACCGATCATCAAAAATGTCGGAATGAGAGCCATCTCGTGGAAAGCGTAGAAGAAGAAGAGATCCGTAGAGGCAAACGCACCGATAGCTCCTGCCGCGATCAGGAGAGAAGAACCGTAATATAGCTTTTCGTTACCGATGGGTGCTTTCCCCGAGAGCACCGCCGCCATACATACGATGACGGAGAGAAGAACCATAACCAGGCTCATGCCATCCAAATACCCGAAGCTGAGATGAATCGCTGGCTTTTCGAGAACCATCACGGAGAAATCCCAGATTTTCTCTTTCCAGGAAAACAGCGAGACTACGCCAAGAACAAGATTGATCGCGCAAGCGCCAATGGCTGTCAGACGGGCAGGAGCACCGAAAAGAATGGCAATAAAGGCCAGAATCGGCAGGGCAACTAGAAGGGTGAGCATAGAAAAATGGGGCAGTGTGGCGGAAAGTCCATTTCCGCAGGGCGAATACAGCGAACTAGAAGCAGATCGAAAAGGGCAAAATCTTCAGAAAAGCAGGAAATATTTCCCGGGCCCTCCGCCGCGCCCTGATTGATCGCTATTTTACTGCAGGAGTTCTCTCCCGGGAACGGAGGCCAATCTCTGAAATAGCCCATTCCGCATGCTCGGAAATCAGCTCGTCGACGTCTTCCGCCGCTTTCCGCAATGCGGGAAGATCGCTTTCGCTACCCGTATTGCCTAGAGCCACACAGACATTTCTCAAAAAACGGACGCGTTTGATTCTTTTGATAGGAGATTTGGCGAAGACCGCCCTGAAAGCTTCGTCATCCATCGCCAGGAATTCACGGAGCGTGTGGCTGAAGATCTCGGATCGTGCCTGAAAACTAATCTCCCGCGACTCTTTGGCGAAACGGTTCCAGGGGCAGGCATCCAGACAATCATCGCAACCGTATATCCTGTCTCCGATCGCACGGCGATATTCCGTTGGAATTGCGCCTTTGTTTTCGATCGTGAGATATGAAATGCATTTCCGGGCGTCCATGCGGTGTGGCTCGGTGATTGCGCCAGTAGGACAAGCCGTCATGCAGCGCCGACATTTTCCACAATGATCCCCGAATACCGGGTCCGGAGGAAGATCCAGGGTAGTCAGCAGCTCGGCCAGGAAAAACCAAGTCCCCATATGACGATGGATCTGGACCGTCGATTTTCCATTCCACCCTAGCCCGGCATCGGTTGCGAAATCACGTTCCAGCACAGGGCCGGTATCGACATAATAACGTTGCGTGCCGCCAAGCTCTTTGAGCTTTGTGTCAAATTCCGCGAGACGTTTTTCCACCAGATCATGATAATCGTTGTTCCATGAATACTTGGCGATCCGGTAATCCTGCGGATGCCCTTCGGGGAAAGGACTTGGCCCGGTGTAATAATTGATTGCCAGGCAGATCACCGACTTACAACCCGCCAATACCTCTCTCGGATCACAACGACGCCCGGGATTTCGCTCGAGCCACTTCATTTCACCATTCCTTCCATCGGCGAGCCAGTCATCAAACGCATCCGCGTGGGTGGCGCGCTTCGCGGCAGCAATCCGGCAGTCATCAAAGCCGAGCTCTGCTGCCCAAGCCTTGATTTGCTCTTTGATAACACTCATATCGGATGAGTGAAAAAATAGCGTGCGCTTTCCAAAATTCCTGTCGCGATCTCCTTGGAATCCAGTCCAGCGGTATCGATCTTCAGGTGTGCGGCTTCACAATACCAGGGCTCCCTCTCGGCCATCAATGTATCGATACGCTCCCTCGCGTTGGGGAGATTCAGGAGGGGCCGGTCCTTGTTGCGGGCTGTTCGCTCGTAGATCACATCGCCTGGTGCATGCAGCCACACCACATAACCGAGGTTCCTGAGAAGTTTCCGGTTCTCCGGACGAATCACAATTCCCCCGCCAGTTGATACAATATGCCGACTTTCAGTTTGTTTGGCGATCTCGATAAGCTGCAAGGTCTCAAAGTCCCGGAAGGCAGTCTCCCCTTCCTCTTTGAAAATTTCGGTAATTTTTTTACCCATGGTTTCTTCGATCAGCTGATCCATATCTGTAAGCGAATAGCCCAGACGCTGATGGAGCTCCCGCCCCACCGTGGATTTTCCGCTGCCCATGAAGCCGATCAGAACAATGTTCTTTGGAATGACTTCCGTTTGATTCATGGATCGAGGCTACATCCAATTGTCTGTAATTATAAACCGCAAAATGAAAAACAGGTTTGCTCCTGCTTGTTTGATGGAAAAATCCCGATAGCGTTCGGGGCATGTTTGGAATGGAAATTGATGCGACAACATGGTGGGGCCTCCTGGCGGTCATCTCTTTCTACATCGTCGGTCTTTTGCACATCCTCCATGCCCTGATGAACACCAGAACTTCCCAGGGAACCATCGCGTGGGTAGTATCCTTGTTGTTCATGCCGTTTTTCGCGATCCCGCTTTACTGGCTGCTGGGACGCAGTAAATTCTCTGGCTATGTCCGAGCTCGCCGTGGCAACGATGCGGAATTAAGGAAACTGGCGCATGAAATGCACCACAAGCTGCGTCACTATGGCATCGATCTCCCGGAGGAGAACATCTTCGAACGGGGTGCCGAGGAATTAGGCGGCCTTCCGTTTACCCGGGGAAACCATGTGGAACTCTTGATCGATGGAGCGGAAACCTTCGAGCATCTGTTCGCTGCCATTAATCAGGCGAAAAGCTATGTCTGCGTAAACTTCTTCATCGTTAAGAATGATAAAATCGGTAAAAAATTTCAGCAAACCCTCATAAGGCGAGCTAAGGCAGGAGTTAGAGTTTACCTCCTTTTTGATGAAATCGGTTCCCACAAGTTATCATCCACCTATCTTGGAGAGTTAACCGATGCCGGAGTAGAATGCAGATCCTTTGGAGCGAACCGTTATTGGTGGTCTCGCTTACAGCTAAATTTCCGCAACCACCGTAAAATTGTGGTGGTTGATGGAAAATCGGCCTTTCTCGGCGGATTGAACGTGGGCGATGAATATATGGGACGGGATAAGCGGTTTGGCGCGTGGCGGGACACCCATCTGGAAATGCGGGGCCCTGCCGTTCAAGCTGTGCAAATGGTTTTCCTTGAAGACTGGTTCTGGGCCAGCAATGAGGTGCCAGAGTTATTCTGGGGCGCTGATACAAATCCCTCCGATCAAATTGCAGCTGTAATTCCCACCGGCCCGGCCGATCCCGTGGACTCTTGGCAAATGCTCGTCACGGAGGCGGCAAACTCCGCCCGCAAAAAGCTGTGGATCACCAGTCCGTATTTCGTTCCAGACGACGGAGTCATGACGGCCCTTCAACTAGCCTCCATCCGCGGAGTCGATGTCCGCGTGATGCTGCCAAATCGTGCAGATCATCTTCTGGTCTGGCTATCCGCGTTCTCCTACTACGAGCAATCTATCCCCTTTGGAGTAAAGTTGTTCCGCTATCAAGACGGCTTCCTCCATCAAAAGATCATGCTTATCGATGATCGCATTGCAACGGTGGGAACCGCGAATTTGGACAATCGCTCCTTCAGACTGAACTTCGAGATCACCGCCTTCGTCTCTGATACAAAGTTCATCGGAGAAGTGCAATCGATGCTGGAAGAGGATTTCTCCAAGAGCCTTGAGGTGCAGCTTGAGGAGTTTACGAAAAAGCCGTTCTTGTTCAGAGCGGCATGTCGTGCGGCGCGTCTAATGGCGCCAGTGCAATAAGCTATCGCTGATGCCCCTTACTCCTAGCGGAAAAAAACATTCCGCTTAGCGGGATGCCACCTTTAGCAAATCCGGACGCTGCCGGGTGATATTCGCAAGCATCTGACGGCAGTGGGCGTAGCTGGTGCGTTGGCTAAGGATTTCCGCGCTCCGCGTGAATGACCCCCATTGCACCACACTGATTTCCACATTTCGCCGTCCCCATTGATTCATCAAATCTTTGGTGGGCTGATAGATATCGATGGTTCCCGTGCCCGTGAGCGCAGAACCGTAATCATCCACAACATATAGCTGCGACATCCCCTTGATTCTGAAAACTGTCCCTACCGGGTAATAGGACCAATCTGCGGCAGTGCTCCGGACGCGATCCGAATAGCGGAGATTTGTCCCTGTGGCATTCTTGCTTCCGTAGCAAAGATGATCGTCTTCCGAGCAGGTGTAGGCTGTGGTGCGAACGACTCGATTCCGCTCGGCAAATGTATAGATAGGCATCGAGTGCTTATCCTTTGGCTTGGAGGCAGCGTTTGAAAGTAAGGAAGCTGAAGGACTCTCGTTCGTGAATTTCTGATTTGCCGAAAAAGAAACCGGGGTCGATTTGATATCTCCCTTGGCTAGCGTCTTAATGCTGCTACCGCAATTCGTGAGAAAAGGGATGGAAAGAAATGCGGATAGGTAAAGGAGCTTTGTGGACCTCATAAATTATTGCTGATGGGGATACGGCTAACGACTGGGTTTGTTCAACTTGCAGAGTGCAATAAGCAATATTCACCATGCAAAATGCCTTCTTTTTCAAAAGACGCATATCACTAACCGCAATCGCTCATTCGCGCAATCTAAAAAATCATTCAATCCGTGTAATCAGTTAGTTACGAACGGGAATCCATGATTTTTTCAGGTGTTTCCCTACTACAAAAAATCTTTCCTCGAATACGCGTTTCCTCAGAACAGTAAAAAATACGAGCTTGAAACGAACCCCACCAATTGCACGATTACATATACCCGCCGGATCCATTGTCCACCTCCGATGCTTATAGTAGGACAGTTCCCACTCACTCTGCCATCGCAGCCAGAACTTTCAATTTTTAGGCTAACCGCTCCCCCCTTCCCAAAACAAAAAAGCCCCGCAATCATTTGATCTACGAGGCTTTATTATGGAGCCGGCTAACGGATTCGAACCGTTGACCTACTGATTACAAATCAGTTGCTCTACCAACTGAGCTAAGCCGGCTTCTTTGCCATCCTTTCGGACGGGGCAGAGGATTTATCCGTGTCTCCGGAAAAAGGCAACAGGAAATTTGAATTACTTTGCGCCAGTGCCTGGAAGGAAGCGGTAGTAAACCTCCAACATAAGGATATTGAGGCAGGTGCGGTAGTGTGCGTTCTTGTATTCCCCACCCATTCCAGGTGCTTTCCAGCTACCATCAGGCATTTGGTTTTTGATCAATTGATCCTTGAACATGCTGTTATAGGTCTCCCACTCCTTGCCGCCCCGGATCATCATTGCCTGCGCCTCATAATAATGCGCGTAAAGGTTCGAGTCCTTGCTGTTATAATCCAATTTGGAATTTTTGAGAATATACTGCGCACCGTTTCGCACGGAAGCGGCAGATTCCTTATCCCACATCTGAAGTGCGAGAACTCCACCGCCTGTCATTGTGAAATACTCCTCGTCTTTTCCAGCGGGAGAATTTTTTGTCACATAGCCGAATCCGCCGTTCTTGTTTTGGAGGGACTCCACGTAATCAAGGGCTTTGCCCTTCGCGCGGCTCATTCCGCTAAATTCCAAACCGGTATGATTAGCTGCTTTGAGTGCCTGGATATGCCATGCGGCGATGGAAAGATCGCCGCCACGTTTTCCTTCCGTATCATAGGCATAATCCCAGCCACCGGATTTCTTGTGTTGATTATCGAGTGTGAACTCCGTGGCCATTTGAGCGACTTCCGCGATGTTGGGAATGTTGATACTGAGCTGATTGCTGAAAGTTGTGGCTTCGCATATCGCATAGCTCGCAATGGCGTGCTCGTATGGCCAATGCTTGTCGGATAGGTTGGCTGAGAGCTTGCCATTGTTTTTCATTCCCAAATTGACAAGATAAGTGATTCCACGAAGACAAGACTCACCGTATTTTTCTGAAAGCGGGGTTTCACAACGGCCGAGATATGCCAGCACCGCGAAGCCAGTCATGGCAGCCTTATTGCTCCCTGTCCATGAGCCATCCGCATTCTGATTCGCCTTCAACCATTCCAAACCTTTCTCAACGACTTCCTCGGCTTGGGGATTGCCTCCCATTTCCTGAAGGCGAGCCATACGATCTTCCTTGGAGCAACGCTTGCGCATCGTTGCAGGGACCGCCCCGAATCCACCACCGCTGCCACTATCGCCTTCTTCCCCCCAGCCTCCGCCAAAGTCTTGCCCGTCTCCGAAATCAACGCTGGGAGCATCCACATTTACATCGGGGACCGGAATGGCGGTAGGTGACGATGTGTTCGACGCAATCACCTTTGTCATTGAGTTCGCAGGTGCGGAAGGTTTCCGCTGAATCTGATTGGTCACTTTTTTTTCCTGAACCTCCACCTCTTCATTCAAGGAGGCCGAATAGGTGACAATCGTCGGAGTTTCTTTGATGATATTGGGCAGCAGGAAAATCCCCAATACCAAAAAAATCAGGACGACCACCATCGCCGCAATGACAATTGAGGAAATTGTGGAATTCCGCTTCTGGGCCTTCAGCTTTGCTTTGGCTTCTTCGCTTAATTGGACGTGGATACTCATTTAAACAGGATTTTTTGCGATAATAGTAATTTGCGCCGGACTGGCGAGAGGAAAAATTTGATCGTGGAAGTAACGGACTGGATCGCAGGATCTTAGGAAATAATCCACTTTTCCTCCATTATTACGAAATTTCTTTGAGAAGCGTCGAGCATCCGTCTTCGAGGAGATCTATCACATGCGCAAAGCCATCGTCCCCACCATAATAGGGATCCGGGACACAGGAGGACGAATGAATCTTCAAATAGCCTACGAAAGGTCTGATTTTCGAATGCAACTCTCCCGAAGGGTCCAGAGCCTTCGCGTCCGCCAGATTTTCTTCATCCATAACCAGGACAAGGTCGAAAGTAGCCAGATCTTCTTTCACCAGTTTCCTTGCCCGCCCTGCCACTTGATAGCCACGGCATTCCAGATGAGTCGCCATGCGGGAATCCGGAGGATTTCCCATGTGATAGCCGATGGTGCCTGCGGAATCAATTTCGATGCGGTCCTCAATTCCAGCCGCATCCACCATTTTCCGGAAAACGATTTCGGCAGCCGGAGAGCGGCAGATATTACCCATACATACGAAAAGAACCCGTGTCATGAGCGGGATTAAAACGCCTCGGTCAAATTATCCAATCAGAATGCCTAAAAGGTTGTTCCTATCGCGAAATGCCAGGTTCCGCTGGGCTCGGCCTCATCCTGCGTTAGATTGTGCCCGTATTCCAAAGTAACCGGACCGATAGGCAGATCGAGCCTCAGGCCCAATCCAGCCGCCAGTTCCAGACCATCCTGTCTTGCGCCGATATAATCGCCGCTCACACCGCCGGCATCGACAAATCCGACGATTCTCAAAGCTCCATTGATGCTTCTGCTCAATTCCGTATTCACCGCCCATCCAAAATCTCCACCATAGGGATCGCCATTAAAGCTAGGTCCGAGCTCTCTTTCCGGGAAGCTGCGCACACTTCTTGCACCGCCGTTGAAAACACGTAGATCGACCGGCAGGTCGCGGAGCTCGCCCGAAGGCATCACAAGACTCGCAAAACCGCCGATTCCCAGCTGATATTTTTCGCCCAATGGCTGATACCAGCCACCATTTAGCCCCAGCTTTGTATACGTGCTGCTATCACTGGCCACAACTGCTCCATATTCCATGGGGATATTGAGGTGCCAACCGGATTTCGGCAGAATCGGGTTATCACGATAATCCCACGTCTGGGTAAAATTCATCCTCAGATGATTGTAATTGGTCTCGCCCAGAAAAGCCGAGGGTAGACCATCGCTGGAGACAGACACAAAGGAATATCCCAAAAGGAGACTCAAGGTGTAATGATCCGTCGCTTTCCAAGTCCATTGGCTTTCCAAGCCCGTTTCAAAAGACTCATACCCCTCGAATCCGTTGATCAAGGAATACAACCGCAGAGTGCGGGAGAAGTCGGTCCCCCGCCACCATGGGTCTGTGAGCTTGAGCTCACCCAGTGCGCCAAGACCGCTGATTTCTCCACCTGCTGAAAAGCTACGCAACTTCCCCCGGAAATTCCTGTCCGTATAAACCGCCCGCATCAGAGGTCCGTGAAACGATCCTGCACCAGCGGAAAGGCTGATTTCCTTGGCTTTGGCCTCCTCGAAATGAAGCGTTGCGTTGATTCGTTTGTGAGCGACTTCGTAAGTCTCCGTCCGGACAGACCTGAAAGCCCCGGTCCCCAACAGAGCTTTTACTTTTTTGTTCATGGCCGCTTGGTCATACCAATCGTCTTCCAGCGGGGACATGATTTGCCTGACACGTTTTGGTTTCGTTCTCTCCAAACCGGTTACCTCTACCTTCAGCAACTTCACACGCACCCCGAGATCGATCTCAAAGTCCGGATAGTAGGTGCTACCCACCAGCCTCCGGTTCATCAGAATTTTTGCATCCGGGTAACCACGGCTGACAAATGCCTCGTCCATCGCCGCACGTAGCTTATTGACATTTTCTGTGGTCGCCCACTGCCCGGTAAAGGGTTCCGCTGTGGTTGCCACCCGTTTCACGCCGCGTCCGTCAGAGCTCTTCACCGTCGCCCGGCCGATTTTGAATCGTCTACCCTTATCGATATCCAGTTCTACATCTACCGCTCCGGTTTCGGCATTGACGGTCTGCTTCCGCAGCACGGCTTCCGCATTCCAATAGCCCTGCGATTTCAGCTCACTGGTCACAAATTCCAATCCAGTGTCCACATCTTCTTCACGGAAAGGCGCGGATCCAGCTCCAAATGGCGTATCCGCCTTTGCCGGAGTGGCATAAAGCTCAGCGAGTTTTTCGTGCTCCTCGCCTTCGGCATCCCCTTGAATGGTGACCGCACCGAGCTCCAACCTCCTACCTTCATTGACTCTGAGAAGAATTCTATTTGAGGATAGGACCTGCGGACTAATCACCACATCATTGAAACCGTCCTCGCGGAGGATTTGCTCCATCAAAAATGCCGCATCATGTGCGCGGGAAGCAGAAGCAGGCTTCTCACGAACATAAATCAGCCTGTCCCCCATCAACCGTAGGACCTGGGCCTCGCTTTTACTTTCCAAGCCTTCGATCTCGATTTCCGTTTCAGCAAAAACTGCGCAGTGCATTCCGATGAATGCGGCAAACATACACAACTGGCGATGACCGGTGTGGTAGAGCATTTTCTGGGAAATTTCGGAGTAAGTCTTCATCGGAATCTCAACCTCCATGTCGCAAGTGCCCGTTGATCACCGTCCTCGCTGAAACCGGCGGATATAAACCATTTCTCACTTATTTTCAAAGTCGCCGAGGTATAGGAATCCGAGTCATACGGGTCTTCCTCCGCCAGACTGAAATCGACATTATCCAATAGGCCGAGCACGGGCCGTAATTGCTTGCCGAATAGAAAGCGACCGCGTCTCAATTCCTCAATCAGAAGCTGGGTAGTTCTGGAAGAAGCCGCTTGGGAATCCTCCAATCCCTCGGCCGTCGTGCCCGTTGCCAACAAGGTCATAATCTCATTTTCCGGGAGAGGAGGCTGGGAGGTGAGCAAGAGCTGCGGATCCGAGGCCCTGCCATACGCGTAAACTTCCACTTGATAAGGTCTCGGTTCCGCAAATCCCCGGATCTCAAGGATTGGGTCGAATCCGGTGGACGGCGTGAAGGTAAGGAACCCCTGGCGAATCGAAAGCGTGCTGAATGGCAGCCGAGCGACGGCATCCTCGATGCGCACCTTTCCATTCGGTCTGGGGTCGCCCAATGTTCCTTCCAATCTCAGGCCGACATTTACGCTGCCCGTGCCAAGATTTCCCCGGATAAGGATTGGATCTATGGTTCTCACCGCAATGTCAATCGTCCAATCATCGAATGGAGAAGGAACAGCAGAGCCGGGGTTCGACGGCGTATCGACTTTTGGAAGAGAGGCAGCACTCGGCTCCAGAAACGGCTTACCGATTGGAATGAGATCCATATCTTTATAGAAAACGCTATCAACAATGCCGACTTCAACAGTGAGCCGCGCGTTTGCCAATGTGCCACTCAAGCTCAAATCAGCGTTCGCCCGCATCAGGAGGAAATCGTTCCTGACCAAAGGTAAACCCTCCCCCCTGATGCTTACCTCAATATCTCCGAGGCCTTCACCCGCTTCGTTTTTGAGTTGCACAGTGGACTCCAATCGCAGCGTTCCGCCCTCGATATCCGAGACCGAGCCTTCGAGTTCCAGTCTCTCCAGATTGGCATCCGCATTCAGATTGATGCCATTGATATCCGGCACCGTCTCGCTTTTCATGTGCAAGGTGCCGCCGCTCAGTTTGATGTTTCCATCAATTGCAGGCTCACCGAGCGTCCCCGCAATCGTCATATCGCCAGTGATCACCCCATCCAAGCGCTTGGCGCCTGGAACCAGAGCAATGAAACGGGAAAGATCCAACCGTGGAAAATCCAGTTTACCCGATATTTCGGATGATTGAAGGCTCTCCGGGTCTTCCGCCCATTGTTTTGGTAGGAATGGCATCTCAGCCTTCAAAACGGCCGGGGCATAATCTTTCGCAATTGCTTCAGCGGAAATTTTTGCCACTCCATCCGCGGCACTCATCTCTACCTCAAGATCGGTGGGTGGAATCTCACTCCGCTCTGGAGTGCTTATATCCTTGATATCCAGTTGAGCCTCGACGACTGGCTCGGCCAGACTCCCAGCGATAGTCAAGTCCAGACGGGCATTCGCTCTCTCGTCAATCTGTTCCAGGCCCTTTACCCACGGGCGGAACAAGGTCAGAGGCAAAGTTTTTGTATGTATTTCCAAGTCCAGCGGACGGGAGTCATTCGCAAGGAATTCTTTGAACCTGGAGAAATCCTCAGGCACCGGTAGCCTGCCAGCACCAGTGGCAATTTCATCCTCTCCATTTGCCCAGCTGAATTTCTCCAAGGTCAGGAAATCCTCTGCGAGCACAGCATCAAGAGTCACTTGCTGCCCTTCGGTATCCGCCACCAGATTTTCGATTGCCACCCGCTCCGGCCAGGCATAATCGGCATCGAACTCCAGACCGATCGGTGCTCTAACCGGTTCTCCCTCGATCTCATCCCACTGCCACAGGCCCGAAAAATTCCTAACCTCACCGGTATGGGTTTTTTCTCCCAAATCGCCGGTTCCGTTCCATTCCATGGAAAACACACCATCACCCGGCAAAACAATACCTGAACCGTTCAGCCACGGAGCGATGGACTCGGTATTGAACTCGGTCATTCTCTCGTTCATCTGATATGTCTTCCCTGCAATGTCATATTCCCCGGAGATGCTCAGCCCCCTGGTTGCCAGCTCGGTAATTTTCAGTAAATCCTTTTGGTAAGAAGCTCGGAGCGTGATCGGAGCAATTTTTTCCTCCGAAGGATTTAGCAGAAGATCGGTGATCACTGAATCAAACACCCCGTCCTTGAACTTCACCACCCAGTTTCCACCGAGGTCACTCTGTGGAAATTCTGCAAAGTCCTGTCCCAGCTCCAGCTTGTTATTCAATTCCCCCAGCAGAAGAGCGACCCGCTCAATACTCAAATCTCCATCAACAGTCCCGAGAAGAAAACCTTCGGACTCAAGCTTCGAGCGTTCGAAAGCAGTGTTTGCTGTGATTGAAAAACCCGTCTCCAAAGCCCTGCCGGTGAGTTTCGCCGAGATATCGCCGTCGTTGAGTCTCGCGCCGAGGGCAAGCTCCGGGGCACCCCAATCGCCGAATGAAAAACCTTCCACGAAGAGTTCCGCAGAGCCGACGGCCTCCTGCCATTCCGGGAAAACTTTCTGCAACTCCAACGCCAACGATGTCAAACGCCCGCTTAGAGGAAGACTTTCGAGCCCGAAACTCTCCCTAACATTGTCAAAATCAACCGCTCCCTCCGCCAGATCCAACCTTACATCCTTGATACCGCTCCCGATATCCAGCCGGAGAACAGCCTCATCGAGCCGGATATTTCCTGTCGCTGCGATGTCTCCATCCTCGGGGAGAAGGATTTCCAAATTATTAATTCCCACAATCGGGAGGACATCCAATCTGTCGATCGTAAGCTTGCCGGGATCCCAGACAATTTTTGAATCCTGGGGCTCTAAACTTCGACCTGCGGCATCGGTGATTCTGCCAATATTCAGCTCAATCAGGTCATCATTCACTTCATGTGACAAGCCGCTCTCCTCAATGCCGACGATGAGTTCGCCATCCTTTTTCACGGAGACACTCATATCCTCCAGATCGATATTCACCGGGACAATTTTCTCTCTCAGATTATTAAGCGTTTTCCCTAACTGAGCAAAATCGATAGGCTGGGACTCCTCTTTTTCTTTCTCGATCAGCCTCAGATCGACATGAACACCTTCACCGGAAATACTTCTGATTTTTCCTTTGATCACCTCGCGGAAGCGGTAATCGGTTTGCAAACGATCTATGACCAGCCGCTCAAGAGAGCCAGGACTCACCAGATCCAGATCATAGACTTCAATACCACCCAATAACGTTCCATTCAGCCGGAAGCTGCCGGAAAAGTCGGTCTTTCCCATAAAATGCTGGGCAATCTTCGGACCCAGCCAACGCATTCCCGGCCCGTTGAACCAGGTGAGCAGCGCTGTAAGCAAAAGAAGAAAAACAAAGAAAGCGCGGACCAGCCTGAAGAGACAACCGGGACGCTTCTTAAGTTCGGGATCTTTGTCGTGTTCGTTTTGGTCTGCCACTGCCGCACACTAGTTGATAATACAAAAAACGCCAACGGATCTTACCATTGGCGTTCTTTGGAATTAGAATTTTTCTCCGGGCGGATTATTTAGCCTCTTCAGCTGTCTTTTTCTTATAAGTGCTCTGAACATAGACTTCGCGCAATTCCTTGAGACCAATCTCACATGGGCTCTGTGCCATAAGATCGGCACCCTTGTTATTTTTCGGAAATGCGATGACTTCACGGATACTATCCTCGCCGGAAACGAGCATTGCAATACGGTCAAGACCAAGCGCCAAACCACCATGTGGCGGAGCTCCGAAACGGAACGCATCAAGAATGTGGGCAAACTTGATCTCCTGCTCTTCCGGAGTTACACCGAGAGCCTCGAACATCTTGGCCTGAAGATCTTTCTCATGGATACGGATCGAGCCTCCACCCAGTTCATAACCGTTCAGCACCACATCGTAGGCTATTGCGCGAACGTTGGCGAAATCGCCTTTTTCCAGCAATTCGATATCGTCTGGATGAGGACGTGTGAACGGATGGTGGACAGCTACCCATTCACCACTCTCATCATCCTGGGCGAGCAGTGGGAAATCCACAACCCAAAGGAAATTGAACTTATTGGGATCGTTGTTCAAATCCATCATTACCGCACATTCGCTGCGGACGCGGCCAAGGATCGTGCTGACGCTCTCACGCGAGCCAGCGGCGAAGAAAACAATATCGCCATCCTCCAGGTTCATCTTCGCGGTAACAGCTTCCTTCTCGCTCTCCGAAAAGATTTTCCAGAGCGGGCTTTTGTATTCGCCATTTTCCAGCTTGATAAATGCCAGGTTTTTCACCGGTAGGCCTGCTTGAACCGCGATCTCATTGAGACGGTTCATCTGGCCGGTCGTGATCCCAGCAAAGCCCTTGGCGTTGATCGCCCGGACAACGCCTCCGCCATCCAGAACGTTACGGAAAATTTTGAACTCGGTAGCGCCAAAAACATCAGCCAGATCCGTGATTCTGATATCGAAACGAGTGTCCGGCTTATCCGAGCCGTAGACATCCATCGCTTCACGATAGGTCATACGCGGGAACTTCTCTGGCAAATCCACATCGAGACCAGCTTTGAACATGGATGCGAGGAGGCCTTCCACCAGAGAGATGATATCTTCCTGATCGACGAAGCTTGCCTCCAGGTCGATCTGGGTGAATTCCGGTTGACGATCCGCACGGAGATCCTCATCGCGGAAACAACGGGCAATCTGAAAGTATTTCTCCACCCCAGCAACCATCAGCAATTGTTTGTATTGCTGCGGTGCTTGCGGAAGTGCGTAGAATTTCCCCGGGTTCAAACGGGAAGGAACCAGGAAATCGCGGGCGCCCTCGGGAGTCGGGTTGGAAAGGATCGGGGTCTCGATTTCGTAAAAGCCGGAGTCATCCAGATAGCGGCGTGCGGCGGAAGTAATCTTACTGCGCTGGCGGATATTTTTGCTCATACGCGGACGACGCAGATCCAGATAACGGTATTTCATCCGGATATCTTCATTGGACAGCTCTTTGTCCAATTGGAAAGGGAGCACATCCGCCTTATTGACGATCTTCAAATCGCTGGCGACAACCTCAAGCGCCCCGGTGGCCATCTTTTCATTCTGAGCACCTTCCAAGCGTAGGGCGACTTTTCCTGTCACCTGCACCACGTCTTCTTCTCTGAGAGTGTGGGATAGCTTTGCAATTTCCGCGCCTTCCTCCGGACGGAAAACGCATTGGGTCAGCCCTTCGCGATCGCGCAAATCGATGAAAATCACGCCACCGTGATCCCTTGCTGAATTCACCCAGCCGATAAGCTGAACGGTTTTGCCCAAATCACTTTCTCTTAACTCACTACAATGATGACTACGCATAACTTTTCTAAACTAAATAAATTCTATCAACAAAATGACCGGGCATCGTTGCCGCTCACGCAATTAAGGGGCCGTCAGGCTCGGTGAGCCTTTGCAGAAGCCACGGGACGAGTTCACCTGCTTCACAGGACTCTTCGGTGCGGCTCGCCAGAACTTTGATTTTCACCTGCGGGAATTCTTCCCCGATAACCAGCGCGAACCGTGCTCCACACTTTTCTGCGGCTTGGAATTGTTTTGCAACTTTTGCATTCGCCAGAGGCAAATCGACAGACACGCCAGCGCGGCGTAGCTCGGTGACAAGCTTCAAGGCATCGCCGCGGTGCTGATCGTTCGGGATCACCATATAAGCCTCACAGCCTGCCGCATTCCTCTGCAGCCAGACTTCCATCTGCATGGCCGCGTGCGGAGTCTCCTCAATAAGATTCCGGATCACATAATCGCCCATCGCGAAACCCGTCGCCGGCATATCAACATTTCCATCTGAGATGGTTTTTACCAGCGTGTCATAGCGTCCGCCACCTGCGACGGCGCGCATCGATTTACTGGAATCAAACACCTCAAAAACAACTCCCGTATAGTAAGCCAGTCCGCGAACGATCGAAAGATCAAGCTCTACGAAAGCTCCGAACCCCCGGGCGGTAAGATCCTCTCTGATCAAATCAAAATCGGCGGATGCATTCTCGGGATTGGCGACAAAGGCTTTCACCTCATCCAGGGTCATCCCGAAAGCTGCTAGCTTTTCCGTGAGCACCTCAGGCTTTTCGCGCTCGAGTTTGTCGACAAGTCCAAGAAAATCGCTGATCTTCTCGTCTTCGACACCTTTGCCTTCCGCAAACTTCAGCCATGCATTCCGGTCTGAAACACGGACGACGAAATCGCCTTCAACAAACCCGAAAGAAAGCATCGTCTCGATCGCCAGAGAAATCAGTTCCGCATCCGCTGCAGCTCCGGCCTCGCCTAGAATATCAACATTGAACTGGTGAAATTCCCGCCCCCTGCCCTTCTGCGGCTTCTCATAGCGGAAGCACTGCCCGATCTCGAACCACTTGAGAGGCTTCGGATACTGGCGTTGCTCTGCAGCGGCGATCCGCGCAAGAGACGCTGTAACTTCCGGGCGCAAGGTCACATCCCGCCCACCTTGATCTTCAAACCGGAAAAGCTGGGATGAAAGCTCGCCGCCGGATTTTTTGAGATACAGTCCTGTATCCTCAAGGATGGGAGTTTCGTATTCCACATATCCGCAACGCCGGGCAACTCCCCTCCACGTTTCAAATAAGTAATTTCTCACCGCACATTCACGTGGGGTGAAATCTCGGAAACCAGGAAGTGCTTGAAATGTTGAACCAGCCATTGCGCGGGGCGCGACAATGCACAGCCTACATGACATATCAAGTCTCTTCCTTTAGTCCTCCCATCATAGTTCGGCTTCCATCCGACAAAGCGGATGAGACTCCGAACCGGCAAAACGAAAAAAATCCCTCTTTTTTCTGCCTCTGTGTGCTCCGGCAAAACAGTTTCCGGTCCCATTTTTGCATTTTGAGAGCGCGAAAGGAGCTTCCCCAGCTCAGAAAGCGAAAAATATGCACCATCTCAAAACTCCCAAAAAGCCTTATTTTAAAAGGATCCCAGAACATACAATACCCGACTCGGAAACTTTTTTTCATTTTTAGCCAAATAATTCTTGAAACAAATCCGTCATTCCGCTTTCTTTCCGCCGCACCGCGACAACGACCCGTTCGTCTATCGGTTAGGACTCCAGGTTTTCATCCTGGCAAGAAGGGTTCGACTCCCTTACGGGTCGCCATTTTTCCATAAATGGCAAAAAACAGCCTCCGCTAGAGCAACGCTCCCGGAGGCTTTTTCATTTCCTAACAAAGTAAAAACGTGCCGCACCAAGACAAAGTCGCCGCCATTTCAAAGATGAAAGGAGCTGGCTCCATCGCAGCTCTTACTTGTTACGACTATCCAATGGCCCGCATGCTGGACGAGGCTGGAACAGATTTCCTTCTCGTTGGCGACTCTCTCGGCATGGTGGTCCTTGGTTTTCCGGATACCACCAGTGTAAAGCTTTCTCACATTCTCCATCATCTGGAGGCTGTCGTGCGCGCTAAACCGAAGGCACTGGTCGTGGCCGATCTACCGATTCATACCTATGATACACCGGAACAAGCCCTGGATACCGCGAAACAGCTTTTCGCGGCTGGCGCCGATGCTGTGAAGCTGGAGGGTGGAATACGCCAGGCGGAAAAGGTCCGTGCAATTACCGACGCAGGTATACCGGTATGCGGCCATTTGGGTATGCTACCCCAACGCGTGATCGAAGAAGGCGGATATCAGAAAAAAGGCAAGACTCCCGAGCAAACGCAAGCGATTCTGGATGGGGCAATGGCATTGGTAGATGCCGGAGTATTTGCGATTGTTCTGGAATCGGTCACCCCGGCAGCATCAAGGATTATCACAGAAAACATCCCGGTTCCCACGATTGGAATTGGTTGCGGCAATGGGACTTGCGATGGTGAGATTGCGGTGATCACGGATCTGCTGGGCTCCTTCCCATGGTTCGTCCCTCCGTTCGCCACTCCGGAGGCAGACCTTTCCCACAGCACCACGGAGGCCGCAAAAAAATACATCTCCCGCGTCCGCGAGCAAAAAAGTCTGATACCCTAGCCCTCCTCCGTGCTGCTCTACCTCCACATCCCATTTTGTCACCGCGTTTGCCCCTATTGCTCATTTTACAAGCACACGCCGGGCAATACCCGCATTGGAGATTTCATCCTCGCGATCGGCGCAGAAGCCGCCTGGCGGAAGAAACATCTGACTCTTTCCAAGGAAGAAGAATTCACCCATCCGACCTCACTGTATTTAGGTGGGGGGACGCCCTCGATGCTTTCCTCGAAGCACCTCGACACCCTTTTCGAGAAACTACGTGAAAGCTTTGATTTCACAAAGCTCGAGGAGATTACTCTAGAGGCAAACCCTGCCACGTTCGATATAAAGAAAGCCCGGCTTTTCAAATCGCTCGGAGTCACCCGTGTTTCCCTGGGTATCCAGTCCTTCAGCACAGGCGTGTTGAAAACCCTCGGCCGCGAGCACTCTCCAGAGCAGGCCTCGGAAGCAGTCCGCATCCTCAGGCAGGCGGAAATCGGCTCTATCAACATCGACCTTATGTTCTCCATCCCGGGGCAATCCCTTGATGATTGGCGGAGCACTCTGTCGCATGCAATCTCGTTAAAACCCGATCATATATCCGCCTATAATCTTACCTATGAGGAAGACACGGCATTTTTCGACTCCCTACAAAACGGGACTTATGAGGAGAATGAAGATCACGATGCGGATCACTATCATCTAGCGGAGGAGATGCTGCTTGCCTCCGGATTCGATCATTACGAAACATCGAATTACGCGCAACCGGGCCATCATTCCCGCCACAATCAAGGCTACTGGGAAGGTAGTGATTACATCGGTCTCGGCCCCTCGGCGGTTTCGACCCTGTTTGGAAAACGGCACAAAAACATTCCGGACACAGCCCTCTACATCAAGCAGGTCAACACTATCGGGCATGCGCTGCACGAGTCGGAAATTCTTACGCCCGCCCATCGGCGCATTGAGCTCATCGCCCTGGGTCTGCGGACCACCCGTGGCATTCCTCTGCATCTATTGGATCCGGAAACCTTGCAGAAAGCTCAGACGCTGGCTTGTGAGAAGCTTCTGACCATTGGAAAGACCCATCTTTCGCTAACACAGCTAGGCCGACCATTGGTCGATCCGATCGCGGCAGAACTTATCTAGGTTTCCAGCTACGGGTAGGTTACAAACGTTTTGCGCCTCCTCTACTTTCTTTGAGGAAGGAATTTTGCAATTTCTTCATACAGCTCGTGCGGACGGATTGGCTTGCGCAGGTAACCATGGAAAACTTTGCGCAACTTCATTTCCTGTCCCAGCATACTCGATGCCGTTACTGCAATGATATTGGCCTGATTGCACTCCGGAGAGGAAGCGATGATCTCACGGGCTTCAGAGCCAGATATACCCGGCATCCGTATATCCATCAGAATAAGGTGCGGTTGATGCTCCTTTGCCAGCTCAACAGCCCGCTCGCCGTTGTGCGCGAAGAACAACTTGTGTGAACTTGCCGCGAAATACCCGTCCAACAATTCCCGATTGAGCAAATTGTCATCCACGATGAGAATTCTGGATGTTTCGAAGTCATCGAAATCAATGCGGGCAGGTGTATCGATGCTTTGCTCTTCTTCCTTGAGTATCTCCACTGCGGGAATCCGGACAGAAAACATGCTGCCTACTCCGAACGTGCTTTGGGCACTGATTTTCCCGCCGCTGAGCTGCACGATACTTTGGGAAATACTCAGCCCCAATCCCGTCCCCACCTCCGAGGTGCGGGCTGCACTGGATGCCTGCTGGAATGGTTTGAAGATCTTTTTCAGATCCTCCTCGGTCATTCCATAGCCAGTGTCGGAGACGTTAAAAATCAATGTGGTCTTTTCCGGATACCCCTCATCCTTCAGCGTCGCAATACTCAACGACACCTCGCCTCCCTCGGTAAACTTGAGAGCATTTCCCAGCAGGTTCACCATCACCTGGCGGATGCGCTCCCCGTCCAGATTCAGTGACTTGGGCACATCCGGAGCGACTACCACATTCAGGCGTAGCCCCTTGTCCTCAGCTTTCTGGCTAAATAGCAACTGGAGCCGCGAGGCCATATCACGTAAATTACACGGACCGGGACTAAGCTCTATCTCGGCTGACTCAATCTTCGATAAATCCAAAATATCGTTGATCAAATTGAGCAACGACGAGCCACTGCTCCGGATCACATCAAGGTAGCGTCTGGCTTTCGCATCCTGGATATATCCTCCGAGAAGCTCGGTAAATCCGATTACCGCATTCATCGGAGTGCGGATCTCATGGCTCATGTTTGCCAGGAAACGGCTTTTCTCCCGATCGGCCCTCTCAGCGCGCCGTTTGGCTTTTTCTGCATCCTCAAGAGCTTTTGCCAACGCATTTTCTGTTTCCAGACGTCTCGTGATATCGGAAAAAAGAACCACTGCCCCAACCAATTTTCCCTCGCGGACAATCGGGCTGGAACTGTATTCCACAGGAAAGGAAGACCCGTCTTTTTTCCAGAAGACCTCTCCAGAAACTTTTGAAACCTCGCGCGCGCAGCAGGCCTTGAAAATCGCACAATCCTCCTCGGGGAACTCGCTTCCATCGCCATGTGAATGGTGGATCAGCTGATGCATATTCTTCCCCAGCAGCTCCCCGCCATCGGGATAACCCAGTAACTCCACGCAAGTGGAATTCACAAAAGTGCAGTTACCGGCAACATCCATGCCGTAGATTCCCTCACCGGCGGAGTCGAGCAGAAGCTCCAAGCGCTCCGCCGTATCCACGGAATTGTTTCGTGAAATCCTCAGCTCTATCTCGGATGAAACAATTGCAGTCAGATCCTCAACAAGGGAGATTTCGCTCGTGGACCATCTGCGGATCTTCGTATCAATCACGCAGAAAGAACCTAGCACGTGGCCGCCGGAAACCCGGATCGGAAAGCCAAGATAGGAAATCACACCAAGCTCGGTGACTGCGGGATTATCCTTCACCAGCTCATGCTCCACAGCATTTTCCACAATCAGCGCACTGCCCGTATTGACGACATGTTGGCAGAAGGAATGGGATAAGGGCGTGCCTCTCTGGGCCTCCACCGCCCCTGGGAGGCCACAGGAACTTTTGAAAAACTGCCGACTATCATCAACAAGTGAAACCAATGCCACCGGTGCTTCCAACACTCTTGAAGCAAGCTCGGTAAGCCGATCGAAAGCTTCCTCTCGCTCGCTATCCATCAAACCGGTGGTTTTCAGTGCCAACAACCTATCCGCGGAAGAAATGGCACTAATACGATCTGGCATGGCCGTAAAAATGCTCAGTAGTGAGATTAACGTCAATTGTCGATTTATATCTCGAACTAAAAAATCGATAACCGGAATTTACTAAAATTCAGTGACATAGAAAAAATAAGCATATGGCTTCACTCCTCGGTATCCACACCGTGCGCGGCCAGAATTTCGCGCCGTGTGATCAGGCCAAGAAAGACCGGATTTTCCCTATCCGCCACCACCGGCATACGTCCCACTTCGTGTAGAATCATCAGGTTTGCAGCCTCAGCCAAGGTATCGGTAGGAGATACGCTATACACCTCCTCGGTCCCCACTTCCAGAACGGTAAGAGCATTCTTCAACGGATGTCTGGCAGCAGCCAGAATATCAGCCCTGCTTACGACACCGCACAGTATTCCCTGCTCATTGACGATCGGGAATAGCCGCGCCCGATTCCAGGGACTCAAATCACCGTTCACTTTATGGAGCAAAGCCTGCAACGACATACCGGGAGGCACGGTCAAAACTTCGTTCAGCATCACGTTCCCCACAATCTGCCCCGCCAATACGTCGGGGGCGTAATCCGACGGCACACGCACCCCCGCCCGCGAGAGCTTTTCGGTCATTATTGACTCCTTCATCAACCACCGTGAAACCAGCACCGCCATAGCACACCCCAATAACAGCGGACCAAACGCCGCACTCGAATGAGTGGCCTCGAAGGAAAATGCCACTGATGTGAGAAAAGCTCTTGAAGCCCCCGCGAATACTGCCGCCATCCCTATCAGCGCCGCGATCCCTATGGGAAAATCGCCGAAACCCGGCAATAACCGCAAACCCAGCGCAACTATAACCCCGATCGATCCGCCCATTGTCATCACCGGTGCCAAGGTTCCGCCCGCCGTTCCACTTCCCAATGATATCGCCCAAGCAAAAAATTTGAAGACCAGCAAACTGAAGACTGCCGCAAGGGTCATTTCACCACCCAGCAAATCCCTCAAATTGAAATATCCCGGGCCCAAAATCCGTGGATCCAGATAAGCAATTAGTCCCACCCCTAGGCCACCGAGCATCGGAAACCACATTTTTGGAAATGGAATTTTTTCAAAACCATCCTCAATCCGGTGTAGTGCATGGGTCATACCGACAGAAAAGACGCCGCTAAATATACCCACCACGATAGCCCCGATCGCGATAAGAGGTCCCGGCGCTTCCGGCGATGGCAGCGGCAACATCGGAAAAGGCTCATCGGTCACCCCCCGGAATGCCATCGCTACCCCTACCGCGATCGCTACAGGCATCAAGCTTCTCCAGCGAAACTCGAACAATAATAATTCCACAGCCAATAAAACTCCTGCCAACGGAGTGCCAAAAACCGCCGTCATCCCGGCAGCCGCGCCTGCCGAGAGCAAAATTTTCCGTTCCACTGCTTTTACCGGAAACCATTGGCCAAAAAGTGAACCGATCGCCCCGCCTGTGGCGATGACCGGCCCCTCCGCTCCGAAGGGTCCGCCGGTTCCGATGGAAATCGCGCTCGATAGGGGCTTGAGAATCGCAACCTTTAGCGGAATCCGACTGCGATTCTGTATTACTCCTTGCATCGCCTCGGGAATGCCATGGCCGGCAATGGCCGGACTGCCAAAGCGGGCTATCAACCCGATGATCAACCCACCGACCGCTGGCAAAAAAATCGCCAACACTCCCCAGGTCGTGAAATCCGCGTTTCTTTCGTTGAAAGAAATTTCTCCGTGAAAGGAAAGATTGGTAATCCCATGGATTAGTGCCAACAGGCCCAAGCCGATCACGGCACTGAACAATCCGACAGTTGCCGCAATCAAATTAAGCCTCTGCGCGGAGAGCGGTCTTGGCACTAATCTGTTCCCTCCGGGTTCAGGCTCTCGATCAGTTCCAAAAATCCGGGCTTCAACTGCGATAACTCCTTCCGATGCGCATGGGTCAGAGCCTCCAACTTCGTTAGACCCTCCTCTGTCAGCTCCAAATCCATTGCCCGCCGATCGGACGCATTTATGGTCCGTGTGATCAACCCAGCCGCTTCCAATCGCTTGCTAAGCTCTGCAGCGGTATTCGGTCGGATTCTCAAAAATTCCGCAAGGTATCCCACATGTGTGGGAGGATTCGGATTTCCCCGTATCCCCAGAAGGGCCTGATGTTGCTGCATCGTAACCCCCTCGTTTTCAGCCGCTTTCGCACTAAACTCAAAGAAGCAACGCAGTGAATACCGGAAATTTGCCAACCGGGCATAATCGTCATCCGAAAGTTTTGTGATTTTGTGTGACATCCCTCTTGATTTGTATCGCATCCCGACATAAATCAAGCGCGTTTTCCAAACTATGAATTATTTTCATACCAAAAATTCAGAACCAAAGCTCCCCCTCAGACCGAGCTACCGCAAACGTGTCACTCATGCTTTGAAGACGAATATTGACCAGTTTTTCAGATGGTCCGGGGTGGAACTCAATGTTGTCAGCCAAAAGGAAAAGCTTATCGCCGGCCTCGGTGGTTTTGTCGCTATTGCATTGTTAATGCTTATCACAGGGAGTGTATTGGATATTCCAAAGGCCTCCGCGTTGATCGCCTCAATGGGCGCGAGCACGGTTCTGCTATTCGCAGTCCCACACGGACAACTTTCGCAGCCGTGGCCGGTCATTGCCGGACACATCGTCTCCGCTCTCATCGGGATCGCGTGCGCAAGGTGGATTCCTTATCAAATCCTCGCGGCAGCATGTGCAGTCGGAATGGCAATTGCCGCCATGCATCAACTCAAATGCATCCATCCCCCTGGTGGAGCCACCGCTCTGACCGCAGTGATCAGTGGCCAGGCAGTTCATAAAATGGGATTTTACTACGCAGTTTTTCCCGTAGCCATCAACGCGGTAATGATCGTCGCGGTGGCTGTTCTTTTCAATCTCGCCTTCAAATGGCGCCGCTATCCGATTGCTCTCGGCGCCTTGGGTTCTCCGATCGCGGCGACGGATTCTGACTCAAGAGCCCCCACACATGAGGAGATCGTCGAAGCGATCCGCAGTTTGGATTCCTTTATCGATATCAGTGAGGCAGACCTCGTCAAACTCGTTCAAATATTAGCGGAGAAGCCTTCCAAATATAGGTTCAAAAAATCTGCCTAGAAAACGGGATCACTATAAGGTCACTGGTAGTCCTATTATCTAATAGACAATCGGAACAGGGAATAATACATATCTTACAGGTTGTAGAGCTTCAGACAATCGATCCAATTTACCTATGAAAATCGGGGAATCCCATCTTACCACTGCCTATATAGCTCTAATCTGCTGTATTCTGGGCTTGTTATCATGGGGATTGCTTGCCATTCTAGGAGTGATTATAGCTCACGCCATCAAGTCAAAGGAGCCAGCGACAGATATTGTTCTCAGGACTTCCTTTAGAGTAGGATATACCTCCATATTTATCGGCGTGGCTGGATTTACCGCATTCCTTGTAAAAACTATGGGCTTCATGACTGTAGAAGACTCACACAGCATCGTCTCAACCGAGCCTCTTGGGATAAATAGAGCCATCTCGACCCAGTGGACATGGGTCGCAGGTATATTTTTAATCACTTTGATCACACTATGGCCTGACCCCATTTTCTGGACAGTTCTAAACTAGAGCTAACGTGGCTGGTGTTTGTCTAAGGAGAGGGGCGG
>NZ_JBHUIT010000026.1:0-69381 GCF_042683045.1 Luteolibacter algae | reverse complement strand
CCGCCCCTCTCCTTAGACAAACACCAGCCACGTTAGCTCTAGTTTAGAACTGTCCAGAAAATGGGGTCAGGCCACGTGCCAAATCTTTGACGTTAGCCAAATAAATGAAACATTTTGAACCATTCTTGCTGGTTGCCTTGCTCGCAAGCGTCGGTGTTTATCGAGCATTTAGCTATCAACGGACTTGGCGGGTTTAAGGGCGGCAGCCCTTTTCAATAATAATAGTTGGTGGCTCAGTTCCCGAGAAACGCTGTATCAACGAGATCAGGGAAGGAATTGTTCTAGAGCCGATGAAGCAAGGCAATCGTTCGTTCTTCCTCAAAGAAGATATTCAATCTTACCTGGTTAAACTGAAACGCAAGATCTGACGAAGCTCGTAAGCTGCTATCTATTTAATGGTGCCGCAGTCGTCTCGATGTTCAACAAGCTGCACCTCTTCAAGAAAGACCTGAGCCTTGTAGGAATCCCATACAAAGACCTCAACGGGCGCGTTTTCGACCTTCATGCAATGCGAGTGACATTCAACACCCGTCTAGCCAATCACGCGTCCCTACACGTATTGCGATGCAGGCCATGAGGCACTCTGACGAAAAGCTTACCACGAAGGTTTACACTGATACGGCGCTGCTTCCGATTGCTGCCCAGATTCGCGCCCTTCCTGCTCTCCAATCCCCAGGGCAACTATCACTCATACTTTCACACGGATTGGGAATAGAGGGAAATTCCGCGACACAGCGTAACATAGAAGAGCGAACCTTGGAAGAGATGGAAACCCTACAGAATAAAGGGTTTGAACTCGGTCTGACACACTCTGACCTGTGGTGTGTCGATCTATCAAATGGCTCCGGCGGTAGGGATCGAACCTACGACCTAGTGATTAACAGTCACCCGCTCTGCCGCTGAGCTACACCGGAATTTGATTTGCGCCGCGAGGTGCGACGTGGGCGGAAGATGGTATTTATCGGGGTGTTCTTGCAAGGGAAAAATGCCTTTAAAATGATTTTTTTCTCCCTGCTGCTTCCATCCGATTAAAATAGGACGAATTCCGCTTAGCGACATTGGAAGGAGGACTACTCAGCAACGAGTGCAGCGAGTTTTTCGGGGAATTCGGTGAGTGGTTTGATGGTGATATTTTTATAAAAGACCTCGGCTGCTTCCGATTGGATCTGGAGTTTGCCCTTTGTGAGCGGCTGATCCTTCATCTTTGCGTTGGTGAGAGCCATGTTCGGTATGCCATTGACGACGAAAACCGCGTCGTCGCCAAGAACGTAGAGCTCAATGGTGTTCCACTCGCCATTTGGCTTGTCCGCATCGGTGGACGCTGCTGTATAGCCGCTGGTTTCCCGGGGGACTGCAGTGGGATCGTAGACGTGAGGCCCTTTTCCGGCTGGATTGGGAACCGCGCGGATGGTGGCTTTGGTGCCGGCAAGAGGAATGAAATCCCCGCAATCGTGTTCCTGGATCTGGCATTCGAGAGAGCTCATCCAGACGTTCCAAAAGCTGGCGTGCTTTCCGGTCGCGTGGAAAAGAAGTCCGGAATCGCGACGCTGGTTGAGGCGGGGTTCCCATTTTTTCTCGCCCCATTTCATCTGCAAGGAGAGGTGATAGTTTTCAAACTCTTCTTTTGAGCTGAGTGCTCCATAGATCTGACCGGAGACGTGCAAGACGGTTTCGTCGCCTTCTTTGATCGTAGTGAAAACCTTTAGTGGATCGTTCCCAAGTCCCAATGGCACGCCATTCATGCCGTCTTTGCTGGTCGATTTTTCACCTCCCGGAACTTCGACCGATTCATGGGGAACGCCGATGAAAACCTCCCATTGCGAAAGGGAATCGTCGAGGAGTGGTCTCGCAGCTTCTTCTTGAGCGAAGAGGGTAAGAGTGGAAAATCCGAGAATGGTGGTATAGATCAGTGGTTTTTTCATGAGTTTTGAGGATGTGCCGGGATGGAAATATGATCAATCAGGCGGACGTCTCCATAAAATACCGCGCAGGCGAGAATTGTGGGAGCAGATAAATCCGGGGCAGGAGTGAGAGTGTTGGCATCGACAAGTGAGAGGTAGTCGATTTTTGCATGATCCGAAGCTTCGATATGCGATTTCGCTGCGGCGAAGATGTCGAAGGCTGAGGTAAACTGCCTGGCGGCAGAAAGGGCTTTGAAGATACGGACGGCATCCGCGCGGTGCTCAGGGGTGAGACGAGTATTGCGTGAGGACATGGCAAGCCCATCAGGCTCGCGGATGGTAGGGTGGGGGATGATTTCCACGTCGAGATCAAGGTCCCGGACCATGCGCCGGATGATTGCAAGTTGCTGGAAATCCTTCTCGCCGAAAACTGCGGCGGTGCATTTGGTAAGGTTGAAAAGTTTTAGAACCACCGTGCAAACTCCATCGAAATGACCGGGACGGGTGGCACCGCAGAGATTTTCGGATAGGGATTTTTCGGTGACTGTGATTGAGCGATCCGGAAAGTAGACTTCATTTGCTTCCGGAGCAAATACCCCATCGGCTCCATATTTTTCACAGATTTCAAGATCCTCGGCGAGGGGGCGTGGGTATTTCTCCAAATCGCTGGAGCGGTCAAACTGGATCGGGTTGACGAAAATTGAGACGATCACGATGCCATCTTTTCCGGCGTGCTCACGGGCGAGCGCGATGAGGCTGGCGTGGCCCGGGTGAAGCGCACCCATGGTGGGCACGAGAATGATTTTTTCTGAACCAGAAGAGAGATAATTTCTCAGCTGAGGCTTGGTATTGGCGATCCACATGCGGTTAAGTTGATGAAATTCCGGATTTGCAGCAATAGGCAAGCGTTCTGTCCTAGCGACCTCCGGAGGATGCGGGAGGATGGAGAATATTCCAGCCTTGGCGGATGTAACTCCACATCGACAAAACAATGAAAAGCCCGGCGAAGGTGCAGGGATAGATTGGAGAAAGGGGGATGGGACCGAGCATCATCCAGCCAAGCACGACAAAGAGGCTGACTGTGCAAATTTTCCCAGTCCAATGCGGGATGATTTTCACGGTGAGTTTTCTGGCTGTGAGGTAACGGATCCCCGCGAGGATGATCGCATCCCGAAGTAGCACAATGATGGTAAACCAAATCGGGAGCCGCCATCCTGACGCTCCCCAGTCGTAGAAGGTAAGCACTAGAATCGCGCTGGTGACGAGGGCCTTATCTGCAAGAGGATCCAGGTAAGCTCCAAGATCTGAGCGTTGATCGAACTTTCGTGCGATCCATCCGTCGACCCCGTCGCTGACTGCCGCAGTGATAAAGACTGCCAATGCCCACCAGCGATAAATAGCTTCCGGAGCGCCACTGTGGGTGCTCATTCCGTAACGGATGGCAAGGACGGAAAAAACTGGAACCAGAAGTATCCGGCAAACAGTAATTTTCGTGGCAAAGGTCATGCCACGGATGGTAGCAGCATGCGGGAGAAAAGAAACGTGTTTCCCGCGGTGGAGACCGGCTATTACCAGTTCACATTCTGCCCCCGGGTATCGACGTGGGTGAAGGTGCTGTAACTCCCGACTCCACCTTTGAACAACCCGCGGTCACGCAGGCTTCGTGCCGCTTTGGTGACATTATAGGCACTCGTCTCAAACTGGACATCCACCGCGACATTGGCCTGGTGCCAGGAGCGGGCTTTTGCACCAGCACAACGGGCGTTGTATTGAGGTGAACGATAGGCGGAGACGATCTCTTTTACCGGCACGTTCATCACCGTAGAAATGTGATCCACCACCCGGAGCGTGTAGCCCATCCGTGTCCACCATTCCCTAGGCGGTAGAGAGTTCCAAACGGTGCCCCGCTGCTTGGCGTGTGCCGAGATGACATCCTGGGCGCTAATATTCTTCATTTTCAGCGAGTTAAGATATGCAGCGTATTCATTGAGGTTTCTGCCTTGAAGGCGAACCCATTCCTGAGGAAAGCCACCGATATTCTGGCTCGGCGAGGAGATGCTCCTGCTGGCGGAATTTACCTTCACAATCGGAAGCTCATCCTTCTTTTTTCCGAACCAACCAGCACTGGCGGATAGGGATGACGCGCAGAGAGCCGAAGTCGCCATACCAAGAGTGCCGATAACTTTGCGGCGGCTTGTGAAAGAATCCGAGGCATTGGCAAGTATTTCAGACTGGAAAACGGCGGTTTGTGGCACTCTGGAATCTGACATAAAATAGAAAAATTGAGGGATAAGCTCGGTTGAAAGGTTTGTTGGGATTTATTGCTTTTTAAAGCTTCAATCGTGCCAATGGGCGCACTGATGAATCTATCGGGCTCAAAAAACAGGGCTAGACAACCAGAAAAAATAATTGTCACAAGTATAAAAGACCAGAAAATGCCCGAGATTCCGGCGTTTACTTTGTAAAACTCGTTTGCATTTTGTTGCCTCCATCGCATTTTTCAACAGACGGTCGATCCTGGTTTTCGTCGTTGTTCATCTTCCCGGTCAGCTATGGAAATCTATCTCAAACGCGCTTATGAATTGGCTTCCGCAGAAGATGGTCTGCGCATTCTGGTCGATCGATTATGGCCGCGTGGTGTTTCCAAAGAGGACTTGAAAATAGATGTCTGGCTGAAAGAAATCGCTCCCAGCGAGAAGCTACGCAAGTGGTTCGGGCACGAGGCCGCTCGTTGGAAAGAATTTCAGGAACGCTACTTGGAGGAACTGGAGAAGAACCGATCTGCGATGGCAACGCTCAACGAATACATCTCTCAGGATACCGTGACGTTGATTTATAGTGCGCGGGACGCCGAACATAATCATGCGATCGTGCTCAAAGGATTTTTGGAAAATCAGAAGAAATCCGGCTGAGCTAGCTGGCTATTGAGGTTTGATGCGAGACCGGAACCTACCCGGCTCAGCCGCAGGCAAGGCGCCATAATTTCTGAACGTGATGGCGAGAATCAATCCTGCCAGGGAAAGTCCGATAATTCCCCAGTCTCCGATCAAGGCATAGAGTGAAAAGCTCGGACGGACAGGGATCCTGGATTCCACCAAAAGGCTTCCGCGGAGAAACGAGCTGCCGGTTCCGTCTGCGATGATTTGCTGTTTTCCCGTCGCCGGATTCACGCTGGAACCAATTGTATCGATCGCCGCCGTCACTCCGGTATTCGCACAGCGCAGCATCGGCCGGCGAAGCTCGATTGCGCGGAATTTTGCATTGGCGAAGTGCTGGGCCGCGGCCGGAGATTGCTTGAACCAGCCATCATTGGTGAGGTTTACGATGATTTGTGGCGCATTGCGGACAAACTTCCGGGTGAGGCGAGGCACCGTGTCCTCGAAGCACACCGATGGAATGATCTGAATTTCCCGGCCTTTCACTTCGACGCTGAGCGGATCGAGTGAAGGACCTGCCGTGAACGAGCCGTTGTATTCGGCACCAGCCTGCTGCTCATAAATTTCTTTCAGCCAGGGAATTGTGTCTACCAAAGGGATGGTCTCTCCGAAAATAACCAGGTGATGCTTCCGAAAAGTTTGCAGCGAATCGTCCGGAGACTGAAAGACGATGGAATTGTAAAAACGGGGATTCTCTTTCTGGAAAAGGCCTTCCGGACGGGCCTCGCCTTCGATCTCTACCGCCCCATAAATCAGCTCGAAATTTTCGCCGCCGGCACGGACCCGGGAGATCGTATCGTTGTTTTCGCGCCAGCTGCCCCATTCTCCATCGTCTGTGCGGATAATTCTTCCGGTAAGCGCTGTCTCCGGCCAAATGACCCAATCCGGACTGCTCAGCTCAATCCCGCCCTCGCTGTTTTGCTCGATCGCCTGCTGAAGTTTTTTCTCATCTTCTGCGGAGATTTTCTTCAACGCATCAATGGTTTCATCCTCATAGCCCATGTGGACTTGCTCCGCCGACCAAAGAACCGTGGAGCCTTCGTGTGGGATATTCAATTGCACCAAAAGGCTTTTCACCGTAATCGATTCCTTCCCGCCTTCCATGGCGATGCGGAGGATGCCATAGGTGATTAGGAGGCCTACACAGAGAGCGGTTGCCGCAAAGTCCCATCGAGGGCGGCGGATCCCATCAATCCCGGTTTTCATCAGCCGGTGGGCGACCTGCACCAGTACTGCCTGGAAAAAGACCAGCATTAGCGACAGGCCGGCGATGCCCAGAATATCCGCAGCCTGGGAGATGACCAAGGTGTCGTGAAACGCAACGCCGAGACCGTTCCAACCAAAACCGGTGAACAGCCATCCACGGAACCATTCCAGCCCTGCCCAGACGGATGCGTGGACAAACGCCAGAAAAAGTGCCCGCAAAGGTGTTTCATCGACACCTTCCTTCCGGTGCCAGGGGTTCCCGAGAGTCGCAGCGATGGCGGCAAAAATTCCCCAGTAGATGGCGAGGTATCCTGCCAGCACGACGGGGCCGAGCCAGGAAACAGTTCCCAGCCAGGAAACCTGGATGCCGTAGCTGATGGCTCCTGCCAGCCAGCCGATCAGAAAGCCTTTTTTCGCCCGATGTTTTCCGCTTAGGCTCCAGACGGAGATCAGTAGCGGGATCATGCAGATCCAGGCTAATGTTGCGAAGTTGTATGGCGGAAAGAGACCGGCGACCATCAATCCGGTGGAAACGATGGCGAGAAATCTCAGGTAAAACGATCGTCCGGGCATGGTTTACAATTTGGCAGGGTTTTTCCCCAGTGCGAGGAGAAGTGCCAGGATGCGCAGAGCTTTTTCCCTGGTGGATTTCCAAGGTCTTTCCGGCTGCAGAATGGTCCAGCCATTTTTTTCCGCGAGAGCTAGCAGCGGTGGCTTTGGGTTTACCACTGTCGCGCGATCGCAAATCGCCAGCATGGGCAGATCCGCGGTGCTATCAGTGTAGCCGTGTGAGTTCACGAGCTTGCCCTCCGTAAAATAGGATTCCGGCAGCAATTGATGGAGCCGGGTGACCTTGTTGACGCCTTTGTGGTTGGTGAGATCGGCAAACAGGAAGTCATTTTCCAGGACGGTCCCCAGAGAAATATCGAAGCCGAGCAACCTGCCGACTTCCGCCGCATAGCACTCCGGGCTGGCTGAGCTGAGAATGGTGAGATGACCCGCGGAGCGATGCTCTTCCAATGCCCCGACAAGCTCCGGATAGATGCTTGGAAAGAGCTTCAGCGCAAATTCGCGGGAAAGCTCCTGGAGACGATCCGGCGGCATTTTCCATAAGAAGCAGTGGAAGACCCGCTTCATATTTTCCGTTCCCAGCAATGGAGCAAAGGGTAGGAATGCGAGGAAAAGCGGGACGGAGAACAACCTGAGCGGCTCCGCACGGAGCACATGGTGTCGAAAAAGCAGCTGGCAGTCCCAAGCCAACAAAGTTCCGTCCATATCAAACAGCGCGATGCCGGACGGTGGTGTGTCTGGCAGGCTCATTTGATAGGACGGTGCACCGTGGGTATCACGGCGGTGGATCAATTTCTTTTAGGCAATACGTTGACTAAACGTAGTGCAGTGCTTTGGCCCGTTCTTCAATGGCGGGGCCGTTGTCGAGGAGCTCCTGGATCGGATCCCAGCGGCCGGACACCAATGCCTCACGGGAGGATTCCGGCATTTTCACGGAGAACTCAAGGCCATCGCAGGTGCTGACTTTGAGGTTCACCACATCGATGGTGATCTTGGTTTCCGGCTTGCTTTCCACGGCTGCCCGGAGGGATGCGATATCAGCTGCGGATGCCATCACACATGGCATGGCCAGGGTGGTGGAGTTTCCATAGAAAATTTCTGCAAACGATTCGGCGATGACGGCATTGAAACCGTATTTTTTGAGCGATTGCGGAGCGTGCTCGCGTGAGGAGCCGCAGCCAAAGTTTACACCGGCGATCAGGATGGAAGCGTCTTTGAAGCGTTCGTCGTTGAGCGGGTGGTTGGTTTTCGCACCGGTTTCGGAATTGAAGCGCACGTCGTAGAATGCGAATTCTCCGAGACCGTCAAAAGTCACGCATTTCATGAAACGCGCCGGGATGATGCGGTCGGTATCAATGTCCGCGCCCGGGATGAATACGCCAGTGCCGGAGACTTGAGTTACAGGATCGAGAGCCATAATAGGTATAAAGTTGGAGTTGTAGGTGTGAATTAGGCTACGGCGGAAGTTTCCGAGAGGTCGAAGAGTTCACGGGCATCCGTGACAGAGCCTTTAATCGCTGCGGCGGCGACCATTACGGGAGACATAAGAATGGTGCGTCCTGTCGGTGATCCTTGACGGCCTTTGAAGTTCCGGTTCGAGGAAGAAGCGCAGAGCTGGTCTCCGATGAGTTTGTCCGGGTTCATGGCGAGGCACATGGAGCAACCTGCGGCGCGCCATTCGAAGCCCGCCTCGCGGAAAATTTCCGGAAGGCCCTCTTGCTCGCACTGGATGGCAACGATCTGGGACCCGGGAACAGCGATGGCTTTAACGTTTGCCGCGACCTTGTGGCCTTTGATGTATTTCGCGACTTCGCGGAAGTCGGAGATGCGTCCGTTGGTGCAGGAACCGATGAAAGCGACATCAATTTTTACACCTTCAATAGGGGCGCCTGCAGGAAGTTTCATATATTCCAGCGCTTCCTCGATGGATGCTTTTTCCTCCGGGGATTTTGCGGTGAGCGGATCAGGAATATTCTCAGATATTGAAATGCCTGCATCCGGAGAAATTCCCCAGGTGACAGTCGGCTCAATCTCGGCCGCATCGATTTTTACGATATCGTCGAAATGAGCATCCGCATCAGAGGCAAACGAAAGCCAACGGGCAGCAGTTTCATCGAAGTTTGCATTGTCGACATAGGGACGGCCTTTGAGGTAGGCGACGGTTTTTTCATCGGGATTGATGTAGCCGCAGCGTGCGCCGCCTTCGATGGACATGTTGCAGACGGTCATGCGCTCTTCCATGGACATGCGTTCGAAGACGTCGCCCGCGTATTCATAGGCGTAGCCGATGCCTCCGTTGGCGCCGAGAAGACGAATGATGTGAAGGATCACGTCCTTCGCGTAGACGCCCGGGCGGAGATCGCCGTTGACCTCGATGCGGCGGACTTTCAGCTCCTGGAGGGCGATGGTCTGGGTGGCAAGAATATCACGGACCTGGCTGGTGCCGATACCGAAAGCGATGGCTCCGAAGGCACCGTGGGTGGCTGTGTGGGAGTCGCCGCAGGCAATTGTGGTGCCGGGCTGGGTGATGCCTTGCTCGGGACCGACGACATGGACGATGCCTTGCTTGCCGGATTTGAGATCGAAATAAGTCACGCCGAAGTCATCGCAGTTTTTCCGGATCGCCTCGATCATCTCTGCAGCGAGTGGATCCGCGGGCTGGTCCTGGTTTTCCGTAGGGACGATGTGATCGATGGTCGCGAAGGTGCGTTGAGGGTATTTCACTGTCAGTCCGAGATCGCGAAGCATCCCGAAGGCTTGTGGCGAAGTTACCTCGTGAATAAGGTGTGTGCCGATAAACAGCTGCGTGCGGCCATCACCTAGAGTGCCGACGCGGTGTGAATCCCAGACTTTTTGAAACAGACTTTTTCCCATGACTTGATACCACCGTGGTTTGCGGCGGGGCGGGAAGATGCATAGAACCGGGCGAATTGTCCAAGCCGAAGTTATTTGCCTCACTTTTTGATTCTCTCCGGGAGGGAAATCTCTTTCTTCGGGCGCGTCATCCCGTTAAACCCTCCGCGTGCCTGCCAAATCGAAATCCCCTGTAAATAGCAATTTTCACGTGATTGTGGGTAGTGATGAGGGCCTCGTGCGCGAGGAGGCGCTTGCGCTTTTCAACAAGCTCACTGGTGGAAACGACGATGGCTTTACCCATGAGACCATTGATGGCAATGCGGATAATTCCGAGAGCGCCTACCAGCTTTGCTCCAGCGCGGTCCAGTCTCTCATGACGATGCCGATGTTCGGCGGCGACAAGGTTGTCTGGTTGCGGAATGTGAATTTTCTGGGAGATGATGTAACAGGCCGGGCCCAACGGACGGAGGCCGGCGTTGAGGCCTTGCGGGGGACCTTGGAAAAAGGCCTGCCGGAGGGTATCAAATTTTTGCTTTCCGCGGACAAGGTCGATAAACGCCGGGCGTTCTGGAAGTTTCTTGATAAAAATGCCTCGGTCAGAAGCTATGATAAAATCGATGTCAGCCGGGATGGCTGGCAGGATGAGGTCGGGAGATTGGTCGAGGGCCGGGCGGATGAGCTTGGACTGACCTTTGAAAATGAAGCTCTCGAGCTTTTCATCATGCTTGCCGGAGAGCAGTCCAAACAGATCGCCAACGAGTTGGAAAAACTTGATCTTTATCTAGGTCGGGAGCGTCGCGAAGTGACAGAGGACGATGTCCGCGCCTTGGTGCCGCTCAGTCGTGCGGCCGTGATTTTTGAGACTGGAAAGGCGATCCAAACCGGAAATGTTGCCAGGGCGATCCAATTGGTCGACGAGCAACTGGAAGCGGAGGAATCGGCCATCGGCATTATGCGGGCCTCGATTATCAATGTCGTCCGCAATCTCTATATGGCGAAGTTGATTCTGGAAAAGTTCAAGGCTCCATCCAGGAATTATTCGGCTTTTGCCGGAGCTCTCAACAAACTTCCAGCCTCCGAGCGGGGTTGGCTTCCCCAGAAGAAGGATGGGTCGGGAGTGAACGTTTATCCTATCTTTCTCGCTGTCCAGAACGCAAAAAACTTTGATCTCGCAGGGCTCCAGCATGTGATGGAACAAACCCAGAAGGCAGATCAGGCGCTGGTCACCACGGGCTTGGACCATCGGTTGGTTTTGCATCGTCTGATTGCGGAAATTGCAGCCGCACGAAAAGTCAAAAGATAGTATGTGGTATTTTATACGCTTTTTTGTAGGTATTTCTGGTGATTCTCTGAGAGGTTTGTATCACTTCGAGGAGTTTCACTATGTCTATTCAATCTAGAGCAGCAGTCGCCGACGGAAAAGGATCCTTCACCATTGAGGATATCGAAGTTCATCCTCCGCAGCGTGACGAGGTTCTGGTGACGATCAGGGCGTCGGGTGTTTGCCACACGGATTATGATTCGCTGAACTGGGGCGGAAATTTCGTATTGGGTCATGAAGGTGCCGGGATCGTCGAGGCGATCGGTGATGGGGTGGACCATGTGAAAGTCGGCGACAGAGTTCTGCTAAACTGGGCGATCCCGTGCAAAACCTGCTATCAGTGCCAGAGTGGCAACCAGAATATTTGCGAGACGAATTCCCAGGTGACTGGGAGAAATCCTGATGACGGAGCGGCCCGCCCTGGAGCCACGACCTGGCGCGGGGAGCCTATCGGGCGTTCGTTTAATATCGGAACACTCAGCAGCCATACTGTGGTTAGGAAAGAGGCGGTAATCCCGATGACTGTGGAGATCCCCTTTGCATCTGCCTGTATTCTTGGTTGCGGTGTGATGACTGGCTACGGATCTGTGGTAAACGCTGCCAGGCTTCCGGCGGGCAGTAGTGCTGTTGTGCTCGGAACGGGAGGTGTCGGGCTCAACTCGATCCAGGCGGCGCGGATTTCTGGAGCTGCGAAGATTATAGCGGTGGATGTGAACGAGCAGCGGTTGGAAATGGCCCGTGAGTTCGGCGCGACACATACCATTTTGGCATCGCGGGAAGACATCGGTCTTTTGAAAGCGGCGGAGGATGTGAAGCAGCTCTGCGGCGGGCGTGGGGCGGATTTTGCATTCGAGTGCACGGGGATCCCTGCGCTGGGCGCGGCTCCCTTGGCTATGGTCCGAAATGCTGGAATGGCGGTGCAGGTCTCCGGCATTGAGCAGGTCATCCAGTTCGATATGAACTTGTTCGAATGGGATAAAATCTACATTAATCCGCTATACGGAAAATCTATTCCCGAGCAGGATTTTCCGAAGCTTTTGGAGCTATATGAGCGTGGTTTGCTGAAGCTTGATGAGTTGATTACCCGCACCTATCCGCTGGAAAGCTTGCAGCAAGCTCTGGATGATATGTTGGCCGGGCGGAATGCGAAGGGGGTAATTCTTTTCGATGTGCAGTCATGACTTCTGGAAAATCATATTTCCGGACTACGGAAACCGGCGAAATTCCCTGTGAGGGTGGAGTCCTCAGGATGGTTACCGTGAAGAGCCCGTCTCTCGGAGGGCGCGGCGATCTTTCGCTCTATATTCCGCGGCAGGCAAACGACCGGGCTGATGTGCCGGTGGTAATTTTGCTCCATGGGGTTTATGGAAGTCACTGGGCATGGGCGCTTTCGGGGAAGGCTCACACGACTCTCCAGTCAATGATCGATTCCGGCTCGCTGCCTGCGATGATCCTGGCAATGCCATCCGATGGTTTGTGGGGCGATGGCAGTGGATACGCCGCGCATTCCGGCAGGGATTTCGAGGCATGGATCGCAAAAGAAGTTCCACAGGCGGTGAGCGAGGTAACTGGAAACTCCCCGCACTCCCCCCACTTCATCAGCGGGCTTTCGATGGGTGGATTTGGCGCACTGCGGATCGGCGCCAAGTATCCGGAGCGTTTCAGAGCCTTTTCCGGTCATTCATCGATCACTTCGACAAAAGATATGCCACTTTTTGTCGAGGAACCCCTGGATGCCTTCGGGCCGGAGCTGCATGTCGTGGAACAAATTTTGGAAAACAGGGAGAGGATTGGCCCATTTCGTTTTGACTGCGGGACGGAGGATCTTTTGATCGAGCAGAACAGACGGCTCGCCCGCCAGCTTCAAGCCGAGGGAATTGATTTCAGCTATCAGGAATTCCCGGGAGGTCACGAATGGACCTATTGGGAAGAGCATATTGCGAAATCCTTTGAATTTTTTGCCTCCGTTTTCAGCTAATGCGGGAGGCGGGCTACTTTGATTCCGTGGGTGGCCGCATAAAATTCAGAAGCTCTACGGCGAACCGGATGTCCTCTTGCTTAATCATCTTGCCGGCTTCGGGATCAATCCCGGGATTCTTGATTACGCGTTCTTTTTCATCCCGGAAAAGATCATATTGAGCCATGTCTTTTTGCTCACTGGTCAACTCCGTAGAGACGGGCTGGGAGGCCTTTACTCTCTCGATCTCCGGAAGCGTGGGATTCTCGTAAGTGAGGAGAAAAATGCTCGCCCACAGAAATAACAAAATAACTGGAATTCCGATCACCCAGCCGACCCTCGATCCTGTTTCCTTGAGCTTTCTTTGTTTTCTCAACTCAGCTTCTTGAAGTAACTCGGAAAGCTCTTGTTCGCCGGATTCGGCCAAGGATTTGTGATTTCCTGAGTCCACTTGGGCAAATTCTATGTGCAGGGTGACAGGCTGTCAAAGCTTTCACTTTGAGGGAAGCTCAGGAGAGCGGGGATGATTCAAACAGTAAATTTGGAATTGGTTTCCATTCAGGAAACCCGGGGAGTCTTTGTTCTAAATTGCCTCGAATCCTTGCAATCGTAAAACCGGGGCGGACGTTTCATCGGACTTTTCCAAATCCAGCTCAAGGATGACTAAAAAATCATTCAAGCCTTCTTCATCAATGAGGGTTTGCTCGATTCTCCAGAGTTTCTTCCCAGGGATTTCCTCGATCTTCGTGTGCTTCATATTGCGCGCCTCGGGATCGAGTCGGATAAATCCATGCGTTTGGTGATACTCATCCATGATGCCGGCCAGCTGCGGGATGGTAAGATCGCTCGCTACGGCTGCGAGCGCCGCTTCGTAATTGTATTGGGAGAGCGACTTTACAAAACTTAGCACGGCGGCGCGTGTGTCTTTGATGAATGCTTGTTTTCTTCGGGTGTAGGGGACCGCTCTTTGCTCATGACGATCTTGTTTCTGCTCGGGGATGGACTCCGGGTTGCGCATCTTTTCCCATTCATCCAGAAGCGAGGAATCTGTCGCACGGAGCATTTCCTCGAAATAGCTCTCCGCTTCCAACAGCTCTTCGGTTTTCAGGGATGGAGGAACGGTTTGCGCGAGTATTTTGTAGACCTCCGATAGATGCCGCAGCAGCACTGCCTCGCTCCGTTCCAAACCGTAGGTTTTGATATAGTCCTCGAAAGAGCTGTAATCCTCGAACATTTCCCTGGCGATCGATTTTGGCCGGACGGAAGCCTCTTTCGCCCACGGATGGCTGAGGACAAATTCATTGTAGGTATCGTAGATGAAATCTTTGCCTGGCTTCGGGTGCTCTACCTGATCAAGCGCATCCATTCGCGCGTCGTATTCGATGCCGTCCGCTTTCATTTCCGAGACGAGCTTATCCTTCGCTTTGTCCACCTGTTTGCGAAGGACCTGGGCGGGATCCTCGACAATCGCCTCTGCCAGGGAAATCACATTTAGCGGATAGGCGGGATCCTCGATATCGAGACGGGGAACGGTTTCCACCAGATACAATCCTAGGGCTTGATTGAGCGAGAAATCGTCCTGGAGCTCAATATTGAGCGCGATTTTTACTGGGCCGGAGCGTTCCGCTTTGGGGATGATTTTGAGGATATTGCCTTCGACCAATCCGCGGAATAGCTCAAAGGCACGTTTGCGTAATGCCGCTTTTTTCGAAGAGGTTTCGTGGGAGTCCCGGATGATTTTCCGTAGGGCTTCACAGCCATCTTCCGTGCTCCGGGAAAGGACATTGAGCAGCATTCCGTGCCGCATAACGAAGGAGGAACTGAGCTTTTCCGATGGTGAATCAATAAGCTTGCGGAAGGTGTTTTCATCCCAGTTAACAAAACCTTTCTCAGGTGGCTTTTTCTTCTGTGCCTTGGATTTTCCGCCTTTGGCTGCAGCCTTTGCCTCTGCTTTGATATTGGCAATGACGTGCTCGGGAGCCTGTGCAACCACATAGCCGACATCGTCGAACCCACGACGTCCCGCCCGTCCGGCAATCTGCTTGAAATCCCGGACCGCGAGAGTTTTCGTGGACTGGCCTCCGTATTTGAACAGCTGGGTGAAGACGACGGTGCGGATCGGGACATTTACACCGACCCCGAGCGTATCCGTGCCACAAATCACTTTCAGCAAGCCTTTTTGCGCAAGCTTTTCCACGAGGGTCCGGTATTTCGGGAGGAGTCCGGCATGATGAAGTCCCAGTCCGTGACGGAGTAGTTTCTTGATTTCTTTTCCGTAGGGACTACGGAAATCGGCGTCGAGCAGCAGCTCGTTGATTTTTTCTTTCTCTTCCTTGGTGCAGAAGTTCCGGCTCATGAGGTCTTGGGCGGTCTTCGCGGCGGCGAGCTGGGAGAAGTGAACGAGATAGATTGGAGCCCGGTTGGCTGTGACAAGTTCTTCAATTTTCTCCTCCAGAGCGATCGTTGAAAAATCGAATTCAAGTGGCACGGGGCGATTCTCGGATTTCACGAGAACCGTAGGCGCTTGGGTGAGATCTGTGATGCATTTCTGGAAAAATTCCGTATCGCCGATTGTTGCGGACATCAGAAGGAAGCGCGCATTGGGAAGTGTCAGCAGGGGAATCTGCCAGGAAATTCCCCGCTCGTGGTCCGAGTAGTAATGGAACTCGTCCATGATGATATCGTCCGCGGGAGCAGCCGAACCTTCGCGCAGGGCGAGGTTTGCGAGAATTTCAGCCGTGCAACAGATCACCGGAGCGGTGGCATTGACCGTCGCATCTCCCGTAATCATTCCGACGTTTTCCGGTCCGAAGGTGTTGCAGAGAGAGAGGAATTTCTCATTGGCGAGAGCCTTGATCGGAACGGTGTAGTAGCTACGCCGCTTCATGCAGATCGCGCGGAATTGCAGAGCGAGCGCGACCAAGGATTTTCCGGAACCGGTGGGAGTGTTGAGAATGACATTGTTCCCCGCGAAAAGTTCGAGAATCGCTTCTTCCTGATGATCGTAGGGCGTGGTGCCCGTGGTTTCAAGAAAGCCTAGAAAGACATCTAGAATTTCATCGGACGATGAAGGGTCGGAAAGGTTTTCGGGAGAAAGAAGAGGCATCTGCGGAAGACTTTAGGGGTAATTTCCCAAACTCCAAGAACAGGGACCGCATAGCCGGGGAAAAATGGAAAACGGACCAAGTATAAAGCACCCGGGGTGTTTCTTTGTGGAAAGAAGAGGATGATTCTTTGCGTAATTTGTCTGAAAGCCGTTCTGGACAGGCTGGGAGACGGCTCCTAGTGTGCGCGGACATATTAACAATTATGAGAAACTCCCTAAACAATAGTGCCGCTATCATGGGCATCATCGCTCTTGCGGCAGCTGGATTTGCAACAGCTCAGGAAGCTCCCAAAGAGGCAGCCCCGACAGCTGAAGCGGCAGAAGCCGCACCAAAGGCAGATCCAAAAGAAACCAAAAATGACTCCTCTTACGCCCTCGGTTATCGCACCGGTGGTGGTTTTGCCCAAGAATTCGGCCGTTATGGCGTAGGACTAGACGATCTTGAAATGGAAAATTTCGTGAAGGGCTTCACTGCTGCTGTCAAAGGCGACCGTCCGGAGCTTGCCGATGAGCGTCTCCAAGAAGCCATGGCGGCTTTCGGCGAAATGCTCCAGGCACGTGAAAAGGAACTGGCGGCATCAAACCTGGAGGCTGGCAAAAAATTTCTTGAGGAAAACGGCAAGCGCGAAGGCGTCACCACAACCAAGAGCGGTCTTCAGTATGAAGTGCTCGAAAAAGGAGGCGAAACCAAATACGAAGCACCGAAAGAAGGCGAAACTGCTGAAAAGCAATTCATGGTCAATTACAAGGGCACGTTGATTGACGGCACCGAGTTTGATGCGTCTCCGGAAGGTTCTCCGGTTCCGATGACCCTGCAAGTTGTCGAAGGTTTCCGTGAAGCTCTGACCACGATGCCAGTTGGTGCGAAGTGGAAGCTGTTCATTCCTAGTGAGCTCGCCTATGGTGAGGAGCGTCGCAGTGCGGAAATCGCCCCAAACACCACTCTGGTTTTTGAAATCGAACTTGTCGAAATCAAGGACGCACCTCCGGCTCCTGCAGGTGGTGGCTTCCCGATGCCAATGCCACAAGGTCAATAAACTGGCTGCGGTGTTATCGAATACCGAATGATCTCCAGGCCTTCACGGATTGATTCCGTGGAGGCTTTTTTTATTAGCATAGGGAAAAGGCTATTAAATTTAGGCGTTGGTGATCATGCTTGGTATACAACGAAGTTGATTTGCTATGTCCAGATCCTGGAAGAAATTTTTATCCATCCTGTTTCACCTGATTGTCCTTGCTGGAATGGTAATGGTTTACGACAGCCTTATCGATTTCGCGAAGAATATGGGCTGGGTATCTTCCAAACCTGCTTCCTCCGAGAAGGCAGAAGATGAAAAGCGCTCGACATATTGATAGTTGGGGCGCTGCTACGGATTCTTTGAGAAAGACTATGAGAACTGCGAATTTGTTATCCACCTGTGCGCTCTTCTGCGCGTTGCTTGCTGGCTGCGAGAAAGCCAAAATGTTTACCGATGAAGTGCAGGCAAAGCTGGCGGGGAAGGCTGCATCCGGGTTGATGGAATTAGGCGGTCCCGAGATGGATCCGGAGCTGGAAGCGCTCGTGGATAAAACCGATGAAGGATATCTGTTCCGCAGGGATATAAGCTTTCCCCAGGAGATGGACATTCGCGCGGAAGAGGTCATCGCTTTTGATGAATGCCAGGTTTTTGGAAGGTCCCCTTATGGAGGGGTGAAGGATCGGCTCAGCCTGACGAATCGTAAAATCAGGTTCTACAAAAGGCGCTCCGGCAGCATCGATTGCACCATTGAGGTGGATCAGATCGAAAAAGCGCTTGATGAGAAAATGAGCGAGGAGGAGAGAGCTTCCGCAATCACGAAGAGCAAGGACGCAGGTGCACAGGTTTCGTTCAACTACACCGGTGGATCATGGACGACCAGGAAAACAACAGATTTTGCCAAAGCGATGGCGAATCAACGCCATGAGAAAGAGCTGGATGTCCGTTTGTCTGAGGATGGACTGATGAGCAGAGCCCGGTGGTTCGGCCAGAAGCGGATCAAGATGGGAAGCAAGGTCCAGCTTTCCGTAGACCTGTTGGATTTGGTCTTCCCCCGTGGGACGGAGGGTAGCGCTACGATGACTCTAGTGGGAATTGAAGGGGTGCACGGGCATCCATGCGGCATTTTTGAGATTACCGGCAATCTTGATTTCATCGAGCCAGCTACGCAGGAATCCTTGGAGGCAGACGGCAAAACATCTTTGGAATCCGGCAGCAAGGTTTGGCTCTCGCTTCTCTATCCGGTGGTTCTGCGGAAAGATCTTCACACGGTGACCACTCTGAAATTCGGTGAAGTGAAGAATGGGGGAGGAATCATCAGCGGTAAAATGAAACTGACCACGCTTCTTGATTGGCAGATCGCCAGTAATAAAAAAGCCGCTGCTCCAGAGTAGGAGCAACGGCTTTGCGGGAAGCTGATGAAGTATTATTTGTGAAGAATTTTCGGCACGACCGGCGCACGTAGACGATGTGGCTCCGGAAGATTGGAGCCAAGCAAAGGACGGCAATAGTTGTGGAAATCCTGGGTGACACCGTTGCCAGCTTCGTTGATGAAGTTGTCAGGCATGTGGCGGGTTTTGCCAGCGACTTTGGCGATGTCAACAAGCTCGTAGTCCACCGAGTAATCAAGGACCGGACGTTTGATGGCCACGGAGCCATCAACATTGTCCCACATTGCGAACTGAACTGCTTTTTCGCCCACTTCACGTGCTTCACGCGCATCGCGGTCTGACTGAATGCCCATGAAGGAACGTTGAAGGTAACCGAAGGTATCGGAGCGCACCCGCTTGATCTTGAGGCCGTCACGAATGGTGTCCGCAAGAAGGTCACCGAGGGCACCCGTGCCGGAAAGCTGGACATTGCCATGAGAGTCCCGCTCTTCCTTGCCGAGAAGCTTGACGATCATCGGAGTGCCTTCTTTGTCGGAAATTCCTTCTGAAACGGCGATGGTGCAGAGACCATGCTTTGAGTAGACGCGGTCGACATCGGCAAGCAGTTGCTCGGTATCGAAATGGCGCTCCGGCATGTAGATTAGGTGCGGGCCGTCATCAAAATATTTCTGTGCCAGAGAGGATGCGGCGGTAAGGAAGCCGGCGTGACGACCCATGATGCAGCCGATGTAGACGCCTTGCAGGGCCCGGTTATCGAGATTCACACCCATGAATGCCTGGGCGACGAAACGGGCAGCGGAGCCGAAGCCCGGGCAGTGGTCGTTTTCCATAAGATCGTTGTCGATCGTTTTTGGAATATGGATTGCGCGGAGCTCGTAGTTCGCAGCCTTGGCCTGCTCGTTGACGATGCGGACCGTGTCGGATGAATCGTTTCCGCCGACGTAGAAGAAGTAACGAATATCATGGGCTTGCATGACCTTGAACATGCGCTCGCAGTATTCCTCATCCGGCTTATCACGGGTGGAAAGAAGTCCGGAGGACGGGGTGCCGGCTACCTGCTCGAGATTGTGGGTGGTCTCGCGGGTGAGATCGACGAAGTTTTCGTTGATGATACCACTGACGCCGTGAACGGCTCCGTAGATGGAGGTAACCTGCGAGAATTTGCGAGCCTCAAGGGCTACGCCAACGACACTCTGGTTAATAACTGGTGTGGGGCCGCCGCCTTGGGCGACGAGAACTTTTCCTTCGAGGCGATTACTCATAACGCCGCGAGGATTCACAAAACGATGGGTGCGGGAAACTCTAAACTTCAGATTTTCGGTTTATCCGAAAACTCCCCGAAACCAGCTGGAAAGGCGGCCAGTTATGGTATTTTGTCTGTTGTATGCAACCGTGCCCGTATCTTCCGCAAGCCTACACAGACAGGCCGCTGAGGCATGGGGAGGGGAGGGGTGCCGGCTTTTATTACGATGCCCTTTGTTTTGCCCAGGAATATTGGATCAAGAAAAAGCCAGCTCAAGCGATCCTACAACTTAACAAAGCGTTCTCTGCTGATCTCAGGGGCGATGAGGTGATACTAAAGACCTGGCCCCAGCCTTACGCGGCGCTCGAGTGGATAATGGCGAATGCTGCTGATGGCAGCCATGGTTTTCTGGGTAATCCCGTGCGACATTTCCAACATTTGGCCACCCGTATGAGTGGGCCGCGCCGGGAAATCCGGGTTCGGCGTGCGTGGTGTTGCTTTTGGATTGCCCGCCGGGCGCTGGAAGGCCGGGGGGATTTCCCGTTGGATGGCCGACAAATCGCCAGGGAAGGGATCCATATACCGCGGGATCCCGGCCCGGTGTGAGAAACGTCGGCGGACCGTAACGAAAGACTATACGCGGTTCTTTTTCATAAAGCCCAAGGTGCCCAGGATAAAAAGAATCGCAAGGACGACGAGAGCGCTGACCGACATGATTCCTTTCAGGCCGGGAGTGCCGACTCCCTGGTAAGTGACCCAAATCGCACCGTAGGAAACCAAGCCTGTGGCAAAAATCATAAGCACGTTCCAACGGATGCGGCGCCCACCGATCGGCATTTCGGCGCCAAGTGCGGTTTTCGAATTCATCAGGAGGAAGAACGTGTAGTAGGCGATCGGGATCAGCGCTCCAGCAATCGTCGATGCGGGGATTGCCAAGGCCGCCTTGGAAGCGCCTGTCCAGATTGCCGGGTTGAAAAAGCCGATGATGCCCGGGAGCATCGCGCCGATGAAATGGACTGTCTTATTATCGGGCTGGCCAATGGCCTCCGTGGCGCAGAAACCATTGATCAGCATGAGCATAATGATCGTGGAAAGCGCCATGCCGAGAACCCCGAAGCCAAAGATCTTTTGAGCGAGAAATTTTCCGGTGAACGGCTCGAGCGAAGAAGCCAGCTGCGCAACGTCTCTGTCGGCCAGCATGGCGGCGATTCTCTGGTCGTCCGGAGTGACCAGTGCTTTGGCGGATTCCATGCTCTCGGCGCGCCCTTCGGCTACGATTTTCGTTAGGAGCGGGGCGAGCTTGCTTTCGTAGGAGGCTTGCATCTCCGGCCGGGGAAGGCCGTTGTCATCCAATACATCGGTGGTCTTTCCGTAAAATTGGGAGGCCGAGGAAATGACCAGGCAGCCGGTGGCGATAACGAACGGGACGATAAGCCCGAGTGAAAGATCGAAAATGGCGAGACCACGGTGGCGTTTCCCCCAATTGCGTTTCAGGATGGAATAAGGGAGCAGGAATGTCATATTGATCCCCACAGCGGTTCCGAAAGCTGCAATGATTTTCCCCGCGTGATCGCCGGTTACAATCTCCGTCCAGGCGGATGAATTTTCCCCCGTTTGAGCAATTGCGTCTACAAATGCCGGAGTTGGATTCGTGAAATACTTCAGGCTCGGGATATGCCCGGTGAAAACAGCTCCGAAATCGACAGCACCCTTGGCAATCAGCGTAATGGTGACTCCCACAAAGGAGAGCACGATGAGTCCCACCATCACCTTGAGAATACGTTCGAACCAAAGGACGCCGGTCCCTCCTTTGTTATAAGCACTAACGATAAGTGCGGCGACGGCAAGGATACCCCCACCGATGACATACGGACTTACCGATGCGGTTCCAGGTGCGATATTCTGCTGAATGGCTGCCGTGGCCAGGGAAAACTGCGGGAGGCAGAAGACGAGGTTCGCGATTGCGGCTGCGATAATCCATGCCCAGGCAAGGAAAGGGGAAACCCGGCGAATGACCAGGCCGAACGGACGCTCACCGGTGGAAAGTGTTACGAAGGTAATCGCTGAAAGCATGATGACTCCGCAAATCATCGCGAGCGGTTGAAGCCACAACATATGTGGACCGAAGAGAATACCGAGGTAGAGAGCGCCAGCCAGTGAGCCCCCGCCCAGGGTGATCGCTCCCTGTAGCCAGCCGGGGCCGGATAGCTTCGCATAAATCGCAGCCTTGCCCAATGGGCCTTTGGTTTCTGCCTGTTCCAGCAGCTCGGTTTCGGTTTTTGAAAGATGGGTCTTCATTTGATGCGGGGGATTCCTAACGCAGTTACGCCAGTGGCGGCGATGGTTTTATCGAAAAATTCATGCAAAAAACTTGCGAAGATTTGTAAGGCTCTCTGTGGCAAGCGTTTCCGGTGAGATTTCGGTGTCAAAAACTTCTACGGAAACCCACTTGTCGTATCCTCCGGCGATCAGCTCATCAGCGATTGGCTGGAAGTCGACTGCGCCCATCCCGGGGCCTTGGAGGTTGGGGTCATTTGCATGGAAATGAGCCGTCCACGGCAGGGACTCCCGGACGATTTCTGGTATCGGCTTATCATCGGCGGCCATCGCTTTGACATCGAGGTGGAGCCGGACATTGGGCGAATCGATGATTTTCAGAAGCTCTATGGTTTCGGCTGCTGTATTGATAAAGTTGGTTTCCGCGGGCCCCAGGAACTCAAAGGCGATAGTCACGTCCGCCGCTGCCAGATGGGGCGAAAGGCGTTGAAAGAAATCGATAAAACGTTTTGTCGCTTCTTCCCGGGACCAATCGGGCTCCAGCGTGCGTTGCTGAGGACTGCCCCAAACCATAATATTGCCTCCCATGCTGGAGCAGATTTCAGCCAGATGGCGTGCGTAATCGAAGGTTTTCGATTGGATCTTCCCGTCGGGATGGGTCAGATGGTAGCCATGGGTGTGAGCTAGCAGCCAATGCAGGCCGACGACTTCCAGGCCGTGCTCGCGGATCACCCGCCCATAATTTGCAGCTTCCGCCATGGTGAGCGTTTCCGGTTTCCCCAGCGTGAAGGGTGCGACTTCCAATCCAGTGTAACCATGGCGTGTGGCTTCGGCGCATGTGCCGGCGAAGTCATGATTCCGGAAGGTTTCGTTACAAATCGCAAATTTCATTGCAATGTGAATACCCCCTCATGAGAAGGCTATGAAGTTAAATTTTCTTGTAATTTTTGAATGTCGCCAGAGTCCGCTCCCGCTCGGTTTTGTGATCCACACATGGGAGGGGATAGCCTGAGGCAAGAGCAGTGCCGCCTTCGGGGGGCTTCTGGAATTTCTTTGGATCCACGTTTTTCAACTCCGGGATCCAACGCTTGATGTAGATTCCCTCCGCGTCATATTTTGCGGTCTGTGACCATGGATTCTGGATTCTGAAATAAGGTGCTGCATCGGCTCCGGTGCCGGCAGACCATTGCCAGCCGCCATTGTTTGAAGCGATTTCCCCATCTGTAAGATGCTGCATGAACCATGATTCACCGAGCTTCCAATCGATATGCAGATCTTTGGTGAGGAACATCGCGGTAATCATTCTGACCCTGTTGTGCATAAAACCTGTTTTCAAAAGCTGGCGCATCCCCGCATCCACAAGTGGAAACCCCGTTCGTCCCTCCTTCCAGAGCTGAAAGTTTTCGCCGGGTTCATCCCACGGGAGTCCATGCCAATCCGCATTGAACTCATGGGTTAGCACGTCGGGAAAGTGGTGGAGAATGGCGAAATAAAACTCCCTCCATGCGAGTTCCTTGAGGTAGATTTCCAGCGATCCCTTGGTAGCGGGATCTGAAGAGTTCATCTTTTCAGCGACTTTTTTGTAGAGTGTCCGGATCGAGATCAAACCATGACGAAGGTCTTGGGAAAGGCGGGAAGTGCCTTCCTCGGCCGGGAGGTCGCGGCGTTTGCCATAGCTCCCGATGATCCCGGAAATGGCATGATTCATTCTCTCCGTGGCAGCCTTCTCGCCAGCTTGTGGAATTTTTGCCTCCGGCGGCTCCAAATCCCAATGCTTTACCGATGGAAGATCCATGGAGGTGACGCCTTTGGGAGTATTCAGCACCCGTGGTTTTGGGTGCGGGGAAGGCTTTTCCAAAGACTTCCAGTTGTTATAATAGGGCGTGAAAACCTTATAGGGGGTGCCGGATTGGGTTTTTATCTCCTCGGGGTTATGGAGGGCGATATCATCATGCCCGTAACATTCCACACCGAGTTTCGAACAAAGATCAGAGAGCTCTTGCTCCATCCGTCTGCCAAAGGGATCTGGATCCCGGTTGAAGTAGATCGCCGTGGCCTTGGTTTCATGGATAAGCTTTTCAAGCTCCGCTATCGCTCCTCCTTCGCGAATAGTCAGGGTGCCGCCTATCGTCTCTAAATTCTTTGAAAGAGATGCGAGGGAACCGCACAGAAAGTGCTGCCGGTTAGCTCCAGTCCAGAAGTGCTTTTTTTTCCAGGAGCTAAGGAAATAAACCGGAATTACGGGCTGGCTACAACGACTAGCGTGGAACAACGCGGTGTTGTCGGATATGCGTAAATCGCGCCGGAACCAATGGATTACAGGTCTCTGCATCCGGCATTAGAGCACGGAATCGTCCGTAGCAAATTAGAAATTGATCGAATTCACTTGGGGTGGTTCGTTCCTGCGTTCAATATTTAGCGAGGAACTTCTCCGCTTTTTTGATCGTCGTCGCGGATAATTTGCCGTTGACGCGTTTGGAGGCGACCAAAATGGCTTTGAGCTCTTCAAGAGCTTCCTCGGCCACTTTGAGAGAACCAACCGGGCCATCGTATTTCTTGTCCGGAAAATACTTGGTAAAAGTGGTCCCTGCACGGCTGATGCACAGCCGCCAGCCCTCGAACGCCGCATTCTCATACGTAAAGCGCGTTAGATTTTTTTTAGACTTCATTGTTTTTGTTAGATTTGATCCTATGGGTGTTATAGTGAAAAACGGCCATAAACCAAGCCTGAATCGAGTGAGCAATCCATAAAATAGCAATTTTTCTGAATATTTTCGAGAAAAAACATTGCCAGAAGCCTTCGCAGGCTTTCTCTTCGCGCTCCGCGAGTATAAGAAATTAACCGCCGTCGGTCCTTTGGGTGTTGAAAAACACCCCTGCTCGCAAAAGAGGGTAACCCGGCAACCAATACTAGAAATGTCTACAACTACACTGGCTCGGTTCGAGCTTCCTAACCGCCTCGTTCGCAACGAGGAAACGGCATCAGATACATTTGCTCAATTCATTGCAGAGCCTTTCGAACGTGGGTATGGCCACACGATCGGGAACTCACTGCGTCGCGTAATGCTCTCATCGCTTGAGGGTGCATCGATCACATCCGTTCGTATCGCCGGCGTGCAGCACGAATTTTCCAGCCTTCCAGGTGTTGTGGAAGACGTGACGGACATCGTTCTCAACCTGAAGAAGGTCAAGTTCGCCCACAACGACAAAGAGCCGAGAATCCTTTCCATCAAAGTCGAAAAAGATGGTGTTGTAACCGCTGGGGATATCCAGGACGACAACATCTACTCCGTAGTTAATAAAGACCAGATCATCTGCACTCTCGATAAGAAGGTGAAGTTTGACTGCGAATTCGAAGTCCGCGTAGGTCGTGGCTTCTCCACTGGTGATGAAAACAAGCGTAAGGATCAACCAATTGGCGTGATCGCTATTGATTCGATCTTCTCGCCGGTAACGCGTGTTAAATACAGCGTCGACTCCACACGGGTAGGACAAATCACCGACTATGACAGACTGACCCTTGATGTCTGGACTGATGGTCGCATCACTCCTCAGGAGGCATTGCTGCAAGCATCTGCAATTCTTCGCCACCACCTCGACGTCTTCGTCAATTATGATGAAAACGCAGTGGACTTCGAAGAAGCACCTGCGGAATCCAGCGAAGAAAATGCAGCTCTCAAGAAACTTCTCAATATGTCCGTGAACGAAATCGAGCTTTCCGTCCGCGCGGCGAACTGCTTGAACAACGCGAACATCACTTCCGTCGGTCAGCTGGCCATGAAATCGGAAGCCGAGATGCTGAAATACCGGAACTTCGGTAAAAAATCCCTCAATGAGATCAAGGACAAGCTCGTCGAGCTCGGCCTCGGTCTTGGCATGTCCTTCGAGCCTAGCCTCCTTGCCGGTGGCTCCATTGCAAACCGTGGCCCACGCCTCGGAGCGGAAGACGAAGCACCTGTCGGACTGGCTGATCTTATCGCCCAGAACCTTGACGACTAATTACAAACCTTGATTCAAACCACTAACGGAAGCAACCGATGAGACATCGCCGCAATACCACTAAGCTTAAACGCAACACCGCCCACCGTAAATCCCTGCTCGCCAACCTTGCTTGCAGCCTGATCCAACACGGTCGTATCAAAACAACCTTCGGCAAAGCAAAGGCCCTGCGCCCTGTAGCTGAAAAGCTTGTTACCCAAGCCAAACGCAACGACTTGCATTCACGTCGTCTCGCAATCGCATTTCTTCGTCAGAAAGATGCTGTGAGCACGCTTTTCGATAAAGTCGCACCAGCTGCGGCAAATCGTCAGGGCGGCTACTGCCGTATCACAAAACTCGGTCAACGTATGACCGACGCCGCTCCGATGGCAATCATCGAGTGGGTGGATCAACCGGAGGTTGAATCCGATGAACTGGTAGAAGCTGTGGAGGAAACTCCAAAGGCTGAAGCAGCAGCTGCTGAATAAGCTGCACTTCCCGGAAATAACTTGGAAAAAGGCCCTCTCACTAACCAGTGGGAGGGCTTTTTTTATGCTCTGACAGCTGTTTTTTCTAATCTAGCTGTTAGCTGAGATCAGCCAGGTAGGAAAATCCGTTTGATTGTGCCGTGCGGAAAAGCGGTCGTCCCCATACAATGGCTGCGGCTACCAGGAGGTCCCCGCTGCGAGGGATATGATCTACTTTTCAGTGGATGATTCAGTGGGGAGTAAAACCGGTCAGCGGGCAAAAGCCGCTCACTTGGTTTTTTTCACAATCTGCTTTCTGAACAATGGCAGATATTTGGTCTCGATATGATCGTGGGCTGCCCTCAGGCCTTCGGCACGATAAATATTACCGATAATTGCTTCGACACTGGTTGGATTGCCAAACGCGCTGAGAAATTCGTTGGAGGTGAGATGGGTGAACCAGATCCCATCCATGCAGCCCCGCTCGCGAAGAACGAATTCACGGGCATAGAGGGCAAGGACGGCATCGCCGATCCAGGCTGCTTCACGTTCGATTTTGAGCGCTTCGTTTTTGGTCACAATGGAGGATTTGGTTACGGGATAGGTCTGGTTACTCTGTCCATGCGCTCACGGCGGATCCTTTCGCGGAGCCGGTCCTCGGATTCCGCATCCCAGTAACCGGGCTGAAGTTCCAGAAACACTGAGGTATATGGGAGGGCGGTAGGCGTGCGGATGACGAGCACGTCGAAATTCTGGTTGGCAGATTCCATCAGGGTCACCAGCGACTGCTGATCAAGCTCCGTGGATTCGTGTCCGTGGAGGGCTCCCACGATTTTTTTTCGTAATTCATTGATGCCTGGTGCGAAATCATTTTCCACCGCGCGCATTTCCCTCGTCAGGTAAACATGGGGTTTCACATGCTGGGTTTCTTCCAGCGCATTGAAAACGTAGTCCAGCACTTCGGGGATCTCGGCATCGGCATTGACTTGGCGGATGCCCGGCCGATTGTGTGCCGGAAAAGAGGCTTCCGCGATGACGATCCAGTTTCGGTAGCCGAGCTGGTGGACTTGATTGTTTACAGAGTCCTGCCAGGTTTTCTGATGTCCCATTGTTCCACAACCCACGCTGAGAGCGGTGAGAATGATGGCGGTGAATCGACCGAGGAAGCTCATGGATGGCAGAATATTAGCGGATGGGAACCAAGTCAATTGGAGGCTTGGTGCGGGAGTCAAAGATTGCGATGACTGCCATCGCAGAATGGTGGCTTCCGGGTCGCTTTACATTGGCAAAAGCTGAACGTTCCTTTCTCCGTAACTTCCAGGCGTTTTGGCTGCAATCCGGTCCCTTTGTGCGAGCCGTCACAAAAAGGGCTGTGACTGCTCCTGCCACAGCTGCACCAGAAATAGATTCCAGGCTCAAGATCCATTCGGATTGGCTTGGTATCGGTGCATATTGGCTCGTCCGGCATAGATGCTTAGTGTCTCGCTGAGACGACTGGATCGACAGTAGCGACGATCTCTTTCGAGGAGATGCCTACCTCAAGTTTTGCGGAAGTGCGCTTTTGCTGAGGATAACGTTCCGCTGGAACTTTATGAAAATAGGTGGCGCCTAGCCATGCGAGAAGAACTGCGGAGGACGCTCCAATGAAGTGACGAATACTCATTATATTGAAATTAGATGAGGGAGGGCGCAGGGCTTATGCCAATTGTAGTTTATTTTGCCAATAAAAATCGAATTCGCTGACGTTTAGGTGCTTGGTGGAAATTGAAACTTGATGAGGTGGACTCATCACGCAACGAATAGACATGTTGCCATCCGCAGTTTTATTCGATTTCGACGGTGTTCTTGTGGATACCGAGTGGGCTATCTACCAAGCTTGGCTGAGAACGTTCCAGCGACATGGACAGAATCTGCCGCTTTCGCTGTATACCCGTTGTATTGGTTCCGATTTCGACGCGTGGTCGCCTAAGCTCTACCTGGAGGATCTCACCAAGTTGGAGTTCGATTGGATAAAAATGGACGAAGAGCGACAGGTGGAAATCCGCGCCGATTTGGAGAAGGAGGGTGCCATACCGGGTGTCATAGATGTCCTTGAGGAGCTCGAAACGCGGGATGTGCCACTGGCAGTGGTTTCCAGCTCATCACATGATTGGGTGGATGGATGGTTGGAGAAGCTGGATCTCAGAAGGTTTTTCCGTGAAGTGGTCTGCAAAGGCGACGCTCCGCGCATCAAGCCTGCGCCGGATCTTTACCTGGCTGCCGCGGAAAAATTGGGGCTGGAGCCCGGGAAATGCCTGGTGATTGAGGACTCTCTCAATGGATTGAATTCTGCGAAAGCTGCCGGGATGGATGTGTGGGTTGTGCCTAATCGGGTCACGCGGGATCTGGATTTCGGAGCGGCAGATAAGGTCCTCACAGATTATGGACAAATGTGTGAGGACTTATTCAAAGTATGATCGGAAAAGCTTTCCCGGAGCTTTTTACAATCCGCTGGGGTGACGCATTACGTGGCCGTGGCCATTGCGGGTAGCGGTTTTCCAGCGGGGGCCGCTTCGTGCGCCACTGCCGCCGGTATCCAGCCTCAATCCCGCGACGGTCATAAAGACATGGCCGTTGCGGACGTAAACGGTGATCCATTTGCCTTCGCCTTTTTTACCGTATTCGAAAAATCCTTTCGATGTCAGGCAACCTTTCAAGAGGCCGGCTTCTCTTAGGACATAAGAAGTCGTGCCAGAACAATCATAGCCGGTGTCTTCGAATTTCGCGTGGCCGCCGCCCCATTTGTATGGTTTGGATTGTAAGCGATTTCCGGCAGCGATCGCTTTTTTTACAGCTGCGGGAGCACCTTTTGGCGCATACGCGATACCATTTTTGATCATCGCGGTGCGCCCATGATCAAAGCGGTAGGAGACGGGTTGCTTGGCCTTTACCTGGCTTGAGCACGATGAGAGGAAGCAGACGGCTGGCAATACGAGGAGTGCCAAGAGAGAGAAAGATTTCATGCGGGAATTTTTTCAAATATAGTAAACTTTTTCAAACTATTTTTAAAAGTTAATGGACTGGTTTTCGATGGCATCCACCATGGCCTTGAGCGCCCGGGCGCGGTGGCTGAGGGTATTTTTGATTGTTGGACCGAGTTGTGCCAGGGTTTGTGTATGCCCGGCAGGAATAAACAGGGGATCATAGCCAAAACCGCCACTTCCTGACAATTCCCGGCCGATTGTGCCCTCGACGCTACCGCTGAAAACGCCTTGCTCTTTTCCATCCTTCGCGAGGACGAGTGTGCACTGGAAGCGGGCTGTGCGTCCATCCACACCGGACATTTCCTCGATCAGCCGCTGGTTGTTTTTCGCATGATTGCCTTCTTCGCCTCCGAAGCTGGAAGACCAGACCCCCGGGGCGCCGTCCAGGGCATCGACTTCCAGTCCGGAATCATCTGCAAGAACCCAGCCGCCCATGAGAGAGCTGATTCCAAGGGCTTTTAGCCTCGCATTTTCAACGAAGGTGCTCCCGGTCTCTTCGATCTCGGGTAGACCCGGGAACGAGCGGACATCCGTGATCTCAAAACGATGACCGAGAATCTGCCGTATCTCTTCTGTTTTGTGCGCATTTCGGGTGGCAAGGATCAGGCGGGGAAGGCTTTGCATGGGGATTGAGTCCCAGTTTTTTCGCACTTAGCCAAGAAATTTAGAATAAAGCGGCTGTCTGTTCCGTCTTCTATGATGATGAAAGCAATTACCCACCTTGCCGCAGTGTCCTTCGGAGCAGCTGCTCTTGTGTCTTCCGCCTTTGCCAAAGCTCCCGAAGGCTGGGAAACCAATGTCGATGAAGCGATCGCGCTGGCCAAAAAAGAGAATAAAGCCGTGATGCTTGAGTTCACTGGCTCTGATTGGTGCCCGCCGTGCATCATGATGAACAAGCAGGTTTTTTCAAAAAAAGAGTTCGTGAAGCCTGCTTCCGAAAAATTCGTTCTTGTTCACCTGGATTTCCCGAATGGCGATCCCGAATTAAAGGAAAAGAATCAGCCATACGCGGAGAAGTATCGTATCGAGGGTTTTCCGACAGTCATTCTTCTCGATTCAGAGGGTAAGGAGTTCGATCGATTTTTTGCCTCCCAGTATCCTGATGTAGACAAGTTTTTGGGTCATCTTGACGAGTCCCTTGAGAAGAAAGATCTAGACTGATATTAAGATGAAAAAATTTTTATGTGTGATTAGCTCGATGGTTGCGATGTCGCTTGTAACGCTCGCAGGTGAAGCAACGTGGCTGCATGATTTTGAGGCTGCCAAAGCCCAGGCGAAGGCGGAGAATAAACCGATATTCATCAATTTCACCGGCTCTGATTGGTGCGGGTGGTGTATCAAGCTCGAGAAGGAGGTGTTCTCCAAAAAAGAGTTCCAGGAGTATGCGAAGGAAAACCTGGTGCTGATGGAAGCGGATTTCCCACGCAATAAGGAGCAATCCGCAGAGGTGAAGGCGCAGAACAAGGCACTTGACGAACAATTCGGTATTGAAGGCTACCCAACGCTCTTTCTGCTGGATGCGGATGGCAAAAAGCTCTCCGAAGATGTCGGCTATCGCGCGGGAGGACCTGCGGCCTACGTGGATCATTTAAAAAGTCTGTTGAAGAAATAGTCATCTTTTCTACAAACGCCCTTCAAATATCCCTGTCTGGTTTCACACCCCGGCAGGGTTTTTCTTTTCATACGCCAGCCGATAAACCAAGTTTCCCGCTCACTTCCGACCATGTCAGACTCCCGCAAACCATTTCCTTTCGCCGATTTCGAACCAAAGTGGCAATCCCGCTGGGATGCTGAGAAAACTTTCCGCACGCCTAATCCAGGCGAGGAGGGATTCGATGCCAGTAAACCCAAGTATTTCGTGCTCGATATGTTCCCGTATCCGAGCGGTGCCGGCCTTCACGTGGGCCATCCGGAAGGCTACACAGCTACCGATATCATCGGCCGTTACAAGCGGATGAGAGGCTTCAATGTGCTTCACCCAATGGGCTATGACTCCTTTGGCCTCCCGGCTGAACAATATGCGATCAAAACCGGGCAGCATCCGGCAATTACCACGGCTGCGAATATTGAAACGTTCCGCCGTCAGCTGAAATCACTCGGTTTCGCTTATGATTGGGAACGGGAGATTGCCACGACCGATCCCGAGTATGTGCGTTGGACGCAGTGGATCTTTCTGCAATTGTACAATTCCTATTTCTGTGAGGAGGAGAATAAGGCAAAGCCGGTTTCCGTGCTTGAGGAAAAAGGTTGGTCCCGGGATGAGATCGATCAGGTGAGGCTGGCCTATGTCGCCGATACACCTGTCTGGTGGTCTCCGGATCTGGGCACAGTCCTCGCAAACGAAGAGGTTGAGGAGTGGAAATCCAAAGGTCATACCGTCGAGCGGCGGCCGCTGCGTCAATGGATGCTGCGTATTACAAAATACGCGCAGCGTCTCATTGATGAGCTCGATACGCTGGATTGGCCGGAAGGCATCAAGCTTCTGCAGAAAAACTGGATTGGCCGAAGCGAGGGGGCCGAGGTCGTTTTCACAATCGGAGAAAAACAGGTAACCGTTTTCACAACGCGTCCTGATACGCTTTTCGGGGCGACATATATGGTATTGGCACCCGAGCATCCGTTCGTTTCCGAGATCACCACCGCCGGACAGGAAGAGGCTGTCGAAGCTTACAGGAAGAGCATCTCCGCAAAATCCGACTTGGACCGGACTGATTTGAACAAGGACAAGTCCGGGGTTTTTACCGGCGCCTACGCGGTGAACCCGGTTAGCGGGGAGGAGATCCCGGTTTGGATCGCCGATTATGTGATGATGGGCTATGGCACAGGTGCGATTATGGCTGTCCCTGCGCACGATGAGAGAGATTATGAATTTGCCAAAAAATTTGATCTCCCCATCAGACAGGTCGTGCAGCCGAAGGATGAGAGCAACTGGCAAGGCTACACTGCGGCGGGCACGGCGGTAAATTCAGGTTTCCTGGATGGAATGCCAACAGCAAAAGCCAAGGCCAAGATGATCGAGTGGCTGGTGGCGAATGAAAAGGGAAACCGGAAAGTTCAATTCAAGCTCCGGGATTGGTTGTTCTCACGTCAGCGTTACTGGGGGGAGCCGTTCCCGATCTTGTGGAAAGACGGCAAACACTTTGCGCTGCCGGAAGACGAGCTGCCGCTTTTGGCCCCGCCACTGGATGACTACAAACCCTCCGGCACGCCTGATCCACTGCTGAGCAAGGCCCGGGACTGGGTAGAGCTCCCTGACGGAGTAACCCGTGAAACGAACACCATGCCCCAATGGGCTGGCTCCTGCTGGTATTACATGCGTTACTGCGATCCCGGTAACACTGACCGCTTCATTTCCAGGGAAGCGGAAAATTACTGGGCGGATGAAAAACCGGGAATGGTCGATCTCTATGTCGGAGGCACGGAGCATGCGGTTCTTCATCTTCTCTACGCGCGTTTCTGGCATAAAGTTCTCTTTGATTTGGGTCATGTCCACACTCCGGAGCCCTTCCAGAAGCTTGTAAACCAAGGGCTGATTCTCGGCGAAGATGGACAGAAGATGTCCAAATCCCGCGGAAATGTTGTCAATCCGGATGATGTCGTGAACGAATACGGTGCGGATGCATTGCGGTTATACGAGATGTTCATGGGACCATTGGAGCAGGTAAAGCCGTGGCAAATGAAAGGGGTGGAGGGAGTTTCCCGGTTTCTAGCCCGTGTTTGGCGCCTGGCGGTTACGGAGGAGGGTGAACTTACCGGCAAGATCCAGGACGTCGAATGCACGGACAAAGAGCTGCTCCGTGTGGTCCATGAGACGATCAAAAAGGTCGGCGAGGATATTGAAAAGCTGAGCTTCAACACGGCGATCTCGCAGATGATGATTTGCACCAATGCTTTCACACAAACGGAGGTTGTCTCGCTGAAGGAATTCATCGAATTTCTTACCGTGTTGAATCCGTTTGCTCCCCATCTCAGTGAGGAGATCCACGAGCTGATCTGCGCAAAATTTGACCGTCCGGCGGAAATGCTCTCCGAGATGGTGTGGCCTGAGTATGATGCCCAGGCATTGATCCGCACTGAGTGTGAACTGGTGGTGCAAGTGAATGGAAAACTTCGCGATCGTATTTGGATGGCGATGGATGCACCCGAAGAAATTGCCAAGGAAAAAGCCTTCGCTTCGGAAAAAGTCCAGGAACATATCAATGGGAAAACTCTGCGAAAGCTGATCTACGTTCCCGGAAAAATCATGAACCTGGTCGTCAGCTAGTCCTCTGCCGACCGGTAAACTCTAAAAACGAAAGTGCCCGGTGCGAGAGATTCGCGCCGGGCACTTTTTTGGAATGGAAGTGGATAACTCGATCTGAAATCCAGCTAACCGTTCTTCACGGGCTATGCGTGGTGAAGGAGAATCGAGTTCGCCGCAAAGTGGTCCGAAAGGATGTCGGAAACGATTACGATGGGGGTTCCCGGTTTTACCAGATCCAGCTTGCGCAGCTCCTCGGTGGCGCGCTCGATGGTTTCTTCGATGTTGGTGGAAAAGCCGAGCCGGAATGCACGAATCCCTCGGGTGAGAGAGAGCTGGCGGCAGACTGTTTCCTTGGGAGTAAACGCGTAGAAAGCATTTGTGCGCGGTCGCATCAGAGCGATGTGGTTTGCAAGAACGCCGCGGCGGGTGAGGACGATGAAACGCGCATCCGGAAGGGAATCTGCAAGCGTCACGGCGGCCCGGGCGGTCTTCTGGCGTTCGTCACGGAGAATGACGTTTGCGCCAAAGCCGTGTCCACCGGAACGCTCGATGCGGGAGGCAATTTTTACAATCGCGTCCACACAACGCTCCGGGTAACGGCCCACCGAAGTTTCTCCGGAAAGCATCAGGGAATCCGCCTCTTCATATGCGGCATTCATGACGTCGGTTACTTCGGCACGTGTCGGAGTCGGATTGGTGATCATGGACTCAAGTAGTTGGGTGGCAACAATAACGCGGGTGCCAAGCTCGTGGCAGCGCTTGACGATCCGACGTTGAAGAATTGGAAGGTCTTCGAAATCCACCTCGATACCGAGATCGCCCCGGGCGATCATGATGACATCGGAGATTTTGATAATTGCGTCAATATTGCGGACGGCTTCCTGGTCTTCGACCTTGGCGACAATTTGAGCTTCGCCCTCCAGGGCTTCCATTGCCTCGCGGAGCTCCCGCACGTGTGCTGCATCCCGGACGAATGAGCCAGCGATGTAATCGGCGCCGCATTCCACTGCCAGAGCCAGGTCCTTGTGATCCTTTTCGGTAAGTGCCGGGAGATTCAAACGGACACCGGGTAGATTGATGTGACGGCGTGAGCCCATGGTGCCGGGAGTGCGGACATCACAAATGATCCGATCGTCTGCCACCCGTTCGATAAGCATGAGCAATGCGCCATTGTCCACGACGAGGGTGTTTCCTTCTGTCACATCGCCCATCAGGCCGGGATAATTGACCGTGGTGGAAAGCGGAATGGACGGTTCCACATCCGCGCGGCGAAATTCAACTTTGTCACCTTCCTTGAGGTCAAAATTTTCTGCAAGGTCGCCGGTGCGGATGGATGGGCCGGTGAGATCGAAAAGGACGGCGATATGCGCATCACGTTTCTCAGACTCCCGGCGGACACGGCGTGTCATTTCCGCTGCCCATTCGTGAGGGGCGTGGCTCATGTTCAAGCGGATAACGTTTGCACCGCCATCAATGAGTTTCCCGATCATTTCAGGGGTTTCCGTGGCTGGGCCGAGTGTGACGATGAGTTTGGTTTTGCGAGACATGATTTCGTTGGTTGTCTTAAAGTGTTGCGGTGAACGGTTTAGAGCAGGGGACATGCCGCAGATGAAAATTGCAAGCACCAGCGAGTGAAGAGATCGATTTCTGGAAGAATTGCAAGATCTGGCGGAGGAGTTGTTAATTGTTGGCAGTTTTTGGCTCTGTTTCCGCGGTTCTGGTTACGTCGCCAAACAAAAAGAACGCCTCAGGAATTTTTCCCAAGGCGTTTTCCGGAAGAGTGATGAAAGGGGGTTGATCTAGCCCTGCTCGATCGTTTTCTCGGTGGATGCGTCGATGACCGCATAACGCTCGCGATTGAGCGTTGGATCCGAGCGGAAGATCAAACGGCCGGAGTGGGAGCGTTCCAGCTCAACCAATACTTTCGCGTCTTCCTGTTTGAAACGGTTGAGGACATCCGAGTTTACGATAACGATCAGGTCGCCCACTTGATCCCGGCGGCTCTGAATAATGGTGTTCAGACGGCGCTGGATCTCGATGGACATGGTCATCGGAGTCTTTACGCGACCGCGCCCCTGGCAGTATGGGCAGGGTTCATACATGGAATCGCGGAGGGATTCGTTGAGACGCTGACGGGTCATTTCCATCAGGCCAATCGGGGAAATCTGCAGGATTTGGGTTTTCGCCTTATCTTTTTTGACGCGTTCCTTCATCGCCTTGTAGACGGCCATCTGGTCTTTGCGATGACGCATATCGATGAAATCGACGACCACCAGACCACCGATGTTACGCAGGCGTAGCTGGCGGGCGACTTCCTCCGCGGACTCGATGTTTGTCTGGAGAATCATTTTATCGACATCCTTGGAGCCACGGTTACGGCCCGTGTTTACGTCGACAGAGATGAGGGCCTCCGTTTCATCGATGACGATGTAACCTCCGCATTTCAGCCATACCTGGCGTGAGAAAGCCTCATCGATTTGTTTCTGGATATTGACCCGCTCAAAGATCGGTTGAGTGGCGGTAGGCAAGTAATGAATGCGGCGCTTGGCACGGCGGGAGATTTTACCCGCGACTTCCCGGATGAACTCCGTGGTTTCCTCATCGTCACAGAGGACTTGATCGATCTCATCCGTGAGGAAATCGCGTGCGGTGCGTTCGATCAGCCCGGGCTCCTGGAAAATGCAGCAAGGAGCGGGATTATTCGCGCGGCGTTTGTCGATGTTGTCCCATTGCTCGAGGAGCATTGCCAGATCGCGGACGAAGTGTCGTGCGCGTGTTCCTTGGGCGACCGTGCGCATAATGATCCCCATTCCTTCCGGAACGGAGAGTTTTTGGACAATACGGCGGAGGCGTTGACGCTCTTTTGGGTCATCGATCTTGCGTGAGATACCGAACTGCTCGGTAAAAGGCATCAACACAAGATAGCGGCCGGCGAGCGAAATATTGGTTGTGACCCGCGGGCCCTTCGTGCCGATCGGGCCTTTCGAGACCTGGATGACGATTTCCGATCCCACCGGATAGATGTTCGGGATGTCCTTTGAGGTGATTTTTTTCTGCGGCTTTTTAGTTCCTTCCCTCTGGATTTCTTCCAAGCCGCCGTCCAATGCTGCGGGGATGGCATCCCAGAAATGGAGGAACGCGTTTTTATCCAGGCCAATGTCTACGAACATGGCTTTCAACCCTTGTTCAATGTTTTTGACACGTCCTTTGAAGATGCCCCCAACGATATTTTGGTCGCCCTCCCGCTCGACCGTGTATTCTTCCAGCACACCGTCCTCCAGGAGGGCGACGCGGCGTTCGAGTTTTTCTACATTTACGATAATTGAATTGCCTTGTGAGGGGTCGGCGGTGCCGATGCCCAGGAGTCGTTTAATTTTTTGAATCACTTGTTAAGTTTGTTTGAAATTGTCTGAGTTATTACGGGAAACGGATGATCACTCATTGATGGGAGTGGCTCGGGGAATGACTTGTCCCTCGCGGTCTGTTTCCTGGGTAATGGTGGGTTTTGGAGAAGTTATAGCTGGAGTGTTATTGGCGGGAGCTTCCGGCAGGATATCGCCTACCTCGTCACCCGTTTCACCGATTTCATCGCCTTCGGCTGCCGCAGTGACAGGAGCATCAGGATCCGCAACCGGAATTTCCGAAGCTTCAATAGCTGCAAGAACGTCTTTGATAGGCTCGATGCCTTCGATGAATTTGAGGTGCCCCTGATACTCGGTTTGGGGTTTGAGCGGAAGACGCATGCCGTTTTCCTGAGCAAAAATTCCTGTGTAAATCATGTTCACCAGAGGCCCGCAAACGCCACCCCCGGAGCCGGCGGCTTGGGCCATGACGACCACCGCGTAGCGTGGCTCTTCATACGGAGCGAAGGAAATGATCCATGAATTGTTCGATTTCTTACCGTTATCAACGGTTTGTGCGGTGCCGGATTTAGCGGCGACCTGGATGTCTTCCATGCGGACTTTCCCGGCGGTGCCGCCAGCTTCATTGACGGCCATATACATTCCTTTGCGAATAAGGGCCAGATCGCTCTCCTTCACGCCGGATTGCAGGAGATCGACTTCGAGCTTCGGAAAATCCGGAACCAAAACCTCGCCGTTTTCTGCTGTGACCTTTTTGACAACACGGGGCTGATAGTATTTACCGCCGTTCGCCACCGTTGAGACCATGGCCGCCATCTGTAGGGGGCTGGCCATGGTGTCTCCCTGGCCGATTGACAGCATGGCAGTGAGTGCGGGAGTCATTGCCGCGCCAGGAACAGATGCACGCCATGCACGGGAGCCGGGTAGAATGCCGGGATCCTCGTTCGGGAGCTCGATTCCGGTTTTTTTTCCGATTCCGACCATTGAGCAACCATCTACCATTGCTTTCCAGCCGATGGTGTTTGCCAACTTGTTGAAATAGGGATTGCACGACTGCTGAAGGGCTTTCGGTAAAGTCAGAGAGCCGTGGCTGCCGCCTTTCATATTGTAAATCCAGCAACCGATCTTGTGATTCCCGAAGGGGACATAGCCATCACAGGTGAAAGAGCGATTCGCCATCCCCTGGATCGCTCCGGCAACCGCAGTCGGGACTTTCATCGTGGAACCCGGAGTAAATGAGGTGATTGCGCGATTGGTGAAAGGAGAGAGCTGGGGGTTGGAATTGTAGGCGAGAAATTGCTCTCTGGAAATGGATGGAATGAAAGCATTCGGATCATAATCGGGAACCGAGGCCATGGCTAGGACTTCGCCGGTCTTCACGTCCATGACGACTCCTGCCGCGCGGCCTGCCCGGCGGAGAGTATTCTCCAGGAGATATTGTAGCCGGGCATCGATGCTTAGTTCTACCTGCGCGCCTATGCCGGGTTTTGTATAGTCGAGCATGCCAATCGTGCGGCTTTTCTCGTCTTTGAGGATGGTCTTGCGGCCTTCCGGGCCACGGAGATACTCGTCCATGGTTGCCTCCACTCCGGCGATTCCCTTTTCCTCACCGATATAATGGTCGTAAGCGCGTTTATCGGCGGAGGAAATATCCCCTTTTTCCCACTGTTTCAGGTATCCGAGGACGTGGGATGCCAAGGTTCCATACGCATACTGGCGCTGGGGGCGGATGCCAAGCGATACGCCCGGGAATTCCAGGTTCCGCTCTGCGATACGCGCGAAATCCTCGTAGGTGAGATCCGCACGATAGGTGAAGGGCACCAGGCCGCCATGGGTCAGATAATGGGTGCGGAGAGCTGCGGCGTTATAGTTTTTTGCCAACCCCAGCTCCTGGAGCGGTTTGATCGTCCACTCGTTGACGATGGTGACGATGTCTTTCTCGGAGCGCTTGCGCGGGAGACCGTTCTGGGTGGTGAGCCGCTCCAGGGTCGGGCTTTCGCTGTGTTGCAGGCGGTAGGCGTGAAGAATTTCCTCCAGATTAAAGGAAACCACGTAGTTACGGAGATTTCTCGCGAGGGGAATTCCGTTGCGATCAGTGATTTCACCCCGGATGCCCGGTTCCCGGACAGTCACTGTGCGGTTTCCCGGGACAAGAGCCTGGAACTCATCCTTGCGCTCGATCTGGAATTCGTGCAGTCGGGAAAGAAGTGTGCCGAAACCTACAAGAATGAAGGCAGTGAGGATGTATAATCGTAATCTGTAGCGAGGTTCCACGGAATTGGTTATCTGCGTTTTGATTTATGGGCTTCCGGATACAATGAATGATCAAACAATTTTGCTATCCGGAACAGAAGCCAAAACACCAACGGCGAAAATAGCATGGTTAGCAAAGAGGTATAAGTCAGAAGCCTGATGATAGATCGGGTGATGGTGAAATCACCCCTGACAAATGAAATGAGAATAAACTCCGCCGTGAGGTAAAGGAAGATGGCTATACCCGTCAATAGGGCGGAAAATTGCCATTTTCCCTGCCGGAAAAGCGGGTTGAGGCCTTGCATGAGAAAGCCCATCGCAGCAAACAGGAGTATCGAGTAGCCGAAGCGAAGTGACTCCACAGGCTGGGTATAGACTTCCGAGTCAGCAATGATTGGCGCAAGCGAGCAATGCGCATCCCACAAGGTCCCTGCGATGAGCGCCAGGAGTAACATTGTCGGTGTCGCCACGCTGACTGCGCAACAGAGGAAAACCAAGTGCACGATAAGCACCCGCGAATGACTCAGGCCGGTGAACGCAGGCACGAACTGCTGCAAAAGAAATGCGGCTAGCAGAAGAAAAACTGTGCTGAGATTGTAGCGAAACAAGCGATTGGATTATCAAGGGTTTTCAGAAAGCACGACGAATACAGTTCCTAGGTCGCTGAGATCCACAGCGGGTGCGACCAAGGCTTCCGAATCGAGCGGGCCTTTTTCAACCGAGATAATGGTTCCAACTAAAATATTGGGTTGAAAAATGCCACCTCGTCCGGTGGTGAAGACGCGTTGTCCTGGCTTCAGGGCTGCATCTTTTGAAAGGAAACGGAGGCGCAATGTCGGGTTCCTGTCGAACTCGCCACGCTGCCCACTGAGAATGCCGACTTCCGGCGAGCCCTCAACGCGGACTGAAACCTGGCATTTTTCATCCGTGATGAGCAATACCGAGGATCGGTGTTTGAAGGGACGGTCGATAATACCCACAAGGCCATCGTTGGATAAAACCGAAAGCTGGATGCCGATTCCGCGGTCCTCGCCGGCGTCGATCTCCATCGTCTGCCACCAAGTGGTGGGGTGGCGGCGTATGATCTGGGCGGCAACGACATCAAAATTCGTGGCTTTCTTGAAATCAAGAGCGTGGCGCAATTCCTTGTTCTCCCGCTCAAGCTCGTTGAAGCGGGATTCAATAATGCGCAGTCTGCCGATTTCAGGGCGGATTGTGGAAAGCTCCGCCTCCAGGGCTTTCGAATGTTTTGTCTCCTCGAGAAGCTTGCGGGCTTTTGTTTCGAGCGTGGAGCCTACGGTGAGAGTCGGGGCGATGGCTTTGAAATACCCGACCTGAATCTCCCTCACCACGTGTTCACTGCGCGTCAGTGCCCATGTCGCTCCCGCAAGGAAGAGAAGTAAAGCAATGAGATTGAGCGGTTTCATGACCGGGTTTCAGTTCCGGAAAGCCGGATACCTTGGATCAACGATCTGTGTTTGTGACCCGCTTCAGAAGAGCCAATTCCTGAAGTGCCTTTCCTGTGCCTTCCGCTACTGCGCTGAGAGGATCTTCCGCAACGTGGACGGGGAGGCCCGTCTCTTCCCGGAGAAGGCGATCCAACCCCTTGAGGAGGGCACCTCCGCCAGCGAGAACGATTCCGCGGTCCACGAGGTCGGCGGCTAGTTCGGGTGGGCAGCGTTCCAGGGTGGTGCGGACCGCATCAACGATGGTGCTGAGCGGGTCGGCCATGGCCTCGCGGATCTCCTGGGAGGTGATTGTAATGGTCTTCGGAAGGCCCGCCACTAGATCGCGACCTTTGACCTCCATAGTGATTTCCTTGGGCAAGGGAGCTGCGGAACCAAGGCGGATTTTGATTTCCTCCGAGGTGCGCTCTCCAATCATGAGATTGTAGGCACGCTTCATGTATTGAATGATGGACTCATCCAGCTCGTCTCCGGCCGTGCGCACGGACCGTGCGTAAACAATGCCGGAAAGGGAAATCAAAGCGACTTCTGTGGTGCCACCGCCGATATCGACAATCATATTTCCGGATGCTTCCTGAACCGGAAGCCCTACACCAATTGCCGCGGCCATCGGTTCCTCGATAAGATAAACCTCCCGGGCACCCGCTTGTTCCGCGGATTCACGGACGGCACGGCGCTCCACCTCTGTGATGCCTGAAGGAATGGCGATCAAAACACGCGGCGTGGAGCGTCGGCCCTTGTTTACCTTTTTGATGAAATGCCGGAGCATTGCCTCCGTGACCTCGAAGTCCGCGATCACCCCGTCTTTGAGAGGGCGGATGGCTACAATGTTTCCAGGTGTCCGGCCCAGCATTCTTTTTGCATCATCGCCCACTGCGAGGACTTCATTGGTGCCAGCTTTTACTGCTACTACGGAAGGCTCGCGAAGAACAATTCCGTGGTCCTTTACATTGATGAGAGTGTTGGCAGTGCCGAGATCGATTCCGATGTCGTTGGAAAACATGTTTCCAAAAAATTTATTGAACATGGATGGTTAGTAGATGGAAGAAGTTGAAAATAAGAGAGTTGTGTTAGGTCTAACGCATCTACCAACGTTCCGACCCATCGATTTAAGCCCTTATTTTAAGGTTGAGAAAGGCCGCGAGCGTAGCTTTGCGGAAGAAGAGGAGAATCAGAGCCCACTGACAGAGCGTCAAGCGGGAAAGCGAGTTCCACGCAATTGATTCCAAGGTTCCACAGCAACTGTCCCGGGCGGTTCCCGGCTGCCTATCTTCCTTCCGCAATACGCTCAGCGAGCATTTCAGGGAGGCCGGCGGCCAGAATCTTTTTCTGGGTTGTCGCGATATCATATTCAACACGACGGAATACGACGAGATTGCTCTCGTGATCGAAAATTGCGTAGCAGGCTCTGGGATCTCCATCACGGGGCTGGCCGACGGAGCCCGCGTTGATGAAATATTTTGCGTCGGGCTCGATGGCAATCGATTCTGCAGGGACTTCCCGGACCTTGTCGGTTCTAACGTAGACGCGCGGAACGTGGGTGTGGCCGTGGAAGCAGAGCTGTGTGAACTGATAGGAAAAGTTCGACATCGCATCAAAGCGGTTCGTTACGTAATTCCAGTGGACAGGTTGATCCAAAGTGCTGTGAACCACGGTGAAATCGGAAATCTGGCGAACCATTCTCAACCGTTTCAGCCAGAGGCGCTGCTCATCATCAAGCTGCTCGCGGGTCCAGCGGAGAGCTGCGGCGGCGACCGGGTTCATTGAATCAAGCGGATGGTCTTCCGAGGCATCCATGTCGTGGTTTCCTTTGACCGTTGGGCAGTTCATTTCCCTGATACGGTTCAAGCAGGCGACAGGATCCGCGTTGTAACCGACGACATCCCCCAGGCAGACATAATCTGTGACGCCTTGGCTCTCCGCATCCGCCATTACAGCTTCCAGAGCTTCTAGGTTTGCATGGATATCGCCGAAAATTGCTGTCCGCATGAGAGTGTTGGAAAGTTAGGAGGAGTTTGACCTTGGGGAGGTAGGTGTCGAGTGCTTATTGGGAGGCCGGGACCCTTGGGGTTGAAGACTCTGACTATATTTTGCCGGAGGATGCAAGCCTTGCCGACGTTTCCTTATCGAGGGGCTCGCATAGACGGTAGCCTTCGCCCTGAGGCGGCATTGCCATGAGGAACGCATCCCGCTCGAAGGTTGAGGGAAAATCCAGGCCGATCAGGGCGCGCCCGATCCGTTCTCCGGATTGACGGTAGTTGAAGTAGGTGAGATTCGCATTGCCGGAAATTCGCTTGGCGAGAAAATCGTGGAGGGCGCCCGGGCGTTCATAAAAATCCAGCCTCAGAAATGCCGGATGGGTCAGAAGATCTCCGCGGAGAGGGATGGCTCTGAAATCGATATCCGTCGCGCCCGTTACATCCTCCCACTGATATCCGCCATTGTTCAGCTTTTCCGGGATCGCCGCCAATGCTTCCGCTGAATCGGCCGATAGCGTAAAGCAGGGCCAAGCGTTCTCGGTATCAGTTTTCCCATATTGGAAATCGGTGACATCAATTCCCGAAAAGCTGTCGTTGAGAAGATTCAGCATCGCTCCCGGGGTTTCCGGGATGCGGACGCGCAAGGTGCGGTTTAGCCGGGTGGCGGAGCCTTCGGACTGGGCGATCCGGCCGATTTGGAGGAAATCAACGTTCGCGCCACAGAGAACAACCAGGATTTTTTTGCCGGCCAACCGATCTTTTTCTGCAAGAGCAGCGGCCAAGCCCATCGCGCCAGAAGGCTCGGAAATACAGCGAAGCCCTTCCCACAGTGTGCGGATCGCGGAGGTGACTTGCGCGTTTGTGACGGTAGTCATGCGGTCCAGACTGCTTTTGCAGATTTCAAATGGGAGCTCGCCGGCCTGTTTCACCGCTGTTCCGTCGCAAAACAGATCGACCTGAGGTAGTTGGATCCGTCTCCCCGCCTCTATAGCTGCTTTCATGGACGCCTGTCCGATCCCTTCGACTCCGATGATCTCGATTCCCGGCCAATAAGTCTTCAGCCAAGTGGAGACTCCCGCGGCCATTCCGCCACCGCCGATCTGAAGGTAGGCCGCATCAAAAGGACCGTTTCCGGAAAGCACGATTTCATCCGCCAGGGTGCCCTGCCCTGCCATGACCTGAAGATCATCGTAGGCATGGATATACATTGCCTTCGTGCTTTGTTCGTCAGACCGGGCAGCCTTGACCGCCTCGTCATAACTATCACCGACAAGATGGATGGAAACGTATTCCCCGCCATGCTGGAGCACCGCGTTTTGCTTCACCTTCGGAGTAGAGCATGGCATGTAGATCCGCGCACGGATCCCGAGCTTTTTTGCAGCCAGAGCCACCCCTTGGGCGTGATTCCCAGCGGATGCTGTCACAACCCCACGGGCGGCCTCCAGTTCGGTGAGGGTCGCCATCCTATTGGCGGCGCCCCGCCACTTGTAGGCTTTGATCGGAGAGAGATCCTCACGTTTCACCCATATTTCGAGATCACTGCCCGGCAGGGAGAGCAATTGAAGTGGGGTGGCTTGAGCGAAATGATACACCCGCTCTCTGGCAAAAAGTATTTCCTGCCGGAGTTTCCGGTCTAGCGGAAGTGATTCATCGCGTGTCATGCAGGCAATACAAACAAGGATCGCCCGGTGTTACACCAGAATTATATCCGGGGAGGCATTTCAGCCCGGATCAATCGGAACCAGCACCCACGTTGGTGGGGTGTCCTGGTTGATGATCTCAACAGGTAGTTTTTGGGTGCTCTCGGTAGCCTTGGGGGGTGAGGTATTACCGGCTCTGGTATTTTTCCATGCCAAGGCGGAAGCCACAGGAGCAGCCAACAGTAGAAGGGCAAGAAATGATACGGACTTATTGTTCGGCGGTTTGATTTATCGAAAGTCTCAAATTTCTCAAAACAATCAAGTTTCCGGTAATATTTTTTGGAACTTATGGTTGGTTATGTGGAATAGCCGAAGTAGATTTTAAAACGTAACGCGATGAGTGATAAAAATTTTACAGAAAGCAGAAGCAGACAGATCTTTGTGGGGGTTGGGATTATCCTGACTTTTACCGTGGTGATTGTGAGCTTTCTGGCATTCTGGCGCAAAGTTCCCGGTGTGCTCGGGGAGGGGCTCGGCATGGTGGCCGGAATCATCTCGACGCCGTTTTTCATGGAGGCTTCTTTCTTTGTCATGGGGATGATCATCGTGGTCGCGGTCAATACATGGCGCCGTCACAAGGGAGGCGATGAATTGATCTATCTCAATGAGAAAGACTATCCGGACGACCTATAGTCCGGCGGATTCTTCTGCCCACCACGGAAAGCCGGAGGGCTGATCCTCCAGCTGTATTTGGGTGGGTTCTACTTCGGGAGATAATGCCGGACGTAGTCTACCTTCATGCTGGTCCCATCGATTTCGTCGCCAGGCGTTCCAGACCAGGCAATGATCGCCAGGCTGAGATAAATCGGAGCTTCGCTGAAGCTGAACTCATTTTTGGTGCGTCGGATTTCTTTGCGGTCGAAGTAGAAAACCAGCTCGTCCTCGTTCCACTCAAGCCCGTAGGTATGGAATTCGTCGGCGAAATTCGTATTTTCTTTTACATTCAACGATGAAATATCGACCCATTCGCCATCCTTCTCATACTGGAGATCGTATTGCGAGATCATCCCGGTCCAGGTTCCTTCGCTCTGCCAGCCATTGAGAAATTGGACCGCACCAATGGTTTTCTCCTCCGGCCACTCGAACTGGACCCACTTTTCTCCATCGGTCTGGGTGGTCCATGCGGTCTTCAGATTGCCATCCGTCAGGTGTTCCAGCTTTGTCTTTTTATTGAAAAGCCCACTACCGGTGATTTTCACCGTAGGATCCTTTGCATGATCGATAAGGGTTGGAAACTTCTCCCCGTCCACCTGATCGAGGACATCGGGGAAGCGGCGGTCGTTATCATTGAAAATGCGGAAGTTACGTAGATGGAAATGTTTCGGCTCTTTTGATTTGAAGCGCAGCTTTCTGGTGGTCACCGGGATTTCCAAGGGCATGGAGCAATCGTATCTCACGCCATAGAGGAAGCCCTTGTGGCTCGAGGGATGGGTTTTCCTGCCGCTCTCATCGATCGTGATATCGGACCAATTGTGAATATTGGTATTCACCTCGTTTGGAAAATGTCCTTCGTTGATATCCAGCTCGAAGCGCTTACCCACAGTCGGATCCGCGCCTTTGGTCATGAGCCAGAACGAATTGTTGGTTGCGTTTGCAGCAGCATAACGATACCGGCACTCGAAGTATCCGTATTTAAACTGCTTTTTTGTCCAGATACTTCCGGAAGTCCATTCCTGTCCCGCCCGCTTTTCCTTTCGGTTCGTGAGATAGAGTATCCCATCTTTCACCGATACATTTTCGCGCCAACGGCTGCAAAGAATGTGCCTATTGGGGCCGTTCTGGGACTCCCAGATTTCATCCAGTTTCGGCTCGTCGTAGTCGAACTCGTCTTGCCAAGCGAGCTCCCACTTGGACAGGTCAATAGTTCTTGGCTGTCCTTCGGCCACGGTTTCCGAAGGCTCCGCCCCTTGCAGCGGGGAAGCGCATGTCAGAATCGATAGGGTGGAAAATGTGGCGAAGTAAAAGCTGGATCGGTTCATGCTGTTGAAGTGCTGTATTTCCAGAATTTACCGCAGTCCTTGAAAATCTTTTTCAGAACTGTGCGAAAGGAGGCGAAATAGCCGCAAATGCGTAAATTATCGACGTGATAGTGTATGTTTTAGTGGGGAATGCATCAATTTTTATGGGTTTCTTGAAGATATGGAAAAAATGAATGTAATCAAAGTTGATATGGGATTATCGATAAAACCAGCTGTGGAAACGGAAGTAAAAATACTGCGGGAAGAAGTGTTCCTGAAGATGGCGCGGGGCGATAAAGACCAGTTCGCGGAGATTGCGTGTGAATTTTTCGAGGAGACAAGAGAAGTCGTTGCCGGATGGAAGTTGGCTCATGCTGGCGGGGATACTGCGAAAATCGCTATGGAACTGCACCGTTGCCGGGGAGGTGCCTCATTGTTCGGCTTCGAGTATTTGCAACAGCTGATCCGGCGGTGGGAGAGCGACCTCTCGGATGGTCGTCTGCAGATCAATGAATCGGAAATTCTCGGTGCTCTGCGGGATGCGGAAGCCGCGCTTGCCGGTTTGCTATTTTCCCGATAATCAGCCGGGATGGTCAGCGAGCCCCAGAAAGAACTCCGTTTTACCCGTTCCGGGCAGGCTGTTCATTTCTGTATTTTCGGTGCCCTATGGGTCGCGGGAGGTGTGACGCTTCTCGCCACATCCATCTATCGTGAGGCCAATCCGGAGCTGCCCCATCCCTTGTGGGCGATACCTTGTTTCATGATAGCTGCAGGAGCTTTCGTATTGGCCCGGCATTTGGCGAAGCACGCTTACCTGATTTTGACTCCACTGGGGCTCGAAATTTTTCCATTTTTCCGCCCTGCCAAAAACGTGCAGATGCTCCTCTGGCAAGAGATCACGGATGCGGAAATCGATGCCGCGGGGCGATGGATTACACTGCATTTCAACGAGCAAAAGACCGCCGGTATGCACTTGTCGCTAAGACCGATCCGTTCTCCGCTGCGGGAGTTGCTTGGCAGAGCGTTGCTCGGCCGGGTGAAACAATAAATTTTAATCTTTAAAGTTCAGATGCCAGGGCTGATGAAGACGGCAGTATGAAAAGGCATTCGAGGCAGATTTTATCGGTTGAGGAAATTTTCGGGAAGAACGGCTGGCATACGGAGCTTGTCGAAGGGCGCGATGTGCTGCGGGCTGGTTTTGAAGCGCACCACACGAGAGTCGATCTCACAGTCCAGGCGTTTCCTGAGCTCAATGCGTTGAGCGTTGTTTCCGAGAGTCCCGTGTTTATTGCGGAGCCACAAATGCCGGCTGTCCTGGAGCTTTTGATGCGGGGCAACAAACAGCTTACCTTGGGCGGTTTTGAATACGACATCGACCGTGAAATGCTGGTCTTTCGGATTACCAACCTGTTCGAGCGTGAGGTCTACGATGGTGATATCGTGGTTTCCATGGTGCATTGCGCGATCGCCGAGCTGGATCGTATCGTGCCTTTTGTTGCCACTGTCCGGAGCACACCCGCGGATTTGATTGATGATTTGGATCTTGAGCGCTTGTTGCAGCGGGAAGATCTTATTCCACCGGTTCCGGGGGAAGAGGAAGAAGAGTTTCTCTAGATTCCGGACGTCTTCGCGAGCCGGGAGAAAAGTGCTTTCCCGGAGCTGTTTCGCCTAATTACTTCGCCGCAAGTTCGGGACCGACACGGGCGTGACGGACAAGGAACTCATCTGCCATTTTTCCGTAGGCAACCGCTCCGATTCCTGTCGGATCGTGCTCGAAAATTGTCTTTCCGTGGCTTGGCGCCTCGCCGATACGGATCGTGCGAGGGATGACATTCTGGTAGGTTTCCTCGGGAAAATAGTTTGTGACTTCTTCCACCACCTGACGTGAAAGCAGGGTGCGGCCATCATACATGGTCATGACGATTCCTTCGAGTGCCAGCTTTGGATTGGCGCCCGAGGAGCGGATTTCATCAAGGATACCGACGATTTTGGCGAGGCCTTCGAGCCCGAACCACTCGCACTGGAGTGGAATAAGAATTTCATCCGCGGCAGCCAGCGCCGCCGTCATCAACACGCCTAGGGATGGGGGGGTGTCGAGAATACAGTATTCGAAAAGGTCGTTTGGCTTCAGGCCCTGTAGAATGCCGCGGAGACGCGTGAGGTGATCATCGGAGCGCGCCAGCTCGATTTCGATACCTGCAAGATCCATTTCCGATGGGACAAAGGACAGATTCTCCCGGCCGGAAGGCTGAATTTTCGAGCGGACATCCGCATCGCCGAGCAATACCGGATAAATACTGGAAAGTGGAGCCGCCTCAATGCCCAAGCCGCTGGTGCAGTTCGCCTGGGAATCGAGATCCATGAGTAGGACGCGCTGGCCACGCAGGGCGAGCGCGTGAGAGAGATTCATTGCGGTGGTCGTTTTACCGACTCCTCCCTTTTGGTTTGCGATGGCGATGACTTTCACGAGCGCTCAGGATGGCGGGAAAATCTGAATTTCAAACTGCAAACTTCAAATAATGCCCGGAGGGAGACCGAAGCGGCAGAAAAAGCAGCGGATTTACGGCTTTTCTAGCCGGGGAGAGGAATAGCCCTGGGTGCGGATTTTCCCAAGTTGCCGCTGGAGATTTTTCACCACTTCCGGGTGGTCGGAAGCAATGTTGTTTTTCTGGGAGGGATCTTGCTTGATGTCGTAGAGCTCGACGGGGGAGTTGTCGTCCGCCGGATAGCCGCGGGTTTTCTCCCATTCCGGATCCACGGCGGAGGTGTAGCCGTTCTGTGAATCGATAAGCAACCAGTCGTTCTGACGAATGGCATACTTCTCGGGCGAGGTATTGTGGACGTGGATGCTCCGCGGTGAAGATTCGGTTTCGCCTTTGAAGTATGGAAGAAAATCGAAGGAATCTTCCGCGGAGTTTTCCGGAAGCGGGTATTTCACCACGGAGGCAAGGGTGGCCATCAGATCAACCTGGGAAATGAACGCATCGGAGACCGATCCAGCCTTCAGAACTCCAGGCCAGCGGATAATGAAGGGGACGTGGTGGCCACCTTCGTAGATATCGCGTTTCAAGCCGCGGAAATTCCCCGATGACCAGTGCCCGTATTTGCGCACCCGCTCATAGGCATATTTTTCCGGCCCATTGTCCGCGGAAAACACGACGATGGTGTTTTCGGTTTCGCCAATTTCATCTAGTGCCCTGAGTATACGGCCACAGGCGTCATCCGTCTGATAGACGAAGTCTCCGTATGGGCCTGCTTGGGACTTTTCATCGAATTCATCGGTAGGGACGATGGGGGCGTGCGGGGACGGGAAGGGCAAATAGAGAAAAAACGGCTTCTCAGCACCTTTCCGGGAGCGGATGTATTCCACCGATTTTTCAGTGAGAGTCGGCAGGACCTTATAGAAATCCCATCCCTTCACTGCGGGGCCTGGGCGGATCTCCCAATTGCCTTCCTTGGTGATGGCTCCCTCTTCACCTCTCGCCATATCGGTGTCTGGAGGGACGATCAGTTTATCGTCTTCAATCCAGGCATACGGTGGGAAATTGATCACACTGTCCCCGAAATAGTGATCGAAACCATGATCCAGCGGGCCGTCGGGGATCGGTTTGCTCCAGTCAAAATCTTTGTAGGACATGCTCTTTTTTGAGGCGTCCGGTTTGCGCAGGGCATTCCAATCCCAGCCGAGATGCCATTTTCCGATGCAAGCGGTCGTGTAGCCTTTCTCCCGCAGCATTTCCGGGAGTGTGAGCTGGCTGTCCTTGAAGACCGATGGACCGAAGGCATTGACGATTCCATGAAAATCGCGCCAGTGATGCCGGCCGGTGAGAATGGAGTAACGGGATGGGGTGCAGATACCGGATGAGGAATGGCCATCACTGAAACGCATGCCTTCACGGGCGAGTTGGTCGAGATTCGGCGTGGGAATCTTCGAGTTCTCATTTTGGATGGCCAGATCTCCGTAACCCATGTCATCGGCGTAAAGGATGATGATGTTGGGGGATTTGGCGGAGGCTAGCAAATTGAGACCCAGGATCAGGGAGGAGAGTGTGAGGTGGAATTTCATGATGGAATCTTAGATGATTAAAAAGCCTGCGAGGGAATATCTATACGCCACAGCCAACAGTTGTAGGACACGTGGATCGAAGTTTAACCGGCCAAAGGAAGGGACAAGGTAAAACTAATCAGATGATCGGCCGGGCGAGTGGCCCGAAGGCTTCCAGACATGGCCTGTGCCGCATTCTGACTCAGAGTCAGCCCGATGCCCAAGTGTGGATTCATGGATTCCTGACGTGAGGCATCGCGCCGGAAGAGTGGCTCGAAAAGCCGGTCGAGGTCTTCCGGTAAATCCTCCGCGATATTGCAGAAAGTGATTTCTGCACATTCTTTCTCCATAGTGATCGAGATATCGATTTCTGATTTTCCCGGCGCGTAGCAAATGGCATTGTCCAAAAGATTGTTGAAGATGAGCTGGATCAAAACAGGATCCGCCAATACCCGGAGAGGGCCGGAAAATTCTTTGATAGAGACCGTTAGTTCTGCTGCTTCTGCTCTCCCGCGGAATTTCTCCAGGCATGCTTCGAGCAGTGGAAGAATCTCACAAGCTTCGGCTTTTTGGGCGGCATCTAGCTGTCCTACCCGGGCTAAGGCAGACAAGCGCTTAACCAGCTCATTGAGCTCGGCGGCGACCTTGGAGCAATTTTCCAAATGTTTGCGATATGCCTGGGATTCCCGTTCCTTCGAGAGAGCTAGCTCGGTGATGGCGCTCAGGCTGGCGATGGGAGTGCGGAGCTCATGGGAGGCATGGCGGATAAAATCCCGTTCGCGGTCACGGATTGCCGAAACTCTGGTTAGCAGGCTGTCAAAGCTGATCGCCAGCGATCTCAGCTCCTGCGGTAGCTCTCTGGGTAAGCTGATGGCGGCGTCGAGCTGGTTTTCGGCACGGTTTTTTACCTCATCGGCCAATTGGTCAATAGGCCTCAAGGCGTGCCGGATGACGCTGTTGATCAGGAGGAATCCTACCGCCAGCGTGAGCAGATTTCCGGTGATCAGCGCGACATAAAGATGGCTGAGGATCTCACGGAGTTGCTCGGTCTCGCGCGCGACGACAAGCGTGTGGGGATAAGCAGCGGCATCGAAGGTTTTACCCTCGCTTCGCAAGAAAGCCTCCTCTTCCGGCAGCATATAGGGATAGACGATCATCCCGATCGCGCGGGCGTGTCGGCCACTCCCTGGCATGCGTATATGCTCGATATCAGGAAGGCCTCCGGGCCCGGAAAACTTTGGAAGATCCCCATTCCCTAATGCGGGTGAGCGAGTGATCCTGCCTGTGCGTTCATTCCAGTATTGGAAGAGAGCCTGATCGGAAATCGCCGTGTTCGTTCCGATGCCTTCCTCCCATTCGAAAATGATCTCCCCATGCTCGAATTCCACCTGATTTGCCAGAATGGAGGCTGTCTGGGTAATGGATTCATCAAGCTCATCGTAAAGGCCCTTCCGGATCATAAAATAGATGAACAGGGAGAGAAGAATCATCAGCAGGCCCACGCCCAATCCGCAGCGGATGAGAAGTGAGTAGCGGATGGAAGGAGTCTTCATGAGGGCTCCTCCCCGAGGATGAAACCTTGTCCGCGGCGGGTGTGGATAAGATTCGGAAGGTCGCCGGAATTAAGCTTTTTTCTGAGGTAGCCGATATAGACGTCCGCCGCATTGCTGTTGCCGCCGGTTGAGTCTTCGAAAACGTGCTCCCAAATCTCGGTGCGCGAGACGAGCTCGCCCCGGCGATAGGTGAGGTATTCCAGAAGTCGATATTCCAAGGCTGTTAGCTCGATCTGTGAATCCCCGCGATGAACGATTTTTTTCACGGTATCCACACGGAGATCGGACACGCTGATGACCGGGTCTTTTACGGAGTATTTCCGCCGGATCAGTGCATTGATCCGGGCGAGGGCTTCTGCCATCGGAAAAGGTTTTGTGAGGTAGTCATCCGCGCCGCCATTCAGTGCTTCCAAACGGTCTTCAAGTCCGTCGCGGGCGCTGATGACAAGAATGTATACGGAAACCTGCTTTTGGCGGAGTTTTCTGAGTATCTCCATGCCATCGATTTTCGGCAGCATCAAATCGAGAAGAATCACATCGTAAGGCTGCTCAGAAGCATACCAGAGCCCTTCGTCTCCGGTGCCGCTGGCATCCACAACGTATGACTGCTCTTGCAGGTATTGCGTGAGAGATTCCCGTAATCCGGTGTGGTCTTCGATGATGAGTATACGCATTCCTCCGCGGAGTTTGATTCGTGGCCGGGAAAACTCAATGGAAGAACGCACCGGCAGGATTCTTCGCCAGCTCAGGAAAACGATCCAACAGAACATCGCGGTGACTAGCGTGTGGCTCAGGTAATGTGCACCTTTGAGCATTTGATAGATACCCATCACAGATCCCATCAGGAGACCGATGGTCGTGCCAATGATTCGGCCGCGCCGGGTCGTCGCTAAACCGGCAAGGCTGAGAAGTGCGAATCCGCCGCTGGCGTGGCCTGCCGGAAATGCCCGTCCACGCTGAACCGGATGGTCATGGGAAGGGTAGTGCCCGATGACTTTTACGTAAGGAACCGAGCCGCCGTAGCGATAGATTTGAGATGGAGTGAAGGTATTGGTCGTCGCTTTCCCTAGTGCGACCAATGCAGGAGCGGAGACCAGGGTGCCGATCACAACCCATAAATCCCGCCGGAGTGGAAACCGAGGAAACCTGGCGATCACTTTTTTATGAAGCATGGCAGCTCCCAGCACCGATAGGCCGAAGAGCCAGATCGCGACCTTCGGGCCGTTATAGAATAACAGGCGAGGCACTGCGGCATGGGCATCCACCAACCATGTTTTTGACTGGAAATTGTAGAAGTGATCCTGCACCCAGATATCCACGCCGCTGATTTCCAGTAGCAGGAAAATGAGACAGGAAAGGAACACGGAAGGCCAAAGTGTGCGATCCATCGTAGGCAGGCTATTGAGCGTTTCGCTTCAATTTTCCGGAGCCGAACAACCACGAAGCGCTCTGGTAGTAGGCTGTGGTATCGTGCAGCAGCGAGTGGTATTTTTCTGTGTTGTGATCCATAAAGCTGAGCTCCCCGGTCTCCAGAAGGCAGTTGTAGGAAGAATGCTTTTTGTTCGGCTTCAGGATGGTCATGGAATTCCGGGTAATCATCGCGATCTTCTGGTAATTGCTCACAAAAGAACGCTCCGGAACGCTTTCAATAGCCGGGGAGAGGTAATCGAAGCCGTAGCCAAGGGTTTGGTAATTCCAGTTCAATAGGCCAAGGACCGTAGGCATCACATCAATCTGGCTGGCGAGCTTTGTGATCTTCTTTTTCCCGATCAGACCGGGATTGTAGATGATCCCCGGAATGCGATATTTGGTGACATCGATGTCTTCTTTCCCGGCGCTGCTGGCACAGTGATCTGATACGATGACAAACAAGGTTCTCCCGAACCATGGCTTTCCGGAGGCTTTTGCAATGAAATCTCCTATCGCCCAGTCCGCATATTTCACTGCTCCCGCACGCCGGTCCGCCGGGGTGAGATCAATGCGCCCGGCAGGGAAATCATACGGGCGGTGATTGCTGGTGGTCATGCAAAAGAAATTGAACGGCTTACCTTTTGAAAAATCTTTGTCTGCCTCCGAGATCGCTTTGTTGAAAAGGTCTTCATCGCAGGCTCCCCAGGCGGTCTTGAAGGTGGTATCGCTTTTTTTCCACGCATTGGAATCGACGACGCGACAACCGGCGGTAGAGAAGTAGCGGTTCATGAAGTCGAAACGGCCATCACCGCCGTAGAAAAAGCCACAGTCATAATCCCGATCGAGAAACGGCCCGAAGGTGGTTTTCAGATTGGTCCCTTCCGGGCGATAGATGATTGCCTGGCCTGGAGTGGGCGGGAGATTCAAGGTCAGAGCCTCCATTCCGCGGACAGTGCGAGTGCCGGTGGCGTAAAGGTTCTCAAAGAAGATGGAATTTTCCGCGAGGCGATCCAGGTTCGGCGTAAGACGTTCCTTATTGCCTGTATAGCTCATGAAATCCCCGCTCATGCTCTCCATGCAGACGAGAATAATGTTCCAATCTTTCTCATCTTTGTCGGAGTGAATCGTGCGGGAAAGATCCTCCGTGAGATCGGAATAAGCTTTCTCGTTTTCGGTGACGAGCATGCGTTTTGTTGCCGAGAGGGCGGCATTTCCGGGGAGTTCCAGATACCAGCGTTGGTAATCCAGCTCCATCTGTTTGAATGCGGCGAAGAACGACCAGCAGCCATTCTTCGCAATCTCAAGATGGTATTGGTTGCCGAATGTGGGTATCGCGGACTGGCTAACCAGCCGGGTGGTGAGAAATGGAATGAGAAGAAGTATGGCGAGGGCGGAAAGCCGATGGTGCAATGAGGTTGGAGCATTCTCCATAAAGTTGAACAGCCCCATTTTTCTCAGCCCGTATACCACCGATATCGCCAGTAAAAGGATGCCTGGAAGAATTGCGGCCATCGGGTAGGACTCGGAAATGTTGCCCCACACTTCCTGGGTCCAGATCAGATAATCCACGGCGATGAAATTGAAACGTGCGCCAAATTCCTCCCAGAAAAACCATTCAGCTGTGGTGATGAAAATCAGCAAGCCGCAATAAATAACGGCGAGGCCGGCGAGCAAGTATTTCATCCACCGTTTCTGAAGCCACTTTCCGGGCATGAGAATCCCAAGGAGCAACCACGGCGCTGCCGCAAAAATCGCGGAAGCGACATCGTAGCCCATGCCGACTGCGAACGCCTCTGGAAGTGAGAGGTCAAAACTGATTTCGCGCCAGGCGCTGAGGAATAGGGCGAACCTCGAAAGCAACGAGAACGCGAGAAATAGGCAGAACGCGACGAGCGCGAAGCGGGCGGGGATTGATGACAGGAATTTTCTCATGATGGGGATAGGTTCGGGGGAATCCAGTTCAGCCAAGATGGGTGAGATTCGCCTTAAAGAGGTGGAAGTCCCTTTTGAAAAGAAGGCGGTATTGGACGATGAGAAGCGCGGCGATGATTGCTCCCAGCAGGAAGAGCAGACGGGCTGTATACGATTGAAGGAATCTTTGTTGCATGGCAGTTGGGTTCGCCGGATGGTCCGGATCGATGTCCCAAGTCATATCCGCAGGTTTATGATAGAATTGTGAGTAGAAGGCATTTTCTCCGGAAAAAGCCGGGGAGCGAGGCGCGTGGAAGATGGAGGTTGTCAATCATCGCGGCAGCGGGCGATGATCCGCCAAGAATGATTTCGATTTCTGAGAGCGGTGGGGGAAGGACGGATCTTGCCGAAAGAGTGCGTGAGATTTTCACCGGCAGAGGTCCGCTGGCGAAATCAAAGGATTTCGAATATCGGCGGGAGCAGGAGGAGCTTGCCTTCGCGGTGGCGAATTCGTTGATCGATGGCAAGCCGCTCGTCGCTGAGGCGGGGACTGGAGTCGGGAAATCCCTCGCCTATCTCGTTCCTGCCGCAGAATACGCATTGGAAACCGGCCGGAAAGGTGTGATTTCCACTCATACGATCAATTTGCAGGAGCAGTTGGTGAGAAAGGATATCCCGATTGTCCGGAAAATTCTTGGAGAGGATCTACCGGCGGTTTTGCTCAAAGGGCGCCAGAACTATCTCTGCCCGGCACGCTTGCGGAGGGCCTGGGAACAATCAGCGGATCTATTCACCACCACCGAGAGCGAAGAACTCGGGCGCATCCGTGAATGGTCTGAAACGACGCGTGACGGAACGCTTAGCGGGATACCGTTTCAGCCATCCATGAAAGTCTGGCTGCAGGTATGCAGCGAGTCCCATTCCTGCACCCAGCGCTATTGCGGCCCGAAGGGGAATTGTTTCTTTCAAGAGGCTCGCAAGGCGGCTGCCGAGGCCAAGCTAGTGGTCGTGAATCACACACTCTTTTTTGCCCTGCTGAATACCGGGGAATTGGAGCCGGAATCCGATGAGGCGGCAATGCAGGGCTTTCTTTTCCCGAATGATTTCGCGATTCTCGATGAGGCTCACACGATTGAGCAGGTGGCTGCAGTCCAGCTGGGGCTCAGGATTTCCCAGGCCGGATTGAGGTTCGATCTACAGCGTCTCTATAATCCGCGGACGCGTAAAGGGATGCTGAAAAGCTATCGGAAGGCCGCTCCGATGCTGGCGGTGGAGGAAACTCTCGTGGCCGTGGAGCAGTTTTTCGGAGAAATCGGCAATGTGGCGAAGTTCGGCGATTGGTCGAAGGAATTCCGCGTGCGTCAGCCCGAACTGGTGGAAAACTGCCTCGCCGCTCCTCTGCGGAATCTGTGGCAGGAGATTTCCGAACTCGCCGAGAATACGGAAAACGAATCCTCGAAAAACGAGCTGGCGGATGCTGCCCGAAAGCTTCGTGAAACGCATGGATCCATCGGTGAATTCCTGGATCAGAAGGACGAGGATAGTGTCTACTGGGTGGAGCGTTCAGGCCGCGAGGAAACCCAGTTCAGCTGTCATGGCGCACCGGTGAATGTGGCGGAAAGGCTGCGGCCATTGTTTTTCTCCGGGAAGAAAAGTGTCGTTATGACCAGTGCCACGCTCGGTGTGGGCGATCCGGAGCTGACTTACTTTCGCAAGCGGGTGGGAGCGGAAAGCGCGAGAGCACTCTTCATCGGCAGTCCGTTCAACTACAAGCAGCAGATGAAAGTGAGGATTTATAAATCGATCCCTGATCCGAATACGCCGAAGTATGATGAGCTGATGGCAAAAGGTATTATGGATGCTGTCACAGCCAGTGACGGCCGTGCGTTTGTGCTCTTCACCAGCTACCGCACCATGCGGGATGCAGCCCAGCGTTGTGAAAAATATTTCAGGAAAATGGGTTGGCGGCTGATCACCCAAGGCGATGGCATGACACGGCATCGCATGCTGGAGGATTTCCGGCAAGATACGAGCAGCGTGCTGTTTGGCACCGATAGCTTCTGGACCGGAGTGGATGTGCCCGGTGAGGCATTGTCCAATGTGGTTGTCACCCGCCTGCCTTTCGCTGTGCCGGATCATCCTTTGACCGCTTCCCGTTTGGAAGCGATCGAAGCGGCAGGTGGAAATCCTTTTATGGAATACTCCGTCCCGGAAGCGATCCTGAAGCTCCGACAAGGAGTCGGGCGTCTTATCCGGACAAAACGAGACAGCGGTCTGGTCTGTATTCTAGACAACCGCATTCTTACGAAGCGCTATGGAAGCGCATTCATGAAAGCCCTTCCAGACGCTCCGGTGGAGATTGTCAGCTGAGGTAAATAGGATCGAAAAAAACTCTGAAGCGGAAAATCGATCAGCCATTTTCTCAGGCCAGTCCGGCGCGTTCCAGCAATGGAAGCGGGTCTGCGGGACGTGACATAAAGCTTTCGTAGAGAATTTCAGCCGGAGCGGAGTTTCCTTTCGATAGGATTTTTTCGCGGAAATCCATTCCGGTTTCGGGGTTGAGAATGCCTTCCTTCTGGAAGCGGGTGAAGGCGTCCGCATCCAGAACCTCCGCCCATTTATAGGAATAATACCCGGCTGCGTAGCCTGTGGGGGAGCTGAAAAGGTGACCAAAGCGGCGGATCATCGATGGAGACTGGGTTTTGACCGGTGCCCGATAATCAGCGAGAATTTCGCGGTCCACCTCATCGAGATCACGGCCTAGGTATCGGGACAGATGGATATGTAGCTCCAGATCCAGTTTCGCCAGGGAAAGCTGGCGCATAAAGGCGGAGGCGCTCATATAGTTTTTCGCTGCGAGCATCTTTTGGAAAAGCTCTTCCGGGATGGTCTCGCCGGTCTGGTAATGACGCGCAAAGAGATCGAGCGTCTCCCGCTCCCAGCAGAAATTTTCCATGATCTGTGATGGCAGCTCGACAAAATCCCAGGCGACGTTTGTGCCGGCGAGGGCTTTCACCGGGACATCCGAGAGCAATCCGTGGAGAAGGTGGCCGAACTCGTGGAAAATCGTTTCCACCTCGTTGTGGGTCAGAAGGGCAGGACTTCCGTCAACAGGCGGGGACATGTTGCCAATAATGAGCCCGAGATGGGGCTCGCCTAGCTCTCCGGTGTGCAGGGAGTTCATCCAGGCTCCGCCGCGCTTGGTTTCCCGGGGATGCCAGTCTGCATAGAAGGAGCCGAGGTGCTGTCCGGACTTTGAATCGTTTATCTCGTAGAAAGTGACTTCGGGATGCCAGGTTTCCACCGCTCCTCCATGGGCGGCTTCCAGTGCGCTGCCCGGCTCCAGGTAGACGGTGTCTCTGGAGCTAATGGTGATTCCGAAAAGACGGGATGCGATCTGGAACATGCCGTCCATTACTCCTTTTACCGGGAAATAAGGGCGGAGAGCCTCGTCATCGATTGCGTAGGATTCCTTGCGCTGAAGCTCCGCGTAATAGGAGATTTCCCATGGCTCCAGAGGTTCGGGGGCTGTGGCGTCGAGGCCGAGCTTTCTGGCTTTGTATTGCGCCAACTGTTTCGCTTCCGCGAGAAACGGTGTTTTGATTCGGTCGTGGAGTTGCTCGATGAATGCGAGTGCTGCCTCACCGTTGCGAGCCATCCGGCGTTGGAGCGTGAGATCGGCGAAGTTCAGGTGACCTAGAATCTCGGCTTTCTCCTGGCGGAGTTCGAGAATCTTCCAGACCAGATCAGAATTATCGTATGGTTCCTCGGATGCGATTTTTGAAGAGGCTTCCCAGACTTGTTTGCGGAGTTCCTCATCATGGGCGTGTTGCATGACCGGGAACATGGATGGAAACTGCAGGGTGAAGCGGTATGAACCTTCCGGCAGGCCTTTTGACTTGGCATTGGCAGCCGCGGAAGCTTTGGCTGACTCCGGGAGACCGGCAAGGCGGGATGCGTCGTTGATGATGAGATCCCAAGCATTTGTGGAGTCCAGAACATGCTCGGAATACTGCTTGGTAAGAAGTGATAACTCCGAATCGATTGTTGCGATGCGGGCTTTTTTATCGTCCGGAAGATCGGCTCCGGACGTTTTAAAATCCTCTACGGTTTCATCGACATGCCTTTTCTGGATTTCTGTGAGCTCGTCGATTTCCGGACTATTGGATACCGTTTTCAGAACGTTCCAGAGCCGGGGATTGAGCGAGAGCGACGAGTAAAAATCCGTCACGGCGGGAAGAAGCTTGTTGAGTGCCTCCCGCTGGGCGGGATTGTCCGAGACGGAATCCAGGTGATGAAGCCTGCCCCAACCTGCGGAGAGTGATTCCGTCGCTTTTTCCAAGGCTAGAAAGCTGGAGGCGTAGGTGGCCTCGGGAGCAGGCTGTGTTGAGATTTTTTCGACAGCACTTTTCGCTTCTTCCAGCGCGTGTAGGATGGATGGTTCAATGGTCTCTGGTGTGAGCGTGGACCAGCGGATGTGAAAGTCTGTGTTGAGAAAAGGATGCATGGGGAAGTGATGTGGAATGAAAGGTGACCGTCAGCTTGGTTATGGCTCGAGCGTGCCGGTAAGCAGCAGTGAGCCGATGATAATACCCAGGGCAATGCGGTAGTAGCCGAACACGCTGAGACCGTGGGATTGGAGGTATTTCACCAGCCATTTTACCGCGAAAGCCGCGGAGACCGTGGCTGCGACGATGCCAACTGTGAGCGGCACCGCGCCATAGGTGTCCCACATCAGTTTACTGCCTCCGAGCCATACATCGTAAGCCGCGCCGGCCCCATCGATTTTCCAGATAGCTTTTTTAACAGTGGCGGCGGAAAGTGTGAGCACGCCGAGAAGGAATGAATACTCGACTGCGGATTTCACGGAGAGACCTACGATCAAGCCGCCACAGATGGTCATCAGCGAGCGGGATGTCCCCGGCCACATCGCGACGCACTGAAGCAGTCCGATGAAGAGTGCGGATTGCCACGCCAGCTTGACGATATCGCGGCCGTTTCCACGGGGTGGATTTTTCCTGCGCCATGAGACTGTCCAGAGAATGCCGAAGCCGCCGATGATCCAGGCACTGATCACGGGCCAGAGACCGAAAAGCTTTTCCTCGATGATATCATTCAACAGGAGCCCGAGAACTGCTGCCGGAAGGAAACCAACGATGATCGCGATGGCCATTTTCAGGCCTTCGGGATCTTGGCCGAAGACGCCTTTGATCATCTTGAGGACATGTTTGTAATACAGGCCGAGCACCGCGAGGATGGCACCGCCCTGGATACAGATCGCGAAGCAATCGGCGGCGAGTTTATCTGTCTCGCTGAGCGTGCCGATGTGCATCAGGCGCTGTGCCACAATGAGGTGGCCGGTGGAACTAACGGGGAGATATTCAGTGATGCCTTCGATGAGACCGAGGATGATGGCTTGCCAGATTTCCATGGCGGGAGTTTGGGGAAATGTGTCTGGCTGGGAAGTGGAAAAGCGTGAAGATTGTGAGTTTTCAGTTTTCCGGGATCAACGAAGGTTGAGGGTTGATTGATAGGCACGGGATGCGACTGTGTGGCGGCAGTTTTGTATGAAAGAGCGGTATTTGAAAATGGTGAGGAAAACTTACCGGATGTTACGTCATCGGCGTCTTAGGGATAGGCCGTGGTGGCGCACACTGACAAAGCCGCTTTTCGATAGGCATTTGTGGCGGCCATGCAGGGACACTGTGGCCTCCGGACTGGCCATCGGGCTCTTTTTCTCGATGATGTTAATGCCGTTCCAGATGATTGCCGCAGCGATTTTGGCCATGCGTTTCCGGGTGAATGTGCCCTTTGCCGTGGCGGGGTGCTGGGTTTCCAATATGCTCACCCACGTGCCGATCTGGCTGGCGCAGGAGTGGCTTGGTGACTGGATGCGCTATAAGCTCGGCTTTCCGATGCCACATTTCATCTCGAAAGTTCAGTTTCACATCCCCGAGGCTGGCGAGATCAATGCCGCGAGCTTTCTGCTCGGGATGATGGTTTCCGGAATATTGCTCGCACTGGTTTCTTATCCCATCGTGCATCTTTTTTCGCTGTTGATGCCGCATCATCTGCCGGTTTTGAATCGAGCGGGGAAGCACGCCCGCCATGAGGTGTGAGTTTTTTTGGGTGGACTTGAAGGGGAAAGCCAGCGCTCCATCTCCGCAGTTATGATTCCGAACGTCCTGGCAGAAAGATACTCCTCCGCAAGCATGAATGATATTTGGTCCGCAGAGGGGCGGATCGTTTTGGAGCGAGAATACTGGATCGCGGTGATGAAGGCTCAGCGTGATCTGGGCCTTGATATTTCCGATGAAGCGATCGCGGCATATGAAAAGGTGAAAAACCAGGTCGATGTCGCCTCGATCATGGCCCGCGAGCGCGTGACCCGGCACGATGTGAAGGCGCGTATTGAAGAATTCAATGGGCTTTCTGGCTTCGAGGATATCCACAAGGGGCTCACCTCCAGAGACTTGACGGAAAATGTCGAGCAGCTCCAGGTTTTCCGGGGACTGCTTGTCATTCGGGAGAAAGTCGTGGCCACTCTGCGGAGAATGCGTGAGCGTGCGGAACAATGGGACGATATTGTTCTGACTGCCCGCACCCATAACGTGGCGGCTCAGCCGACGACACTTGGCAAACGGATTGCGATGTTTGGCGAGGAGCTGCTTTCCGGCTATCAGGTGCTGGAGGACGTGATCGCAGGCTATGCGGTGCGTGGTTTGAAGGGTGCTGTGGGCACCCAGATGGATCAGCTTTCGCTTTTCGAAGGTGATGCGGAAAAAGTCAGCGAGCTTGAGCGCCGCATCGTCAAGCATCTCGGAATTTCCCAACAATGGAGCAATGTCGGCCAGGTTTATCCTCGCTCGCTTGATTTGCGTGTGGTTTCGGTTTTGACGGAGCTGGCCAGCGGTCCTTCCTCTTTCTGCAAAACTCTCCGTTTGATGGCTGGTAACGAAACTGCCAGCGAAGGTTTCGCTCCGGGGCAAACCGGCTCCAGCGCGATGCCGCATAAGATGAACTCCCGCTCGTGTGAGCGTGTGAATGGTTTCCACGTGATTCTCAAGGGCTACCTGGCGATGGCTGCCGGACTTGCAGGTGATCAGTGGAACGAGGGGGATGTCAGCTGCTCCGTTGTCCGCCGCGTGATGCTGCCGGATGCGTTTTTTGCGCTGGACGGTATGTTCGAAACCTATCTAACGATCCTCGATCAGATGGACGCCTATGAGGGTGTGATCGCGGCTGAAACCGCCCGCTATCTTCCTTTCCTCATGACTACAACTGTCATGATGGAGGCTGTGAAACGTGGCGTGGGGAGGGAAACCGCTCACAAAGTGATCAAAGAGCACGCTGTGGCCACTGTTGCCGATCTTCGCACCGGAGCAGTCGAAAAGAATAATCTTCTTGATCGGCTTGCCGAAGACGGACGGCTTGCTCTGACACGCAATGAGCTGGAGGAGATTCTCAAGAGGGGCGATCGAGAGGTTGGTTCGGCAAAGTCGCAGGTGAAATTCTTCTCGGGAGAAGTTAAAAAACTGGAGGAAAAATGGCCGGAAGCCGCAGCCTACGGCCCGGGGGTAATCCTGTAGTCGCAGCACTCAGATACGAAATAAATTTTAATCAAGCCGGTCATCCTATAGGTGACCGGCTGCTTTTTTGTCTGAAACAGAGCCAGGTCGAAAGGGCATAAAAAAAGACAGCCCGGAGGCTGCCTTTTGAAGAGGGTCGCCAGCGGAAGCTGGCCTTGGGTTCATCCGCCGGTGCGTGGCGGACGCTTTTTCTTGGTGGCCTCTGGCGTGACATCACGCATGTTGCCACCGGCGTTCTTGATTTTCTGCATCTCTGCTTGTTTCTCAGCCATTCGTTGAACCCATGATTTCTTTGCCACACCTTTGCGCTCTACAAGCTCTGGCTCGGGAATTTTGTTCATGAACCAAGTTTGGCCAATGGAGAAAATGTTCTGTGTCGTCCAGTAAAGTGCGAGTGCCGAGGCGTAGTTGTAACAGAAGAAGAAGAACATAAGCGGCATGAACATCATGATGCGCTGTTGCATTTTATCCCCGGTTTTCGGCATCATCGCCATTTGCAGGGCACTGGTGATCGCCATGACGATAGGCAGAACGTTGATCGGAATTCCCAGGATATGGGCGAAGGTGTCCGGTTGCGAAAGATCGTCCACCCAAAGGAAAGGCTGGTCACGAAGCTCCACCGCGTAGTCCAGCATCCGGAAGAAGCCGAAGAAAATCGGGATCTGGATAAACATCGGAAGACAACCGCCAAGAGGATTGATGCCGTATTTGCGATACAGGCCCATCATCTCGGTGTTGAGCTTGTTGGGATCGTCCGCGTATTTCTCCTTAAGCTTCGCCATGATGGGCTGCAGCTTCGACATGCGCTTCATTGAGCGGGTCGATTTCGCATGCAACGGCCAGATGCAGATACGCACGATCAGTGTGAGGCAGATGATCGAGAGGCCCCATGATTCATGGGTTGAAAGATGGGAAAGTCCCGTGTGGAGGAAGTTCAATATGGAATTGAGCAGACGCGAAACCGGGCTGAAAAAACCGTATTGCATCACATCTCCCCAGCCCTCTCCCATTTCGCCGGTATTATCCAGCTTGCGGAGCATGGTATTCGCCTTCGGGCCGGTAAAGATGCTGTAATTCAGGGTGAGCCGTCTTCCCGGTTCGAGGGAAACCGATGGAAGTGAAATTCCGCCGCGGACGGCGTTCAATGCGGAGGCTCCATCGTTGAGAGTGACGAGGTCTGGCTTGCCCCACACCCGGGTGCGTTCTGCTTTTTCCGGACGAATTACCGTTGTGAAAAATTGATCCGTCACACCTGCGAATCCAATAACCTCATCACTGGCACTCGTGATGATGCTTTTCTCGGATGAAATCATGTTGCCCTTGAACTTCGTGGCGGCATTGAAGTGCATTTCTCCGTTTTCATACCAAAAAATGCCGGTATGGGTTGGGCGCTCCTTTTGATATAGCGGGGCCGCGGAACCAAGGAAGAGATCGTATTGGGAAATATCGAAGTTGGACTGAATCGAGTTCTCGAGAACCAGCTCCAAACGGAGGAAATACTCCTTGCCGGGGATGTCGGACTTTTCCAGTGTGAACGTCTTTCTAACGATGATTCCCGTCGAAAGCTTCGTGATATAGACAGCGGACTCGCCCTCAACGGAATCCTTCGCGACATAGCTGTAAGAGGTATTATCCAGAATCTCTCCGGGGCCAACCAGGCCGGCGATGGGGCCGGAACCATGACGGTTGATCTGGACCTGGCTGGTTTCGCCTACATTTTTCTGGTCCTTTAATTCGGCAAATTTAATGCCTCCGCCGATGTTTGAGAGTTGGAAGGCAACCTTATCGTTTTCCAGAACGACAAGTTCCTCCGAGGTGGGTGGAGGGCTGGTCTCTACGGTGAGAGCGGATGATGGGTTGCCCGCCGTTGCGGGAAGTGTGTTGGCGGTGACGGCTTCCGGAGTAGCCAATTCCTTGGCTTGCTGATCCTGGCGGTTTTTTGCTGAGTAATGAATATTCAGCGCGATAAGAGCGCCGCACAGTGCGAGAATGATCCAAGTTTTACGGTCGTACATGGAGATGGAAAATGGTTGGTGAGGATACGCAGAAATGCGGATCGGAAAGGGGTGCTTAGGTGCTCAGAGGGCTGTGGTCAATGCGAAGAAGGCACTAAATAAGGAAGCTTTGTCCCCGGAGGTGGCAAATTCCCTTTCCCGCCGGCATCTCAGGATAGCATTTTCAACCGCTTACAAAGGCGTAGCCAATCGGCCTCAAGTTCCTCGAAACTGGCATTTGCAGAATTCGGGCGGGCGATTGTGATAACGAAGCGGTTTTGGACAGGGAAGCCCGGGGCGTGTTTTTGAATGAGAGCACGGAACCTCCGCCGCAGCAGATTTCTGTCGTGAGCTCGTTTGGCGGCCCTTTTGCTGGTCACGAAGGCGGTTCTGAGGCAGCTCAGCTCCGGATCCTCCAGTGTAGAGATAATAACAAACCGGCCTGCTTTCGCTTGGCCGGTTTTTCGTATGCGGTTGAAATCCGCACGTTGATTGATGCTCTGCTTGCGAGGGAGTCTCATCATGAGGTTCCTTTGAAGCAGGAGCAGCATCGCGCGGACGAGGTGTCCGCGCTTGAAGATTATCTGCCGTGTTGGATGATGTGGCGTTTGAAGTGAAGCTCAGCACCCTTAGGAATGAGGCGCTTGCGACCTTTCTGACGACGGCGCTTGATGCAATCACGGCCTGCTTTGGTGGCCATGCGTGCACGGAAACCGTGTTGTTGTTTACGTGTACGTTTGGTGGGCTGGTAAGTGCGGAAGCTCATGACAGAATGTTGTTAAAAGTTGAGGGCCTGTGAGGGCGCGGGGGCGGGACTTTAGGGGGAAGCGCACACTTGTCAATGCGGCAGTGTCTAGTTTTTGAAAAAAATACGTCTTGTCGGTGACACGCGGTCTTGGTTGCTTATTAATCCCTCATGGCAGCCCCGCAAAACATCATCGCATTGGTTTATGACTACGATCAGACACTGAGTCCGAATTACATGCAGGATGATGTATTATTCCCGCGTTTTGGGATAGATCCGGCTCAGTTTTGGAGGAAATGCAATGCATTGGTTCATGAGCAGAAGTGGGATGGGGAGCTGGCCTATATGAAATGCCTTTTGGATTATCTGGGGATGGACCGGGTGACCAATGATATGCTGGCAGATCTCGGAGCGGGCTTGTCATTTTTTCCCGGGCTTCCTGAGCTTTTCGAGGATTTGCCAAAAGCCGCGCTCCGTCCGGAGCATGAGTTGGTAGGAATAAAGGTGGAGCACTATATTATTTCATCCGGCTTGAAAGCTCTCCTTGATGGCTCCCGGCTCAAGCCCTATGTGAAGGAAATCTTCGGCTGCGAGTTTGGGGAAGACTCCGAGGGATTGATCAGTTTCCCCAAACGGGTGATCTCCCATACGACGAAGACGCAGTTTCTTTTCCGTATCAATAAGGGAATGCTGCGCTACGATCAGGATGTGAACGATCACATGCCTGCGGAGCAACGTCCGATTCCCTTCGAAAACATGGTCTATGTGGGCGATGGACCGACGGATGTGCCATGTTTCACCGTTCTCAATCGGAATGGCGGTCACGGTATTGCCGTTTACAATCCGGAGGATGCCTCGGGCAAATCCTTCCAGAAATGTTTCCAGCTTTGCACCCATGCGGGACGTGTGAGACACATCGCCCCGGCGGACTATCGGGAGGGCTCGCACCTGTGGTTATTGCTTTCACAGATGGTGAGGGAAACCGCGGACAGGATCATGCGGCGCCGCATCGAAGAGCGCGATAATGCGACAATCGCAGCACCTACTTTTTAGATCAAAATTTATGTCAGAGAAAACTCACTTTCACTTCACGGGTATTTGCGGGACAGCGATGGGCGCCGTAGCGGCAGCAATGAAACGCCGCGGATTTGTTGTTACCGGCAGCGATACCAATGTCTATCCGCCAATGTCCGATTTCCTACGGGGAGAAGGAATTGAAATTGCCGAGGGCTATCGCGAAGAAAATATTCCAGGAAATGCGGAAGTGGTAGTCATTGGGAATGCGATTTCCCGGGGGAATCCGGAAGCTGAAGCCGCTCTCGACAGGAAGTTGCTTTATCATTCCCTGCCGGAAGTAATGAAAGATCATTTCCTGAGGGGCAAAAGAAACTTTGTCGTCAGTGGCACGCATGGGAAGACCACCACTTCGTCCATGCTCGCCTGGCTTTTCCGTCATGCGGGTCGGGAACCTGGATTTATGATCGGTGGACTGCCCAAAAATCTCGGCTGCGGGGCCCACTTTCCGGACTCGGAAATCAATGTTCTCGAAGGTGATGAATACGATACCGCGTTTTTTGACAAGCGCTCCAAGTTTCTCCACTACCTTCCGGAATGTGTAGTGGTAAACAATATCGAGTTTGACCACGCGGATATTTATAACTCTGTCGAGGAGATTAAACTCAGCTTCAAGCGTCTGCTGAACGTTGTGCCGAGGAATGGGATGGCCTTTGTGAATGGAGACGAAAAACACTGTCTGGATGTTTCTGAAAAAGCACCTTGCCCGGTAACAACCGTTGGCCTCGGTGAACAAAATTCCTTGAGGATTTCCGAAGTTACCTACGAGGTTTCCAGCAGTAGCTTCCTGTTGGGAGAGGAGTTATATTCCGTGCCAATGACCGGTGAATTCAATGTTCGTAATGCGGCCATGGCAGCAGCTGCCGCACGCTTTGGCGGATTGACCTATGCGGAGGTTCGCGAGGGGTTGGGCGCATTCGAAGGGGTGGCACGGAGGCAGGAACTGAAAGGGGAGAAAAATGGGATCAAAGTCATTGATGATTTCGCCCATCACCCGACTGCGATCCGACTCGCCGTGCAAAGCATTCGCCAAAAATACCCTGAATCCAGGCTTTGGGTGCTGTTTGAACCACGCTCGAACACTACCCGCCGCGCGGTTTTCCAAGCCGAGCTGGCAGAGGCATTGGCACTGGCCGACTATGCCATTGTCGCGGCTATCCCGGATCTGCATAAGATTCCCGAAAACGATCGGTTGGATCCCGCAAGACTTTCCGCAGATATTGCGAAAGGCGGTGGAAAGGGTTTTTACCTGGCCGACAATGAAGCGATCATCGCTCAAGTGAAAAAGAATGCAAAATTCGGAGATGTCGTTGCCGTATTATCGAATGGTGGCTTTGGGGGGATTCATCAGCAACTGCTGGATCAGCTGTAGTTCTCGGTCTTTATGACCCAATCCAAGTGGTTGCGCCGTAGGCGGAAGCTGAAAACCTCAAAGATCATTCTCGCGCTAACAGCATTTACAAGAAGGCTTCCGAGTAAAATGGAAACCGAAACGATACGGTCGGTAGGATCCGCTATCCTGAATTCGGAAAATGAGTATGCGGACACACAGATGGCAATGCCGCTGATCGTCCAAATGAAAGTAAGCCCGATGGCTAGCGCGTTTAGCATATAAGAAATCAGCAACGTTCCAATTCTTCTGGTGACGGCAGAGCGAAGCCGGTGATAAATGAAAACCGGCCTCGATAGCGTCCATGCCATGGCAATCGCCGGAATTAAAACCAGAGCCAAAAGAGGGTCTCCGTCGAAATCCAGAACCCGGAGGTAGAAATATCCCAGCGGTGTGGCAATCAGTAAAAAGATGCAGGATTTTGCGAAGGTTAAACGGGTGGAGACGCCGATTAGCTCTCTGTGATTGATGGGCAGACCCGCGAAAAAGGGAGTCTGATGTCCAGCCAGACCACAAGGTATCAACAACCTCGGAAGGCCATTGGAGATCTGCATAATTCTTCCAAAGAGGCTGACTGCAAGCCCGACCCATAGAAAGGTGAGTATCGTCTGTTTATTGCTGAAATCCGGTCCATATATCTGAAAAAGCCATATAGCCAAAGAGATCAAAGGTAGAAGGATCACTGCCCAGAAAATGGACCGGGACTCGAATTGGTTTTCCCTTCCTAATGCGGCTAGTATTAGCAAATCCCGCTTGGTCAGGCATTTTTTTATCCATCTGTCATATATACTCGATTTATGACTGTTCTGAGATTGCTCCTCCCAGGACGATATATTTTCCTGTAAACTGGATCCTGCAGCAATGGTGGCTTCTTCGCCGGAATGGGGATCCATCCCAAACCAGCCTATACAGTCACTCGGTTTATCATATTCCGCGCCCGCGGTTTTTGGCCACGAGAACCACTTGATCGCTCCCCAGATTATCCAAGCGGCAGCCAAGAGGAGCCCATAAGAATTACCTGGCAATATCCATGTGGCGGGAACTATCCATAGGATAATATTCAGAGCGTGATCGAACCATTCAGGTCTCAGTGGGCTAATCAAGTAGTCTGATTTGAAAATAACGGCGATTACGATCAATGAGCAGATGAGCTTCCAAAGGGTTACAATTCTTGTGTTTTTCAGCCAAGAAGCATGGGTGAGTATGATGGTGGCCAAGATCACACCGATTGATAGAGAGACCTGGATAATGGATTGCGGTATGGAGAGTGAGAGCTGGATGGAGGTGAGTAATGTCAGTGGCGTTAATAATAGTAGTAACGTCACTGAAAACCGTTTTAGAAATTCTCTCTGTCGCCAGGAAATCGCATCGCGGCCTGATATGGGTATGGCCTGACCCCATTTTCTGGACAGTTCTAAACTAGAGCTAACGTGGCTGGTGTTTGTCTAAGGAGAGGGGCGG
>NZ_JBHUIT010000025.1:0-9238 GCF_042683045.1 Luteolibacter algae | reverse complement strand
TTACACCCGGCTGGATGGTGAGCGTGCCGCCATCCACGTAGATGTTTTCATCTAGCTCGTAGTCTGTTCCTGTAGTGAGAGTAACGTCTCCGGTGACACGGAAAGGACCTGCGCCGCCTGGGCCGGAATCAACACCCGGAAGGGCGCTGATTGGAGTAGGCGCCGCGTGAGCGAGGCTTGCTCCGGCTATGGATGCCGCGATTACGGACACCTGATATCGAATTGATTTCATGTTTTCTGTATTATTTTTAGGTTAGTCGTAGGAAATTAGAATTCGCTGGAGAGCGAGACCGTGAAGGTTCTACCAGGGGAGTAATTGGAGTAGTTGGCTCCGGATCCTTCGTAAGAAAATGATATTGAATCATCCAATAGATTGGTGACTTTAAAGGTGACAGTGTTGTCACCCCAGGGAGCTTCGAAACTTTTCCTCAACACAAGATCGAGCGTGTTGGAAGCGTCCCTCACAACGCTTGGAACCGAGCTGGATCCGCTCACGGCCGATAGATATTCACCCGTGAGATTATAGATAAGATTTGCGGTGAAGCGCTCGTCTGGCAGTGAATAACCCAAATTCAAATTGAAAATCCAATTTGGCTGACCTTCAAACGATTCTGCAAAAATGGGAATTGTAGTAATTCCTGGATTCAATTGAGACGCCAGGTAAGTGAGGTTTCCGGAAAGCCTCCAGTTTTCACTCAATACATGGTCAGCTTCCAGTTCTATTCCTTGGATACTGCCAGACTCGGCGTTCTCGTAGCTTACGAAGAAGCCGCCGGCGGCTTTTTGTCCCAGAACCTTGGTAATCGGATTGGTGAGATTTTTATTGAAGACTGAGAGCCCCACCACGGTTTTAGGCTCTGGATTCCAGGAAAGGGAGATATCGATGTTCTCGATTTCCGAATCCTTCAGCGACGGATTTCCTCGTAGTTCATCCCCGGTGGCTTGATCCTCTGTAATGATAGGTGCGAATTCCAGGAAGGTCGGCCGCGCCACAGTTCTGGACCAGGCAGCTGTCAGGGAAAACTCATCGCTATCTCCAAATGTTCTGGATAAGCCCAGAGACGGGTAAACCTCATTGGAGACGATATCTGTCTGTCCAATGGTGGAAACCTGGGTTGGGTTGTTCAAATTCACCCCGGAAGCATTCAGAATCTGGGCATTGTAGGAGCGGGTTGCCTTCTCAACACGCGCTCCCCCGAAGACATTCCACTCATCCCATTGGAAATCTCCCGAGAGATAGTGGGCCTCCACTTCGACACCGGTATCACTGTTTAGAATCAGCGTCCCCAGAGCCGAGGTATCGCTAATCGAGATCGCGGCATAGGGGTCTTCCCCACGGCCAGGCCGACTTGCGCCGATAATCCATTGAAGGCTATCGAAGTTATTGTAGAGGTCCCGGAACAGCACATCCAAATCCACGGAGGAAGGAGGGCGGTTGGTTCCGATGAAATACGCGTAGTTATCCCCCCTGGATTCACGGGTCCGTTCCGAGTTGTTCAGGCCAGCCTTGAGCGTGAAGCTTCTCTTACTGTCAACTTCATCATCGAAGTAGAAGGGCAACTCAATATCTACCCTGCTGTTCTCTCCCTCATCTATCGTTGAAAACGATTGCCTTTGGGGGTTGGGCGGGTTTCCTCCGATAAGATTGGACAACGTGTCAATCGTTCCCAGATCGGGATTGTAGGGACCAGGGTTATTGGGAGCCCCGGCAATGATCCCCTGCAGGCGTGGATCCGCAAAATCGACTGTTGTGAACCGCAGCGTTCTCACATCCGGCCGGAGCTCCTCGGCGATTGAATCACTCAATAGCCACGAGACACGGACACGGTCCCGCTCCTTAGAATCAGTGATCGCATGACTGCCGGAAAACTGATTTATCTCCAGGGTCCTGTCTGTATAACTGGTGATGTCTGATGAACGAGACGCCAGACCGGATGCACCAAGGTAATTGTAGCGATAATTTGTAGGATCAAAAATCGCTGGTCCATCGGTGCGGAGACTCTGGATATTACGGATTCTATTAACCTCATTCTCAGCAGATCTGTTGGTGAAACGGGTGTAGTTGATTACATTGTTTTTGTTGAGCTGGAATGTGCCACTGATGAGGCTCCCCCAGTCCACGCTTTCCGTATATCTGTTTTCAGTCTGATTAAGATCAAGTTCAAGCGGACCATTTACAGAGGTAAGCCGGCTGACTGCCACGTCACGCTCAGCGTCTGCGGATTGCTCGCGGGTGAGAGCAAAGACCCAACCCAACTTCATATCATTCCCGAAATCCAACGAATCCGCGTAGGTTACGCTATAGTCGTAAAGATCCTGATGCTTCGCTTTCTGCGGAATAAAGGATCCATTGCTGTGCAAGAGACTCCATTGCTCTTTGGCTAGTTTTTGGGCTGGGCTCACCGTCTGGTTTGAGCTTGCACCTGTGCTAACGCCCGAAGGAAACGGATTAGGATTATTGCTACCGCCACGTTCACCTATTGCAGAGGAGAACTCCCTCGCTCCGTCTCCCCAATAATCGAGTCTCTGCCCTCCCGGGACATAGAAGTCACCGTCCAATGAGTCTTTGAATTTTGCACCGACGGAAAGCTCTAGAATTCTTTCTTCCGGTATCTTTAGGGTCTCGATCAACACGGTTCCCCCGGCGAAATCCGCGGGGAGATCAGGAGTAAAGGTCTTTTGGATCGAAAGACTGTCCAAAAGATCGGAAGGGAAAAGATCCAGCTGAACAGCTTTCCGTGACGGGTCCGCGGAAGAAACGACGGCTCCGTTGACAAGAGTGTTCGAATAACGATCGGCAAGTCCCCGAACCACCGCATACTTGCCACCGATGATATTGGCTCCGGAAATTTTGGAGACCGCATCCGCCGCATCGCTGACTGCGGACGTCGAAAAGTCATCCTTCGATAAGCCGGAAGACAAAGTGCCGCCGGTATTCAGATCAAGGAAAAGGTCCCCGCCGGATTCGCCCTGATATTCGCCTACCACGGTTTCCTCTTCGAGTGTGAACTCGTTGGCGCTGTCATCGGTCGGCTTCACACGGAGACCGAAGCGGATCTCCGAAGGTGACGATTCGATAACGGTGACCACTGTGGTATCCGTGAAGTAGCCAAGCTGCGAGGCCTCGATATTGAAGGTGCCAGCAGGGAGGCCACTGATTTCAAAGCGGCCTTGGGCATCGGTCTCCACAGTCCGCCCCGTGCCTGGAATCTCGACAAGTGCACCGGCAATGGGATTGAGCGTGGTCGCGTCGGAAACCTCGCCGAGAATGATCCCGTCTCCTACGGCCTTTTCCATAAAGGCCAGGCCGGCCGGTGTGCCGTTCACCGGAATGCCATCCGGTGGAGCGATGGGATTCACCGATGCAGGAGACCAGGGTTCATCCTCGTTTTTGGAGAAAGGGCTACCAGCTACGGAAGTCGACGTATCAAATGCCGGGAAAGATTTTCTATCGACGTTTCTGCGCGGTGCGCGGTAGACAAGCGGAAGCGGCTCGGGCAGTGGCCAGACAAACGGGTTGGGCCGCTGCACAGGCAGAGGATCCCACATCATTTCCGGGAGATCCGGCTCCGTGAAGTCTTTTGCGGCAGCGAGAAGCGGCAACGGAGGCAGCCCGAGACTCAATATAAGAAGGTAGCCTGCTGCGCGATGGCACGGTGCCAACATGCCAATATGGCTGCTGGAAGAAGCGAAAACTGTCCGGGGGATAATGCGTGAAGATGCCATAGCGAGCAGGATGGCATCGTTTTGGCGGCCATCTTAGACGCGCTGGAAGTAGTGGCATTTCACTTCCGCAAGAAGCGGTGCTTCGTGACGTTTTTGTTACAAAAAAAATTCCCCACCTAGCTCGGTAGCGGTGGAGTGCGCTCTAGCGCTTTGGCTCCAGCGCTTCCTCGTCCACGATCACGTCGCGGGTTCCTGAGAAAAAGCCATCGCCACTGCTGGGCAAGGTCGCCAAATGGCCTTTAATCAGAAACCATATCCCGGTCGCTAGAAGAAGACACAGAAGTTTCGCTATCCAGTTTTTCGACAGTCTCAGTTTCATTGGATGGTGGGCCGGAGATGAAGATCTCAGAGATTTTCTCGCGGAATTGTTTTTCAGTCAAGTTACGGTGCAGTGAGCCGTTTTCGGAAATCGATATACTGCCGGTTTCCTCACTCACCACTACGGCGATGGCATCCGTGCGCTCGGTCAGACCGATTGCCGCCCGGTGCCGGAGCCCTGTGGAGCGATCCTGCATTTCCTTTTCCGTGACGGGAAATACGCACGCAGCGCCGGCAACACGATCGTCCGCGATGATCATCCCGCCATCGTGAAGCGGGGATTTTGGAAAAAACACACTCATCGCCAGCTCCGGGGTAAATTGCGCATCGAGGACAACACCAGTCTCCAGCTGCTCTTTCAGCGTGATGTCCCGCTGAATGGCAAACAGTGCTCCAATGCGTTTTTTGGAGAGTAAGACAACCGCATCCGCGAGGCGCTCCACAAAGGCCAGGCGTCGCTTGCTTGAGAAGGAAAAGAACCGGCTACTCCCCAGACGGGCCAAGCCATTACGGAGCTCCGGCTGGAAAATCACGAGCAGCGCGAAGGCCAGAACCGCGGCGGAACGGGTGATAAGCCAGCCGATTACCTCGAACTGGAAGATCTGGGTGATCAATGCCAGGACGACAAGAATCAGCCCTAACCCGACAAGGATCTGCGCCCCACGGGTCGCCCGAAACGCCCGATACAGCTGATAGATCAGAAAGGCCAGAACGAGAATCTCGATAGCGTCTTTCCAATGTTCGTCGATAAACTGCCACATACCTTCCCGAGGAAACTACGGCCGGTTCCGCTTCCTGTCACTTTCAAAGCACAAGCTTCCCGAATTAGAATATCGAATGCGCCTTGCCCCTGGGCTCAGGCTGGCTTTTATTCCTCTCATGCACGACGAAATCAAACTCTCCCGCGAGGTATCCGCAGTCCAGATCCCAAGCGGCGATTCCATGACGCTTCCCGCAGGGACGGCGGTTTTCATCACCCAGCGCCTTGGCGGGACCTATACTGTTGCCACCTCCCAGGGTCTCGCACGGATCTCCTCACAGGACGCGGACGCATTGGGTGTCGATCCGGAAGAGGAAAAGAAGAAGCAAGCAGATGCCGTCCGCCTGAAAGACGCTCCACTTGAGGAACAGGTCTGGGCCCAGCTGAAAGGCGTTTACGATCCGGAAATTCCTGTCGATATCGTCAATCTTGGCCTTGTCTATGACTGCGTTATCCAGCAGGTGGATGACAAAAAAGTTGTCCAAGTGAAAATGACTCTCACCGCACCTGGTTGCGGAATGGGCCCTGTCATCGCTGCCGATGCTCAGGCAAAAATCATGACGATCGATGAGATCGACGAAGCAAATGTGGAGCTAGTCTGGGATCCGGCCTGGAATCAGGACATGATCACGGAAGAAGGGAAAATGAAGCTCGGGATGATCTAAATCCCCACGGAAAAACGGTTCCCGATAATCAGCACCCGCCCACTTAACGGCGGGTGCTTTTTTAATTCCCTCAAGGCAGTTTTCTTTCAAAACGCTTTACCGCGAGCTCGCAGCCGAATGGCGTAGCCCAATACATCACGATCACCTTGGCAAGAGTGCCCATGAGCGATCCTGTCTTCCGGGAAAGGACGGTATTGCTGCTTTGCGGTGGTGTTATTCTAGTGATGTGAGACGTGGAAGCCTTCATGCACCTACTATGCTGGAATTCCACATTAAAGCACAGATGCAGAGAATGATTTTGTATTGCAGTACAACGACACAAAAAACAAACTGTACATCCCGTCTAGCTTTCCATCTGTATCTCCACAGAAAGATCGCCGGCCGATAGCCTATTGCCGATGATCGCGAAGCCGACTTTATACCAGGAACTTTCCAACCGTTTGGCAGAGCTGATACGGAGCGGGACTTTCAGTGCGGGCGATCGTTTCCCATCCGTGCGTCGGACAAGCGTGGAACACAGAGTGAGCATCACTACCGTGATGGAAGCCTACCGGCGGCTTGAGGACGAGGGGCTTATCGAAGCCCGGCCCAGATCCGGATACTATGTGAAACCTCCGGTTCTCAGCGAATCCTCATTCCCCCAGACGCCGAAGTCCATCCGCCGCCCAATCGAAATCAGCAGCAGCTCCATCCTGGATACGGTAATGAGCGCCGTTGCGGATCCGAATGTCGTCCCTTTTGGTGCAGCAGTGCCCGGTAGTGATATTATCCCGACTGCCAAGCTCGCCTCGATTTCCAATAGTGTGATCCGCCGCTACGGAGCGGAATCCTTCAGCCAGACCTTTCCTCCGGGCCGGAGAGAGCTGCGGGTGGCCCTCTCACGCAGATTACTTTCCGCCGGGCTCAAAGCTTCTCCAGACGAGATCATAACCACCCAAGGCGCCACGGAGGCAGTGCTACTCTCACTTCTCGCCACGTGCAAGGCGGGGGATCTCGTCGCCATCGAAACGCCGACCTTTTTCGGGCTGCTTTCAATCGTTCAAAGTCTGGGCTTGAAAGTCATCGAACTGCCTGTCGATCCCAGGGATGGTGTCGTCATCGAGGCGCTTAAGCTCGCCCTCAGCAGCCATAAAATCAAAGCCTGCCTCCTCCAGCCGAATTATCAGAATCCCATCGGGAGCGTGATGAATATCGATGCAAAAAAACGTCTCGCGGCGCTCGCCGAAGAGCACAATTTCACCATTATCGAAGATGATCTCTATGGTGATCTCGCCCATGATGGCCATAGGCCTCCATCACTTGCCTGCTTCGGGAAAAACGTGATCCACTGCGGAGCGATCTCGAAAACGATCACCCCTGGACTTCGGGTAGGCTGGATGGTTCCCGGCAAATACTATGATGCCATTCATGAGCTCAAAACCATCCGGTGCCCTTCCAGCTCCACCACCTCCGAGCTAATCATCGCCGAGTTCCTTGAAGCTGGTGGCTACGACAGCCATCTCAGGAGAGTCCGTCGACTGTATGCGACCCAGTGTGCGAAAATGCGCCAGGCAGTCATCGAGCATTTCCCGGATACCTGCCGAGTAAACCAACCCGCCGGCGGCTTCGTCCTATGGGTCGAGATGGAGCCTGCCTTCAATTCCGAGCGCTTCGCGGCGCTGGCCTTTGAACAAGGAATCAGCCTTGTGCCAGGTTCTTTGTTCTCACCCTCATGCGGATTGAAAAATTGCTTTCGCCTTAGCTGTGGGTTTGCCTTCGATGAACGCACCATGAAAGCAATCAGCACCCTCGGAGAACTGGCAAAACAAGTCAGCTCCGAAGAATGATTTCACATCATTCCATATCCGATGATTCTCAGTCACCGGCAAAAGACGACCATTGAGGCCGCGACCGCCCCGCGAACCACCTGCGGGCTAGCGAGGAGCGCAACATCTGCATTTGAACGCATTTGAAAAGCAGAAGGCGTGACGGAGCGGTCGATTGCAGGTGGACCAGGTGGCCTTCGTTCCGGCGACAGCATCGGGCATCGCTCTACGTCACGATTTTGGATTTCTGATCCGCTTCCGCTGGCATGAGTTCCGGCGGACCATACATCGGCTCGTCGCAGATGGTGCCGGAGCCGGGCGGCCACTCGCAGTCCTCGTGGAATAAGAGCTTCCAGAGACGCTGCTGCATCCGACCCTGCTCGCCATCGGGACGCGTAAACGCCTCGGGCCAGCACTTGAGGTAGAGGTAATGCGGCGTGTCGCGCTTCTCGATAAAGAAGTCCGACGCCAGCGCCTCCTCCTTCGTGCACTTTGCATACTGCCAGAAGTGCGGGCCGAGCCACATTTCGGCGGTGGGGAAAAAGTTGATCGGGCTGAACCGAATGTCAGGTCTCAGCGAACGAGGGCGCCCTGGATTCTTGGAGATGTCGATGAAAATCCGGGGAGGCCCGACGGAAGTTTTCTCGTCGTAGTCCAGATCCGTGAATGTTCGGTAGCTAGGGGGAAAAGCCCCAAACATCGAATCATAGGAATCATATTTTACATTCGCCCACTGCCACGCTTGGTAGGGATTGAAATACTGCCAGGCGCCGATTGATGGCCAGCGGCTCAGGAGTTTGGCGATTAGGGCGGACCAGTCGTCGGGCGCCTTGGTGTTCGGCTCAACCCGGTGGGTGAAGTGGGCCGCACTTCCATCAGTTAGAGTCGTGTAGTTAAAATCAAGACTTCGATTTGTATACCCAGTATCGACATGAAATCCGTCCAGTCTCCGGTCTGCGATTACATGCGCAACTTCCTCTGGAGAAAGGCTAAGTCCCCTCTCCGAGCGCATGTGTTCAGGGTGTCCCGCAATCTGTGATAGTCTGAGTTTATCCGGCAGCATGTCGCCACTTCTCATGAAATCCGCAACGCACATCCAGAACTCATGCAGCGGTTGCGACGTTTCAGGAAAAGCCATCATGAATTTTATTCGACTCGGGATACTCATGGATAGGTAAGTTGTTTGGTGAGAATCTGCGAGGTCTGAGAATCTGCGGGGTCAGGTGCCGGACTTTAACATTTCCCATGTTTCTTCGAGTTTTTCTAGGTTTTTACGATCTCTTTTAAACAGTCCAATCAATCGACTCACGCCACCTGTATGTCCCATGTGCAATCGTTCTGTAACCCAGCGATTGCTCACAGCAGTGCGCTCACGCAATAGCGTAGCTATTGCAAAACTTTGCGTAAATCACCTTTCCTCAACACTGATAAACCTTCCTGATCTATGGGCATTCCGAGCAGTGGTGCTGTGCGTTTTACTAAATTTTCCGCTTCTGCTTCGTTATGGGATCGCCCCACTGAATCGCGCCCTACCAACTGCCCTTTTTCTCGCTCAAATAGAGATCGCAGCTGATCGGCAAATGTCTTCTCACCCAGATACCAACCGGCTCGCAGGGTTTTCATGGCACTTTCATCGATTTCTCCCGCATCATTTTCAGCCCTCGCCTCTAGCCAAGCAAGATATGCCCTACGTCCTCGCCCATCCTTCGATAACTCAAAGGCGGCCAAAACCCTGTCCAAAACCATCCAATCCGGCCCCTTACCCGTTACGTAAGCTTTGAGGCTACTCCATTTATAATCAATCAGCTTCCCCCGCCCGGTTCCCACTAGTCCTGCCCGTGCTGGATTGAGATGAATGTAATCCGCCGCGATGCGGAAATAATAAGGACTTGGCCTGACCCCATTTTCTGGACAGTTCTAAACTAGAGCTAACGTGGCTGGTGTTTGTCTAAGGAGAGGGGCGG
>NZ_JBHUIT010000024.1:0-27584 GCF_042683045.1 Luteolibacter algae | reverse complement strand
TGTTTCAGTGGTTTTACCACAAGAACTCTAAAAAGGAGCTGTCCGATTTTCTGGGGTCAGGCCACCATTATGCTCCGGATAAACTTTGTAGTCCCAGACCTTACCCTGTTCATTGTTCGCTTGATAGGGGCCGAAATACAGTAACCCACCACCAAGAAATCCATAAAAATCGTCGAAACCTCTGACGTTTGGATGATACTGCTTCTGATGTCCAAGATGCCATTTACCCATCAGACCAGTGGAATATCCGGCGTCCTTGAGGACTGTGCTGATGAGAGTTTCGCTGGCGGGGATTCCATGCTCACGATAGTTCCCGGAGCTGTAGTCCGGGAGATTGTAGGAGCCTCCATATTCATGGGGATATCTCCCCGAAAGTAACCCCATGCGACTCGGTCCACAAAAAGGATGCACCGCATAAGCCGATGTGCAGATCGTTCCCCCTGAGGCCAAGGCATCAAGATTCGGGGTGAGAATATCCCGGGCACCGTTAAAGCCCACATCCGAGTAACCGAGGTCATCAGCCAGAATCAAGATGATATTTGGGCGTGGAGCGTCGTCCGCCGAGGCCGTAATTGGGCAAACCAATGAGCCGGCAATAATTAGAAAAACGTGGTTTAGAAATTTCATACAGATCTTTTCCTATCGGTTGGAATGGTTCATTTGGCTGATAGATCAGGAGCTTCGGTTAGTGTTATTTGATCCACGATCACACTGCCATTTTTGCTTTTGTTTTCAAAAAATACCGAGATGGTTTCGGTATCTTGCCCAGTTTTTATTTGCAGGCTCTTCTCTTGGTAATAAGGGAAAATAAAGGTTGTGGAGGATTCGTCCTTGCCGAATCCGTTCGCACCTAGTCGACCTGCAATCCAGACGTTTGCCTGATTCTCCGCAGGGGATGCAACCCATGCGGAAAGCATATAGGTCGTATTCGGCCGGACCTTGATCGTTTGCTCTATCCTGGCATCCTTTTTCAGGAGTGCTGAAGAGTCACCTGCCCTGGACTTGCCGGAAACAATCTCCGCAGCACCAGACCAGGAATCCATCCCCTTTTCAAAGCTTTCGTTGGAAACAAGATTTTCCCGTTCCTCGCACCCGCTGGCTTCTCCCTCGCGTTGCCAGATCCTGCAGTAATCGACGATAAATTCCACATTCTCATCGAAATCGCTTTCTTTTAATGCGGAGGGTTTGATCTCCCAATCAAACGTTTCACAATCGATCCAAATTTTCTGCTCCGAAGTCGCTACCCATTTATCTCCCAGTTCGTCCTTGGTGACACAATTGACAAGCCGGCCATCGACGAAAATTTTCAGGAAATCCTCCGCCCATTCGAGTCCGTAGATATGGAAATCATCGGCCACCCGGAAATCGAGCATATGGTCATTGGTCCAGATTCTCTTGCCAAAGGTTTGGGAGCCTTTTCGCCAATCATGAAATGATGTATGAAAACGTTTCTCCGAATGTGGTTTCTCCGGATTGGCTCCGAAGTGTTCGAACACATCTATCTCACCTCCCGGGCCGGTGCTCCAAAAGGAACTGGAAACCGGGCCGTCGGCTGCCTTGCAGCGCATTTCCATGTAGCCGTATTTGAACTTGTGCCTCGAAATGATGCTGCCGGTGGTAACCGGTGCCGGTTTACCGTAATGAAAACCGTTGTTGAACTTCGAATCGCTGAATTCAAACCCGGGATCCCACCGGGAAGCGATCACTAGCTTGCCATCCCGGAGGCTCACATTTGCAGGATTGAATTGCGAGGGAGCTCTACCTTTCCATTCCCCGTGATAATTTCCATCGAGTCCAAGGTTGAGCCATTTCTCCATATCCAGGGCGTCGCCTTCGAACTCGTCACTTACCTTTTCATTAAGTTTCCAACCACCGTCGTTCCCCGGATCTGTATATGGTAGAATTTCTCCGGCCATCGCTGTGGAGATCGAAAGGCAGGGTAAAACAAGAAGGGGATTTAATTTCATTGGTTAAGGTAAAGGCGTAAAGGTAAGCTTTCCGGCTCTTCCGGAATTTTGGCGAGAGAGTGGAAAACATTGCCGAGGGTTCCAAACAATACTTCAAATGCTGTGAAGAAGTTTTGGAATATTATCCAATAAATATGGCGGATTTTACAAATCAAACAAGGCATTGATTCCCGTTCCGCGACTTTCACCGAACCCTCGACGACCAAGCACTCAGCCGTTTTATTTCGAAAGTTAGCAGATTCTACCTCACGACACGCCCGGAAGCGGATCCGCCCATAAGGGCTTCGACTTCACCGCGTGTTGAAAAGTTGAAATCGCCTTTGATGGAATGCTTGAGGCAAGAGGCTGCTACCGCATAATTCACAGCGATTTGAGGGGTGCTCAACCCGTCCGTGATTAGTGCGTAGATCAGGCCTCCGGCAAAGGAATCTCCCCCACCCACCCGATCCACGATGTTTTTTATTTCGTAGGAGCAGTAAACCCCTTCGACATCAAGCGGCGCAAAAAACGCGGTATCGGAAGAAGCCTCATATAGCATTGCTCCCCAGTTGTTGTGGCTGGCGGAAAAACTCTCCCGCAGCGTGATCGCCACCTTGCCAATGTTCGGAAACTGTTTGACCACCTGTCTGGCAACATCCGGATATCGTGAGGTATCAAGAGATCCGGAATGAACGTCCGTATCGCCAGCCTGGATTCCCAATACATCATGGCAGTCTTCCTCATTGGCGATAACCACATCAACGAAAGGTAGAATTTTTCGCATGGTGTCCTGCGCTAACTCCCTGGAGCTTTTCGCTTTATCCCAATTCCAAAGTTTTCCGCGGAAATTCAGATCGATCGAAACCATGGCACCCGCATCTTTGGCTTCTCGAGCGGCTACAAGAGTCGCGTTTGCCGCAATTTCAGATAACGCCGGAGTGATGCCGCTGAGATGAAGCCAACACGCTCCATCGAAAATTGCCTCCCAGTCATAATTCTCTGCGGGAGTGATCGCGATCGCAGAATCCGCCCTGTCATAGATGACATGACTAGGTCGTTGATTTGCTCCCGTTTCCAAAAAATACAATCCCAACCGACCGCGATCCGTGCGCAGGACAAACTCCGTATCTATGCCGACGGCGCGGATCGAGTCCATGGTAGCATCAGCCAAAGCGTGTTTCGGGAGGGCCGTAACGTATCTGGCCTCCCCTCCGAAATTGCAAATGGACGCAGCAACACTAGCTTCGGCACCCGCATAAGTCACCTCCAGTTCACGTGTCTGTCGCAGACGCAGATTTTCCGGAGCTGCGAGGCGGCCCATAATCTCACCAAATGTAACAACAATTTTGCTCATACTTAAAATTCTCTATTTCAACGCTTCGCGAACTGCTTTTGCCCGCAGGGTAATCGCTTCCCAGTTTTCATCTAAGACCAAATCATTTTTCACAATCCAAGAACCGCCAATGGCAGGAACGTCATCCTCTTTGAGGTATTCCATCATGTTACCGGCGTTCAATCCACCCAGCGGGAAATATTCGATTCCCAGATGTTGATATGGAGCCTTCATACTGCGGAGATACGAGACTCCACCCAATGCCTCGGCCGGGAAAAACTTCACGAAGCGGCAACCGAGGCCGATTGCCGTCTCCAGCTCGGAGGGAGTGGCGATCCCCGGAGCGAACGGTAGCCCGGTTTCGCTGGCGGCCCGGATCACCGCGGGATTGCATCCTGGTGAAACGCCGAAGTGGCCACCTGCGGACTTGACGGCTGTCACTTGCCCGGGAGTAAGAATGGTCCCTACTCCGACGAGCATCCCATTCACCTCGGAGCTGATCGCTCGCACCGCTTCAATCCCCTGGGGGGTCCGCAAAGTCAGCTCGATCACATCGATTCCACCGGCAAGCAGTGCCTCCGCCAATGGAACGGCATGCTCGATTTTATCGATTGAGAATCCAGCGACAATACCGGTGTTTTTCATCCGGTCGATTAGATTGGTTGGAAATAACATCAGCTTTCCTTGATCTCCATGAATTCCACCGGGCTGCCATTATGGATGATAAATGCCACCCGCACTCCCTCTCCCGGAGAAAAGGTCTCCACTAGGATCTCGCGATCCCGGAGAGCCTCCTCCATATCCTCTACCCGGTAGGCTACGTGTGGAATTGTCCGCATCATTTCAGGCATAGGGCTGTCTGGATCGAATTTTACCCACTCGACGAGGAATTCATCTTTGCTGAAATCAGTAAAATGAATCCTACCGGCTTCATAATAACCGTCCCAGTTTTTGTCATCCGTCGTGGGAATGCCGATGTGGCTGAATGGATAATTCATAATTCGTTGATTTAGTTATTTATCGATGAGGATGGAGATCCGTTTCAGTGTCAGATATTCCTCCAGGCTGTATTTCGAACAGTCCTTGCCAATGCCGCTCTGCTTGAGCCCACCATGGGGAAGCTGAACTGAATAATGCGGCTCATTCACACAAACACTGCCTGCCTGGATATCACGGGCCGCCCGTAATCCAACGGAAAGGCTGGTGGTGAAGACGTAGGCAGCAAGGCCGTATTCGGTATCATTGGCTAGCGCTATTTCATCATCTGTATCAGAGAAGGAAAGCACTGGAAGCACGGGCCCGAAGATCTCTTCGCAGGAAGTTTTCATATCCCTACGAACATCGCTCAGAATAGTCGGCTCCATGAAATAGCCAGGGCCATCGACAGCCTTGCCTCCGCAGATCACTTGGGCTCCGGATACTTTTGCGGCATCAATCAATCCCAATACACGTTGCCGCTCCTTATCTGAGATCATCGGGCCCATTACGATGTCCGTAGCACGCTTCTTAGCGTAGTCGATAAACTTTTCATAGACCGATTCATGGACAAAGCAACGGTTCGGCGAGACACAGACCTGCCCGGTATTGGCGAATTTAAGATCGATGATCTTGTTCGCCGCTGCCTCGATATCAGCATCCGCGTAGACCAGCACCGGGGCATTTCCACCTAATTCGACTGAAAAGTGTTTGATGCTGGTGCAGGAGGAATTCATCACCTCCAGCCCTCCCCGTGTGGAACCAATCATGGTGACCAATTCTGGGATATCACTACTCAGGAAGCCCTTGGGCACCTCGTGATTGTCACAGGTTACCATGTTTATCACTCCGTCCGGGATACCTGCCGCACTTGCCAAATGCGCGACTTCCAGCGAAGCCAACGGTGTCAGGGTAGACGGCTTGAGAATTACGCTGCAGCCGGACGCGAGCACTGGCCCAAGTTTGTAGCCGACATTCAGGAGGGGGAAATTCCAGGCGAGGAAACCTACAACTACTCCCAGAGGCTGACGCTGGACATAGTGAAGAAAACGACCGTCCGGATCGTGAAGAACAGGCTGCTCCAATCGCTCTGCTTCCTCCACAAAAAAACGCAGACACGTCGTCAACATACCAAAATCATACTCGGCGTTGTCGCGGGGTTTCCCAGTTTCTTCAATCAATAGAGACACCAGGCGTTCTTTGTTTTCCTCAAGGATATCCGCATACCGGAGGATGATGGTTTTCCGCTCGCCCGGGGTTTTCCCCGACCACTGCTTGAACCCTTCTCTAGCGGCCCTAAGGCAGTCTGCCACCTGTGATTCGGATAAATCGGGAACCTGTCCAATCACCTCGCCCGTGGATGGATTAATGACATCAATCGACTTGTCCGTGGTGACGGATTTTCCGTTGATCAGCATTGGGAATAGTTTGTCAGCCATAAATTTATCTTTCTGTTTCTTGGACACAAAATTGTTTCATTGCCGCCCGGTCCGGCTCGACTCCCAAGCCCGGCGCGGTAGGGACAATCGCGACCCCGTCCCTTATTTCCAATCCTACTTTATACATTTCGTCCCGCATAGGATTGGGCGTCCGGTCGACTTCAAGAAGCGGTTCACAGTATTCAGCCCGTCCCGGCTCGATATAGTTGGTGGCCAGGAAATGTGTTGCAGAGGCCAGATTCAGCATCGTTCCCCATGCGTGGGCGATCGTATTGATACCGTGGGAGGAGGCGATGGCGCGGATTTTCAAAGCTTCCGTCGGCCCCCCGCAATAGGCAAGATCCGGCTGGGCGATGTGAACTCCACCTTTGCAAAGGAGATCCTGGAAGCCCCAGCGGGTTTGCTCGCATTCACCGGTAGCTATGGGCACGTCCACTTTATCAGCAAGCTGCCGGAAAAGGCCCTGATGCTGTGGCGATAGAGGCTCCTCGAACCACGCGTATTTGCACTCATCAAGGACCCGGCCGATTTCCACAGCCTCACATAAGTCATACGCGTGATTCGAATCCGCCATCAAACGCACGTCGGGAAACCGATCGCGCATAGCGCGGATCTGCTTTTTATCGAAATCGATATTTTTTCCTACTTTGATCTTAAGAGCGCGGAAGCCTTGATCCACATAGCTTCCAGCTTCTTCCAATATCATTTGGAGAAGGTTCTCCTCGGAGACTTTCCGGAAATACATTCCGGTCGCGTAGGATGCGACTTCATCGCGCAACCGCCCGCCCATTAGCTCCGAGACTGACACATTCAGCAGTTTTCCTTTTAAATCCAGCATTGCCATATCGATACCGGACATCGCTCCCATCATGATTCCCTTGCGTGAAAAATCCAAAGAAGCGCGCCAGCAATGTTGCCACGCCGCCTCGTTTTTCAATGGATCCCAGCCAATCAAAAGTGGTGCGTAAAAAGACTGGATCGCTGACTGCGTGACTTCGGCCGGCCCATAGCATTCTCCCCAGCCAATGGCACCGGAGTCATCTACTATCTCCACCAGAAGTGCGTTCCGGGTATCGTAATGCCATTGGGAAAAGCCAAATGATTCCTCTAGTTTATGTTGTAGGCGGTATGTTCGGATGGATCGTATCATCGTTTTTAAATTCTTAACTTTGATGGAACTATGCTCCGGGTTCAAAGGGTTGACGCGTAGGTCATCAGAACGGTGGCAATAATGATCACACCCACACCTGCGGACATCAGCTTCAGTGGGCCAGTCACACCTTTCCACTCACCAGTCATCACTGCCACGGCGTTACCAACGATCAATGATAGCCCGAGCATAACCGGCCAGCAGATCATCGTCCCGATTTCTCCCATCAGTGCAACGCCCTGACCGTAGGTTCCAAGTGCTGCGAACCAGAGCAGGCCGGCAATGATTGCCCATTTCAAAACTCTGAACATTCCTGGAATTTTGAATGAGCCGAAAGACTTATTCTTGATGAGCAGAATCATCGCGTAACCGAAGTTCATCAGGTATGCCCCCGCTAGAACCACTACCCAACGGGCAAGAGCTGTATTTCTTTCGAGAGCACCTGCCCGCTCTGCGATTTTTCCGATACCTGCGGTGTTATCGAAGCCGACTGCCAGCATTGCCGAAAGCACACCGCTTGCGATGGCAATCATCAGACCCTTACGGAAAGCCGCTCCTTTCGCGATGCCTTGGATCTCCTGTCCGGCCTCCGCCAGCATCTTGTCACGCTTGAGACCCGCGATCGTTACGATAACCACTGCAAGGGCCAGTAATATTAATCCGCCGAAGATGAACGGAAGAGCAGCAGAATTGATGGACTCGAATCGAGCCACCAGCGGGATAAGAGCTCCGATGATCGAGCAACTTCCCATGACAATTCCATAGGTGAGCGACATCCCGATATATCCCACGGAAACCCCGAACATAATACCTCCGATCCCCCAGAGAAATCCCATAAGGGCTCCGGTAAACAGCTCGTTCCGTGGCGCCTGAGCAATCACTCCGGCGAGATCCGGGACGACCAACAAGGCCCATGCCAGAGGAAAAATCACCATGGCAACTGTCGCATGAACCAGCCACCACGCCTCCCATGCCATCGGCTTCACGTATTTCATTCCGAGGCCGAAAGTGCCTTGAAATACGCTGGCAATAATCACGATAAAAATGGGCAACAGCAAATCATTCATTGCGGGGTCTTATTGGGTTTGATTTTTGAAAGGAAAAACTTCATCCGCCATAGTGGTGGACAACACCAAAAACCTCGTGGATTACCGCGAAAAACTGAATAGCAGATTATCCAATAAACATGGCGGATCCGACAATGATTCTCTTTTTGATTATGTCGCCACCGGCAGCTCGCAAACCGAATCGGCATCTATCGGATCTGCCATGATCTAGGCATCTTTCTGCTGTCGGAATTCCCTCGGCGTATATCCGGTGATTTCCTTGAATTTTCTACTAAAGTGCGAGTAGTCGTTAAAGCCCACACCGTAGCATATATCCATGATATTCTCCGTGCTGCCCCGCAATAGGGAGCAGGCCTGATCCATTCTCAAACCAGTGAGATAGTTGACGAATGACATCCCGGTGGAATGCTTCATCAGCATACTGAAATAACTTACGGAAACACCGCTCATTTCCGCCATATCCTGTAACGTCAACGGCTCGGAAAAATTACTATGAATATAGTTGAGTGCCTTTCGTAGCCCTTGGTGATAGCGTGAAGTGGCTATCTTGAGCACCTTTGGATCAGTTCCGGTTTCACCTTTCATATCAATGTGGATATCCGAAAGGGTCGCCAGTAAATCGAGGAAATGGCACCTTCTGCGCGCAAACACCGCCCCACTCTTCTCGCCGGGTGCGTCCTGGACATTTTGAAAAAGCCGTTGCAGATTTTTCCGATACTTCCCCGGAATCCTTATTTTGACAGCGGAGACATTATCGTCCGCCAAAGAGAGGAATGGCTTGAAAAAATACCTGTTGGGTGACTGGCTTTCTCTCAAATCCTCCAACCCGTTAATACTACTATCCACGATACGGGGCAGGAAACTACAACAATAAGCCTGCACGGAAGGACGTTCTGAATCGGTCCTGAGCAAGTGCCTGACATAGGGTTTGATAATCAAAAGATCGCCCGCCCTCAGATCCATTCGCTCGGTGCTCAACTCATTATGTATCAACCCGCGGGCCACATAAATCATTTCGAAGAACTCATGTCGGTGGAGATCGGATTGCACCAGTGGACGATTTTCGACACTACTCCCCAAAATGGGAAATGGTGATTCCTCGAATAATTCTCTACACGTTACTAAAAATGACATTCGTATTGGGTTTCTGTCAAAATTATCAGCTGGAATGATCGACTGCGCTGCTTCTTTACCGATAACTGCCAAGACGCAGGTGTCGACAACAATCGGCATCAAAACATTGCATATCTTACAATGATTATGGCCGATATCACTCGTCTAAAATTGTCAGAAATCTACGATTTTGAACCTTGAACTACCTTCCCGGGTAGAATTGTCATCGTCAGCAGGTTAGTCTGGCTGAGTCGCTGCCCGGTTCCTTCCATGAGACCACCGGATCCTGTTTATGATTTTTTCAAACGCACCCGATAGATGGTGTGGCTATCGGCTTTAACTCCTGTGAGTTCGAAGAGATCTATCGCTGCGAACAAGTCACTCAATTTTTTAAAGCCATACGTCCGATGATCAAAGGGACCTTGATTTGAAATATGTGATCCCACCGGTCCGAGCGTAGCCCAGCCATCATCGTCCGCCGCGGCTTTGACCGCGGATCTCAGGGTATTCATCAACTTGGTATTCCCCTTTAACTGGTTCTTCTTTGCGGGGCCTGACTCAGCGGAGGAAGATGGCTTGGGTTCATTTTTCCCGTCGCTTGTCTTGTCATCGAGATAAAGGAAATGTGTGCAGCTGGCAATGAACGGCTCTGGCGTTTTATGGTCGCCAAAACCTATCACTTTTTTGCCATCCGCACGCAAGCGCTGGATCAAGGGTGTGAAATCACTATCAGATGAAACCAAACAGAATGTCTGGATATCTTTGGTATATAGAATGTCCATCGCATCAATCAGCAGGGACATATCCGTGGCGTTTTTCCCCTTCACCAGATCGAAGGACTGCATTGGCTGTATCGCATATCCATGGAGCACATCGATCCAGCCGGAAAGCCCGCGCTTGGTCCAGTTTCCATAAGCGCGTCTGATATTCACCACGCCATGGATCGCAAGTTCGGAGATGATAAAATCAATTTTTGCGGATGGTGAATTATCCGCATCAATTAGCAAAGCAATGCTGTCTTTTGGGCTATCTGTCATAAACTTGCCCGACATCATCGGGCATGGCGGGCAAGTTTCGAGAAAATTCCCTGGCTTTGGCAAGTGGACGTTGAAAGCCGTGGCGGATGGGCTAGAAAGTTATTCCAGCCCAGGCACCGAGGACGACCGCATCGCTGATTTCGCCAGTGCCGCCGGGATTTTGGATATATTGTATCGACGGCTGAATATAAGCTGCAGGAGTGAGCTGGAACCTATGTCCCAGTTCATAAACGATCTCATAGTCCGGCCTCGCGGCTCCAGGTGCAACAGGGACATCGCTACTAATATCACCATAGGTGAAGAAGAAGATCGTGCGATCGTCTGGACGGCAAGGGATCAATCCAGTGTAATTTGCGCCAAAGCTGGCTTGAATCGGGACAAACGCGACTTCCTTATCCGCAGAATAAGTGAAGAAAGTGAAGAGCTGAAGCTGATCGGTCACATTCATATCGATATGACCGTAAAACCGCGTCAAATTATCCTCGGAGCCCGTTCCATCAAGCTTGGCGAGATCGAAGCCGATAGCTTGATTAACCCCGAGATAGGCATGCGTTTTCTTTCCGAAGAGCTCGGAATTCCAGTCATATTGAAACATGATGGCGGCTCCGTCGTTCCCATTGATGTCAAAATCCATGCCATGTGAGCTGGCGTCGTAAAGGCGATCATGGAGGTGAAAAATGCCCAGTTGGAACTGATGTTCCTCGGATACAGCCCATTTTGCCCGTGCGCCCCAGGTGGCAAATGGGAATGTGAAGCTTGCCCCATCCTGTAACAGTGCGCGGATAGGACCGTTGATTGAAGTGCTCAAAGAATAACGATAGAGATCGTGGTTTGCGAAATCCTGATCAGAAGAAAAGCGACCCGCCTTGAGAGAGAAATCGTTGCGCCAGGTTTTCTCCACCCAGGCATCATAGAGCCAGGTGGTCTGGCCACCATAGATGGTTTGCGGATCATAGATCCCGCCAACCGATGGGCTGATTGTCGAACCGTGCCGGTTGATGAGTGAGAGCTTTGCGGTGACACCTTCCCAACCTGCCAGCTTCTCCAGATCGAAAATCATTCCACCGTAAACTTGTCCGGTGAAGTTTTCTTCGCTTTGGATACCGCCAGAAACCAGCGCCCCATAAATGGAATCATAATACAAAAATGGAGTGACTCCACTATCGATGAGCTGGGTGCGCAGTCCGCCCCAATCCCCGGTGAGATAGTCTCCGGCATTGAATTCGTTGTCCTCGATCGAGTTGGCAGTGACCAAGGCAGAAGTAGCCGGAGGTTCTGTTGATGGATCTATCTCAGCTCCGTTGGCCGAGATGATGCCGGCTGAAGCGAGTGCGGTGGCAAGTATATGTTTTTTCATGGTTTTTTTGTTTGGTTGGAAAGTTGGTTCACCCCCGGAGGCCGGGGCGTAGTGAGTGCGGTGCACCCGATTTTTCAGATGCGTCTTTAAAAAAGATTCCGGAAGTGGCTTTTGAGAGGGCCTAGTCCGCCCCCGACAGAAGCGATTGCATTAGGTTCGCTACATCCGGATTCTCATAGAGTGCCTCGACCAAACGAACGTATTCGCTGGTGAAGCTTTCACGGTTCGCCAGGTCTCCAAAGACTGGCTTCACCTTAAGGAATGAGAGCTTGTCCTCCCGCGTTCCGGCTGCTGCCAAATGTAGCTCTTCTTTCATATCGTCTACGATTTGAAGCTTATCTCCATTCCTGTCTACTCCCTGGTCGGAATAATAACACCAGGCCGCGATAACGAGAGCGGCAAGCTTGACGCTTCCATTCCGGTCCAGATTTTCATTGATCGTGGCGATCAGGAACTTCGGCAATTTGGATGAGCTTTCCAGACAGATCCGGGCAAGGTCATCCTTGATATTCGGGTTGGCAAAACGAGTGAGCAGTGAGTCCTTGTATTCCTCGATGTCGACGCCTTCCACCGGTTCCAGCACCGGGGTTGCTTCCAGGTCCATGAAGCGGCGCAGATAATCCCGGAAAAGAGGGTCTGCCACACAGCGATCAATGGTCTTGTGACCGTGAATCGATCCGAGCAGGCCGAGAACCGAATGCCCTGCATTGAGCAGACGATTTGCGGCGTATCGGGGCCAGGGAAGCGATGATTCAGAATGGCCTGCGGGCACGGGACTTGATCAATATCGAGCTGGATACCCGCCGCCCGGGAAAAGCCGCTGCAGATATTCTCGCGGCAAGATCGAAGGGAGTTGTATGCGCGAACGATGCCACTGCTGCAACTTTGCTGCGGGCGCTTTTGGATTTAGGGGCAGAGATTCCGAGCTCGTTACAAGTCTGTGGTTTTGATGATGTGAAATACGCTTCGCTTCTCAGCGTTCCTCTCACCAGTTATAGGCAGCCCTGCGACGACATCGGAAAAATCGCGGTAAACACGATGATTTCACGCATCAAACACCCTGACACCCCTGCGCAGAGAATCACACTCAAAGGCGAGCTAATCGTCCGGGACTCCGCCCTGGGAGCGGTGCGCAAAGAAATTCAATGATATGGAAAACTCCGATTCCCGCCCCGCTTCGGAACCACTTGAACGAAGCCTCCTTCATGCTAATCTGCAAAGGTTCGACTGCCGGACCACCGGAAACACGGCCCAATCTTCACGCGACAAACTTTCAGCACTCGGAACGGTAACCATCTCGACCCATGGATAATCTTATAGCAGCGCGGGCAACCATGGCCTTCTCTCTGGGCTTCCACATTATCTTCGCGGCCATAGGGATGACGATGCCCTTTTTGATGTCTGCGGCACATTACATCTACCTGAAGAAGGGCGAAAAAGTTTATCTGGAGCTCACCCGGATGTGGATGAAGGGAGTCGCCATTCTTTTTGCCGTAGGGGCCGTGTCGGGAACGGTATTGTCTTTCGAGCTGGGCTTGTTGTGGCCGGAGTTCATGCAGCATGCCGGGCCAATCATCGGGATGCCTTTTTCATGGGAAGGGACCGCATTTTTTGTAGAGGCAGTGGCCATTGGTCTGTTTCTTTATGGTTGGGGAAGGATGAAGCCATGGGTGCACTGGGGCACCGGCCTTGCCGTAGGGATATCAGGCTTTATCTCAGGAATCTTTGTCGTCGCTGCCAACTCATGGATGAATGCTCCACAGGGATTCGACTGGGTGGATGGCCGGGCGATAAACATTGATCCCGTGGCGGCGATGTTCAACCAGGCGTGGCCGCACCAATCCCTGCACATGCAGTTGGCTGCCGTGCAAGCCGTGGGCTTTGCCGTCGGCGGTGTCCATGCCTTGCTTTACCTACGCGGCCGGGCGCGGGATCTGAACTTGAAAGCCATGCGTATCGCCATGATCTTCGGAGCTACGGCAGCCTTGTTGCAACCGATCAGCGGCCACATTGCGGGAGAACAAATCGCGAAATTACAGCCCGCCAAACTCGCCGCCATCGAAGGCCATTTCAAAACCAGCGCGAATGCCCCCCTGACGATCGGAGGAATCCCGGATGTCGAAACGCAGACGATGAAATGGGGAATAGAAATTCCCGGATTACTCAGCATTCTGGCCCACCGGGATCCTTCTGCGGTAGTCATCGGTCTCGATCAATATCCACGCGAGGATTGGCCTCCGGTATTGATCGTCCACCTGGCATTCCAGTTGATGGTGGCACTCGGTATGCTGATGGCGTTTCTCGGGCTATTGTTTTTCTGGTTCCTACGAAAAGGACATTTTCCGGGATGGTTTCTCTGGTCCCTCGCCTTGGCGACTCCTCTCGGAATGATTGCCATCGAGGCCGGCTGGATCGTGACGGAGGTCGGGCGCCAACCATGGATTATCTATGAGATCTTCCGGACCGAAGATGCCGTGACTCCCGTGCCGGGGATGGTCTATCACTTCTATTTGTTCCTCGCTCTGTATCTAGGGCTTGCCGCTGTGAGCGTCTGGCTTTTCGCCCGCCAGGTAAGAATTACGCAACGTAAAATCGAGTCGCCATGATCTCTGTCCTGATCTTTTTCATCGCTGCTTCCCTACTCCTCTACATTCTGCTTGGCGGCTCTGACTTCGGCGCCGGAATTCTTGAATTGCTGCCCGGGAAGGGCTTTCGTGGAAAACAAAAAGTCGTGGTCAATCGCGCTATGGGGCCGGTCTGGGAGGCCAACCACATGTGGCTCATCCTGATCGTCGTGATTCTTTTCATGGGCTTTCCCACGATTTTCACGACCCTGATGATCTCTCTCCATTTACCGATGCTCGCGCTTCTCGTCGGAGTGGTCGTGCGGGGGACGGTTTTCACATTCCGTCATTATGATGCCATTCAGGCACCGGTAAGCCAGAGCACCTACACCCTGCTGTTCGGTCTTTCCAGCCTGTGGACTTCCATCTGGCTGGGAATCATTGCCGCGAGCCTTACCCGTGGGACCATCGATCCGGCGGCGACTGATCCGTGGGCGGCGTATGTTGCGCCTTGGTGGGGATGGTATCCCTTGTCCCTCGGCATTTTCGTAGCGTGTATTTTTGCATTTCTCGCCAGCGTTTTTCTGGTGGGAGAAACGGATGAGCCAGCGCTTAAGCAGCATTTCCGGGGACGTGCGGCAGCTTTCAATGTAGCGGTGATCGTCTCGGGAGGCTTGGTCTTCCTTGCCTCTTCCGGTGAAAAATCCGCCTTGGTTCACCTCTTCATCCGCCATCCTGCAGCCATTGCCGCGATGATTTTGGCCACGGGATTATTCGTCGCTCTGTGGCGCTTCGTTTCCCGCAGCCAGGTGATGCTTACACGTATCATCGCCTCAGGGCAAGTCGTCCTGATCCTGTTCGGCTGGTGGGTTCTCTACGCTCCCAACGCGGTCATCACGGCATCCGGGCCACTCAGTTTCTATGATACCGCCGCACCACCGGCGACATTGCGTCAGCTGCTCATCGCACTGCTTGTCGGGAGTCTCTTTATCTTCCCGAGCCTGATCTTCCTTCTCCGCGTATTCAAAACCGACCGGGGAAAATCCGGCTTCACGGATCCGTGAAAAACAATCGGTTGAAATCATGAACGTGCCGATTACGGTCACGGATGAACAAAGATACGATTAAAGTTTACGGATTCGGGACACACGCAAAGGACAAGGATTTAGTCCCGCTCGTCTTTGATAGAAAAAAAAGTTGGCAAGGGAGAAGTCGCTTTCAAGGTCACCCATTGCGGCGTGTGTCACTCGGATGTTCACCAAGCCCGTAACGACTGGGGCAATACGAATTATCCATGTGTTCCGGGTCACGAGGTCGTCGGGACGGTTACAGCCATCGGCGAGGGCGTGAGCAAAGTGAAGGTCGGCGATATCGTCGGTGTCGGTTGCATGATCGATAGCTGCCAAAAATGCGAATACTGCGAGGCCGATGAGGAAAACTACTGTCAGGGAGAAAAGGGAGCTACCATGACTTACAATGGGCCAATGATTCCGAATGGCACCAATACTTATGGCGGTTACACCACGGATCTAATTGCCCGTGAGGAATTTATTTTGAAAGTCCCCGGAAAGCTTGAGCCAGAATACGCGGGCCCGATCATGTGTGCCGGTATTACGGTTTACTCGCCAATGCGTCACTGGGATCTAAAGGAAGGTCAGACACTCGGAGTCGCGGGCATCGGAGGACTGGGACACATGGCCATCCAGATTGGCAAAGCTCTCGGCGCGAAAGTCACCGCTTTTACCCGGGATGCGGACAAGGAGGAGGAGCTACTGGAAATGGGTGCGGACAAGGTGGTCATCTCCAAAGACGACGGACAGATGAAACAAGCAGCTGGCTCGCTCGACATGCTCATTAATACAATTCCGGTTCCGCACGACCTGGAACCCTACATCAATCTTATGAAGCCGGATGGCAATATCGTGATCGTGGGAAACCTGGTGAAATTCCCCGAGTTCTCCCCTGCCTCGCTTGTTTTCAAACGCTTGTCCATCGTTGGTTCGCTTATCGGCGGCATCAAACAAACCCAGGAAATCCTCGACCTATGTGCGGAGAAGGATATCAGACCCGCGATCAAGATGATCGATATCAAGGATATCAACGAAGTGTTTGAAAATCTGGCGAACGGCACAACGGAAGGCCATTTCCGCCATGTCATCGATATGGAAACTCTTCGTAATCACGAGGCGGTTAGAAACGAGGACTCGGAAAAGATCGAAGATCCGATCCGGGCTTGAATGAGTTCATCCCGATTGTTCAAAACTGACGGACCCGATATCTCGTCCGTCGGTTTCTATAAGCTCGGGCATGTGGGTCCTGATCCGCAGTCATCAGCTGGAGTATTCGGCAAATGACTCGTTTCTGCTGATCATTGAACCAGCCTTCTCCAGATCCGCACCACTTGGAGCCTGATAGGGACTCAAGCCAAATTCCGGCAGGACGGAAAGCAAGTGATCGAAAATGTCACCCTGGATATCTTCGTAACTTACCCAGGCGGTATCGTTGGTGAAAACATAGATCTCCAGTGGCAGCCCTTGCGCACCGGGCGCCAGCTGGCGGACGAGAAGTGTCATCCCCTCCTGATGAATCTTCGGATGATTTCTCAAATACGCCAGGCAGTATGCGCGAAACGTGCCGATGTTGGTCAGTCGCCGTCCGTTGATCAGCTCATCCATGGTGATGCCAAACCCTTGGTTGAACTCCTGGATCTCCTCCAGTTTGGCTTCGAGATAAGGACGCAATAACCGGATGCGTTTAAAATGTTCCAACAGGTCTTTATCCGCGAAACGGATGGTCCGCATATCGATAAAAAGCGAGCGCTTGATGCGGCGGCCTCCTGATTCGCTCATTCCACGCCAGTTTTTAAACGAGTCCGAAATAAGAGCGTATGTCGGAATGGTCGTGATCGTTTTATCAAAGTTCTGCACTTTTACCGTGGTCAGGGAAACATCGATGATATCCCCGTCAGCCCCACGTGCGGGCATTTCGATCCAGTCCCCGACCATTACCATATTATTGACCGATAGCTGGAAACCGGCGACGAGCCCGAGGATCGCGTCTTTGAAAATCAGCAAAAGGATGGCCGTTACCGCACCAAGACCGGAGAAAAGAACGACAGGAGATTTTCCCAGCAGCGCGGAAAGAATGAAAATCAGCCCGATCAGGTTGATCACCAGCTTTGCCGCCTGGGCGTAACTTTTCGCCGGATAGCGGCGCCCGATAGGACCACTTTCCCACACCGCTCTGCCAAAGTTGATAAGCCCATCAATCACCAGCAAGGTGATGATGATGAGATACGTGTTCACCGCCAGGCCGATGAAAGACAGAACGGCAGGCTCATTCCGGAACAAAACCGGCGCATAAAAATGGATCACCGCGGCTGGAATCAAATGCGAGAAGTGAACGATCACATGATGATCAATCAACAGGTCGTCCAGCTTGATCGCCGTTTTTCTAATCACCGGATGGACAACCCATTCGATCAATTTTTTAGCCAGGAAATTCGCCACCAGCGCGAGGATACAGAGATATAAAATGGCACCGATGATACCCAAATTTCCGGCCACGTCTTCGCCTAATTTGAAATGCTGCAGCCATTCACCAATCTTGTCCGGGGTCATTGCCATATCATGAAACATAGCAGGACCTGACTGGCAATAGTTCGTTGAGAAAACAAAGCCCTGCCCGGATAGCAATCTGCCCGGACGTGTATTTACTATAAAACTAGTGTCTTTCCACAATTCTTAAGGGTAGTGAAAATGAAAAGTTCTGTGGCATCAGGCACCGCGTTTCCTTGCAGGCCTGGAATTTTATAGTTCCGCTGATCTCCGCTGCATCCACAGGCTCCTTGCCTACCAGAACCGTCCGGCGAAATATTGCATTGTCATTCAATTTTCCTTCATCCGCCTCGGGATACTGCCACCCGCCATCGAAGCTCATGCCTTGCGGTAACTTCACTTTGATTTCTGTCGGTAAATTCGTCCCATTGTCCCCGGTGGCGGAGTAGAAGTGCCAACCTTCTTTCACGCGGGCGCGGATTTCCAGAATGACTTTCTTTCCGGGATACTGATAGGACACTCCGGCAATGATATGCGGGACCTTGCCCAGCTTTGTGTCAAACAAGATCGGTGAGATATCCGTCAGCCCGCCATCTTCTATTTCCGCAGTAGGAGGTTCGGACCCCGCTTCAGGGACAAATCGATACCCGTCACTATCGGAGAAGACCAAATGATCCCGGTTTGCTTCCCACCATTCCGCCCAGTGTTTTTGGCGGCGTATTTTCTTGCCGGTGTAGCGATAGAGGAGAGCTTGCGCGGTTTTCTTTTCTTCGCCGCCCAGAAGTTCTATCCATTTTGTCACTGAACCGGGCGCATGATTCGGCGTTCCGAACCTCTCGGCATCAAGATCGATTGTCAGCTGCCCTCCCCCTGTCGGCACATGAACGTAGTCCATCCGCCCCTTGAAATGAGATAGAAGCTTCTCTTTGTCATAGTTCAATTTTTCCAGCAAAGCCTTAGGAAACCAGCGGATCAGATTTTCACGGTCCACATAGGGACTCTTTAAAACGCTTTGCACCGTTTCACGCTCATGGATTCCTTTGAAGCTTGTCTGCTGCTCTCCGTCGTAGTTGTGGATCCATACGATTGCATTAACAAAAACCGAGCGCCCTTCTTCGGTCATTTCCCGCGGCGGTGCGATGAAGCCCCACAAGAGCCGGTGTGCCTCTCTGACCAAGGGCACACCGCGCACACCTTTCATATTTACTCCGCCGGAGATAATTTCCGAGTCTTCGGCATTTTCGAAATGCGCCCGGCTAGCTACCAGACCGGGTGTCTTCTGCGTTTCCTCCACCTTCCACGCCTCGATTACCAGTCCGGTGTGAGGGCATCGCTTTTTCTCCAGCGTGGGCTTCACCTCGATTGGTTCCTTGAAAATGGCATGCTGCGTATCCACAAGATACGCCTCATTGTCCAAACACTGGCAAAGCCAATCGATTTTTGATCCATAGCGTTCCCCGGTCATAGCGGCAGAAGAACCGATCATCACCATCGCTTTTGTATATCTTTCCGGCAGCGTCCTGACAGTGGAGTCAAGCACTAGGACATCGGCCTGATTCGCCTTGGCCATCGTCAGTTGATCGCTTGTTGCGGCTGAAACATCCCGGAAATGCTTTTTCAAGAATCCCACAAAATCTTCCCGCCTCTCCGCATCGTCTGCAACCACCAGCAAGTCCAGCGGGAGCAAATCGGCATCCACGCCGCCCTGCAGCCGCTGGCTATCGAACCACGATAGCGCCTGCGCGGTCACTTCTTCCGGAGCTACGCTATGGCCACCTTCAAAAGCGAAATGTTTTACGGTGCTCCCCCGTTTGCGCAGGGTCCGGGTATCTATCGGCATCCATCCGCTCGCGCCCTGGTCATCAATCCCATTTACCATGGCTATCGATAGACCTGGCGGATAGGCCTCTCCTTGGTATGACGGTCCGCCCAGCCATCCACCATAAGCAAGAATCCCCGCGACTTCGTCCTTACGTCTCACGCTCAGGCCGTAGGCCCGCATCGCTCCTCCGGAAAATCCGCCAAGATACCGGCGCTTCCCATCATGGGGCACATTAGCCAGAATATCGTCCAACACCTCATCTTCCATCTTGAGCTCCAGCTCATGGTCTTTCATGCCGTTCCGCAGATTGTCGCAACCCACCACGATCCATCCTTTCTCGTTTGCGGTTTCTCTGATTTTCCCGGCGATACCTTTTCCATCCCCGCCTGGGCTGAAAACGATCAACAATGGTGACAGGTCCTCTTTTCCATGATCCTCCGGCGCATACACGTGATAGCTGACTCCAGTCTCACCATCCGCAATCCGGGAAACCATACCACCCGGTCTGATCTCCATCGCACCCAGAACCGATCCCGAATCCGTGAAAGAAATCACGAACAGTATTACACGGAACCATCCAAAAAATTGATCAATCATAACCGCTAAACTATCCCCGGCGGCCTCCGGTAATGTAAAGCATCAAACTTCATCCGGAGCCATTGGGAACCGGTGAAACTTTAATCAAAATTGCAAAATATAAATAGATCGCGATTCAGAGCAGACCATCTTCCAGTGAAAATCATTCCGGAGAAAGAAAACCTGTAAGGGTCTATCCGTGAGCCTACTCTACCAGAACAAATCCCCTGCGGGTGTGCTTGCAGCGCATCTGCTGGCCCACCTCATTGGGATTCCAGTCATTGGCATTGGCGAAATCGATCGCGTCCATAACCATTGCCAGGCTCACGACCCGTGGAAGCTCGGCGATAAGCTCACGCCCACCCAACGCTGCATTTGTATAGACTGAGACCTCATTGATCCCATTACGATTTTTCATATTCCAACGATACTGGACGTCACGGTGATTGATGGTTTTGTAACCTTTTTGCGAGAGAGACATGAGGGAGGTGCCACAGAACTGACAGACTTTGCCACCGATGAGAAGGATCAATCAAAAATGTCTTCCGCTGGCCCAGCCGCTCGGCTGATTCATTAAACGATACGTTTCGTATTTTTTTAATACTTACCTCACCACTCGGTATGGCTGCGTTAACACGGAAGCAAAAAGAACAATTACCATCAGAGAATTTCATTCATATATTCTTGATCTTTTGTTTCTTTGCTTTCATTAGATATACAAGATGCGTGGTAAATACTTCGGATGTTTGTTGTTGTGGTGCGGATTGGCAGGATCGGTGCTAGCCCAGGAGGTCTATCAAATCGACTGGAAAGAAGGCGATACTCCGGGAGCTGAGTGGTCAACTACCGGCAAAGTGATGAATTCTCCCAACGGGTCACGCACTTTCCTCGGCGGAATCACGGATGAAACCAGCACCTCGTTGAGCCTCGAAAATCTTCCGGAGCATAAGGTGCTCACCCTGGAGGTGGAGCTGTTCCTTGTCGGTAGCTGGGATAGCTCCAACAAACGCTGGGGCCCGGACAAGCTGAATATTTCGTTGGAGGATCAGTTCGTCTTGCTCAACACCACCTTTAGCAACTGCCTCTCCAACGACTGGACCGGTAGCCAGCACTATCCTGAAGATCTCACTGGCACCGGCAATTACAATTGCTTCACCGGGATTTCCTATATCGGCGAGCTAGGATATCGGCAGACTTGGGCCCGCTATCAACCCGTTCAAAATGTTCCGATCGATTCCACCTACAAGCTGAAGTTCTCCGTTCCGCATACGGCGGAGACGTTCACCCTCACCTTCCAGTCCGATGCGAACGAGCAGGACGGCGATCCCGATGATCAAACCCATCAATGGTATGGCATCGGCAAGGTCACGGTCAGCACTCACAATGAGGAAACCGTCGATGAAAAGAAATGGGCGGATCTCCGTGGCAAGCTCTTCAATCCCTTCATCCCTATCAGCAATCATGCTTTCTGGGAAATGATGCGTTACCCATCCCGTTTCCGCTCGGATTTCGAGCTTCTGAAAACCTTTTCGCCGGAGAGAAAATGGTGGTATTCCCGCGCGGAGCAGCTTCTCAGAATCCAGGAATGAGCCTATAAAACTACGGAGAAAGATCCAAGCCTGCTGGTCGGCTCACTCATATCCGCTTCCTACTCTACAACGTCCATTCTTAGACGCTTCGCCATTTCACATTGCTGGGGAGAGCCTTACCGGAAAGGATAAACGGGTATTTTCTTGCTCGTTGGCGGCTATGCACGGAGCGTGGCTTGTGCAAATCAAATCCGCCTCCTTTCATATTAGCTCCCCTAACATCGAAGCAGCGCCGGAATGGGACCGGCCGGAGTTCGCCCTCATCGGCAGATCCAACGTCGGAAAATCCTCTTTGATCAATATGCTCACGAATAAAGCCGGTCTTGCGAAGGTTTCCGCCACGCCGGGGAAAACGCAGCTGCTGAACTTTTTTGACATGAACGAAACCTGGAGCCTCGTGGATCTTCCCGGGTATGGGTTTGCGAAGGTTGCTAAGAGTCAGAAAAGCGATTTCAACGAATCCGTTGGCGACTATCTCTCAACACGGGAAAACCTCCGGCGCGTGTTTACGCTCATCGATTCCCGCCTGCCTCCGCAGCGCATTGATCTCGAATTCATCAACTGGCTGGGAGATTGCGGGGTTCCTTTTGCCTTGGTGTTCACCAAGGCGGACAAACAATCCGCTCGCAAGACCAAAGCCTCTGTCGACGCCTTCCTCGCTGCGCTGCCAGACCACCTGAAAGGTGTCCCACCGGTGATTGTGAGCTCATCGAAAGACCGCACCGGACGGCTTGAGATACTGAAACTGATCGAGCTAGGGCTCGACTAGGTATTTCTTACTCATCCGGGGTATTCCGCATGAAGTCGGCGACTTGGGCGAAAAAGGGATCTAGGAAGGCACGGGCGAACGGAGGGACCTCGGTTTCGTCCATCGCTTCAGACATGAGCTTGAGCCAGCGATCGCGTTCAGCGATGCCAATTTTGTATGGGGCATGGCGCATGCGGAGCCGCGGGTGACCCCGCTTCTCGAGGTAAGCCTCCGAGGCACCCAGCCGGAAAAGCAAAAAGTCTGCCAGCCGTTCTTCCGCACCTTCCCAATCGGAATCCGGATACATCGGGCCGATGAGATCATCGCTACGGACACGGCGGTAAAAAGCAGCAACCATAGCGCGGATACCTCTTTCACCGCAGGCTTTGATCACGTCAGTTTCTGTAGGAGTCAGCATGGGTTCAGGTTTACCGCAGAGCCGCCCCGAAGCGAGAGTTTCCTATCATGTGGAATCAAACGCTCGAAAAACCTGAGCAGCCCAGCACCTTGGCTACCTGAGCAGCAGATCAGTGCGCGGGTTTTCCGCGTAGTTTTCTGAAACCGGTCACGAGCCCCAGAACGACAACTCCGGCGATCAGTCCGCAGATCCCATTGAACAGCGTAGGCGCAATTGCTGAAAAAATGTCGCCCATTCCCCCCATGGCTTTCATGGATTCCGCCAGGTGCTCGATCTGATGGTGCAACCAGGGAATCCCGTGGGTCAGGATCCCGCCGCCGACAAGGAACATCGCAGCCGTGCCCACAATCGACAGGGTTTTCATGAACAACGGTGCCGCCCATAGAATGCCGGAACCCAGCTTTTGGAGAAATTCCTTCGATTGGCGGGTGAGGTAAAGTCCCAGATCATCCAGCTTCACGATCCCCGCGACCAATCCATATACCCCCACCGTTACCCCTATCGCGATTACCGAAAGGACCAGCACCTGCCGGGTGAGATCCGCATCCGCCACCGCATCCAGTGCGATGGCGATGATCTCCGCGGAGAGGATGAGATCCGTTCGCACCGCTCCCTTGATCTTCGCTGCCTCTGTCTCCACCTTTCTGGGATCCGGGTTTTCAGCGATTTCCCTGAGGTTTTTTTCAGCCTCTTGTTCTGTTCTCTTGCCGCGACGCTGCAGCGCGTGATGCACCTTCTCCACCCCCTCGAAACAGAGATAAAGACCACCTACCATCAGGATAGGCGTGATCGCCCACGGTGCGAACGCACTGATCAGCAGCGCCACCGGGACAAGGATCACCTTGTTCAGGAAAGACCCTTTCATCACCGCCCATACCACGGCGATCTCCCGCTTGGCGACGACTCCGCTCACCTGCTCCGCGTTCAGAGCCAGATCGTCTCCCAGCAATCCCGTCGTCTTCGCCGCCGCCTTCTTCGTGAGAATCGCAACGTCGTCGAGAATCGTCGCAATATCATCGAAAAGGGTAAGTAAACTGCCTGCTGCCATAAGCTCACATCGTTTGGAAATTGGCCGACCTTGCAAGCGGGAATTTTTCCAGAAATAATTCCCAATTACCTTGATACTCAGGAAGTTTCATGGGATCGAGACCTTGCACGGAGAGTCTTTCCCTTGGTCGTCCAATATGAGGCTGGAAAACATTCTCGAAAGACGTTATAGAAGCACTGAAACACGACTGGGTTCTGAAGAACCCATTCCTACATCATGAAAAAAACATACATAAAGACAAAAGACGGCAAAAGGAGGCAGGTGGAATTGGATGAAACTCTCGTAGGTCAGCCGGGAGTGCGTCGGTTCAAGCAGAAGGACGGATCCGGACGGGAGGACTGGTATTGGGTGGCGAATATGATGATCGAGGCAAAGCAGAACGCCCGGCGTTGGTCCTGCTCGAAACACGGCGACAAAGGTGCTTACGAACTGGCTCTTGCCCAGAGACTGGAATGGGAAAAATTGAAAATGCAGAAGGTGAAAGCAAAGGCAGAGGCCAAGGCGAAAAAGAGCGCCAAGAAAAGCGCCAAGCGTAAACCGAAGAAGTAGCCCTACGGCCTTGCTATCATCGCCAACTATCGGGGGTGAAATTCCCCCCCCACGTATGGGCTATTAGGCGAAGGCCGTAGGCATAGCCCCAGATTGCCAGGCGGCAATTTTAGTCAGGATGGTTCCCATCAGCCCCCCACGCATGAACCTTCCACCCGCAACGCTCATAAACCTCGCCCAACTGGCCTATAAAAACCTTGCTATCTCATGGCACAACAAGCCCCCGGATACTGGAATTGAATCGGCCTCATCCTCTCCCTGTTCTAACGAGAGGAAAGTGGTAACGGAGGCAAAATGTTAGCTTGCTGTTACGATGAAACCTGATCCGAATCAGACCTCGTTCATTTGGCGACTTCCGTCTCGAAATGTGTCTTCGATGCCCGCAAAACCTTATCCACATCGACTCCTTTTGAATGCAGTAAATGAAGGACATCGGAAATGAGATCGACGGAAAGGGTCTCAATGTCTTCATGCGTTCCGCGTTGGTGTCCGTAGTAATGGATGGCATCCGAGGCGGACTTGGCACGATCACCATTCTTCCATGTCGTCTTCTCTAGACCGTCTTTCAGGACGATTTGGTTTGAATCGTGAGGAGGGAATTTCATCGGTCTGTTTTTATGGTAGTTGGGGTCATCGATTCCCCATTGAGGGCTTTTCGTAGGTTTTCCAATATTGCTCGATATGATGGAGAATCTGTTCTTCCGAAAGTCTCGAGGGTGCGCATTTTTCAGCCCAGTGCCTTCCGGGGTGGAGAGTGTCCCAGCTGGGTCTGGCTCCCGCGAATCTGCCTTTGCCGGGAGTGTGGTTTCCGAATCCATCGATCAGTGAGTTCCAGATCGGACGGTGGCGTTGGATAAGGAGAGATTCACCAAGCGGGATCCAGACATCATCGACCACGAGGTAACGGCAGCAAAAATCCGCGATATCGAGGTTGCTGGTTTCTTCGATCGACTTCCGGTGCTCTTCCAACCGTTTAAAAAGCTTTTTCCCCTTTGCAGAGATTTCGGGATCGGCGAGGCCTTTACGTCCTCCGGTTGGGACGGCTTTTCCGATATAAATAGGGATCATTGGGCCGTTTGCCCCACTGTTCCATTCCCCGAGTTGTGCATAGGGAGCAAAGCTGCCGGTGTAGTAGATCACATAAATTCCTGCACCTTCAAAGCTCTCGACGGAACCGAGTGGCACCAGCATTTGGTTCGTCAAGGAGTCGGCTACGCTTTTGCCGAGGTTCTCTTTCTCAAGAGGATTGTATGGCTTCATTGCCTGATGCTTGTGCCTTCTTGTTAGTTTGTCCAGAAAGGGCTTCAGCAACAGACTTTCCTACAATCTCCGCGAGTTTCACCGGCACGGCGTTGCCGAGCTGGCGCATAGCTTCCGTCCAGCTGCCGAGAAAGATGTAATCGTCGGGGAAGGTCTGGACCCGGGCGCTTTCGCGGACGGAGAGGTAGCGGACGGTGTCGTCGGGATAGAGGATCATGTTTTCGCCACCGGGGACTCCGTGGGCTCCGGCTTTGAGGGCTTTTGCGGGCCGGTCGAGGGGGCTTCCGGTGTGTCCGGGGTAGGATTTCGCGCCGTTTTGGAGAAGGTGGTTGGGCCATTTCTTCGAGGGCTTGTCCGTTGGCATGGGAAGGTCGCGGATTGCAGCGCTGAGCGGCACCCATGGGGAAAGGCCTTTGAGATATTTCGCTTCGGAGCCTTTCGCCTTGGCCAAGCGTTTGGCGAGCTGGGTTCCGTCCATGTGGGTTGGTTTGGGGAACGACCAATCGGTTTCGATGTCGGAGCGGAAGCCGATGAAGAAGACCCGGTGCCTTTGCTGGGGCACTCCGAAGTCGGCGGCGTTTGCCTGGTGGACATGGACGCGGTATCTCAGGCCATCCCCTGACTTGCCGACGCGTTCCTTGTGCCGCTGGAGCCGGGCAAGGTTCTGATCCCAGCTCGAGTTTTCGGCCAACGGGTATTCGGGATACTCCATCTGGAGACGGATGTATTCGACGTAGTTGGAGAAGGCGGGTCTCAGCAAGCCGCGGACGTTTTCGAAAATGAAGGCACGTGGCTGCACCTCGGCAACGGCACGGATCGCCTGCGGGAACATGTCCCGGACATCGTTCATCCCCGCCGCCTTGCCGCCCATCGAGAACGGCTGGCAAGGAGGGCCACCCGCCACCAGATCCACCCCACGATATTTCCGGAAATCCACATCCCGCACATCCGCCCGGGAAATCTCACAATCGGTCAGGGATTCGTGACCCATCTTCTGGTTGTAGCGGAGAGTCTCAACGGCGGAAGCGTTCCATTCGTAGAGCGCACGGTGCTGGAAGTCTGCCGCATGGAGTCCCAGCGCCAAACCGCCCGCACCGGAGAAGAGTTCGATGGATTCAAGTTGCTTCATAGGTTCTTTTGAACAGTTTCAAGGCGTAGTGTCAAGCTCGGAGGCCGGAAGGGATTTTAGGAGGGATAATGTTGCGAATTAATCCTTTTCGTGTACATGGGATACAAATTCGCGCAATGATCTCAGACGCGCATCGCCGAGAGGAACTGTGGAGAGAAGTTCTGTGACATACTTAGGGCCATGTCCTCCAATTTCAGTGCAAAAGTTTTCCATTTGTCCCACGTGAATGATATAGATACCGCGGCTTTCGAGCTTGCTTCGGAACTCCGAAAAATATCGCTGTGCATCACCACTTGGAATTGCAGCAGATCCGTATTTTTTGATGTTTGCCCAAGGCTTACCCTGTTTCATCAAGTCGGTGATATCACCCTTCGGCAATTCATCGCGACCAGCAGAATTTAGTCGCTGTATGATTGCGTTTTTAATTTCTTCGGTATTTTTCGCGGGATTTCCACCCCTGACCGCTGCGTCGATTTGAGTCCAAAGAGTTTCAAACTCCTCCCATGCGCCTCCAAACGCTTCGACAGTATTCTTTACTAATGATCGCTCAGAAAGAAAATCGATATCGAACACAGCCTTGATCGGCACGCCTATAGAACGAAGTATGGTTGCTATTTTTGGAACACCGAGCTTCCCGCCAGTGGGAACGTATACTGTATCCTTCCACCTTACCCCACTTTCAACTTCGAGGTAATCAGCGACCGAATTAATAATCCGACAATCACTGTCATCCTCGCAAATTATAGTCTGCTCATGAAACACTCCTTCAAGCGCATTTGAATAACGAATTTCAGGCTTTTCCCAGAAGCTATTGATCGATTCAGCAGTAGCCTTGGCCTGACCCCATTTTCTGGACAGTTCTAAACTAGAGCTAACGTGGCTGGTGTTTGTCTAAGGAGAGGGGCGG
>NZ_JBHUIT010000023.1:0-619 GCF_042683045.1 Luteolibacter algae | reverse complement strand
GACGCCGAGGAAGCCGTCTGATGAATTTCGGGAGTTTACCCCGGCGCGCCATTCCTATAACGTTCTGCAAGAAATCCGCAATGTTCCCGAAAATATATACACTGCAATGTGCTCCATATGGCGAGCACAAGGTTTGCTTCGACATAATGGACGAAGACGACGACTTTCTTGTCACCGAAGATCTCGGAGTAGTCGCCACCGGTCGATTCGTTGAGAACTGGGAGGCGGTTTGGAATACTGCATTACCAATGCTCGACCAATTGCTCTTAGACTATGAACAAGGGGTAACCGTAGCTGAGCTTTTTACTGACTCGTCAAACACGCTCAATGTGCTGATACTCTTGCCAGAAGATGATGATCCGCCTGACACAGAGTTTCGTGCTGATCTCTTTATCGATAAGAAGACACGCCATGGATCGATTGTTTTTGGCGTCGGATTCCGTGATCTCGTGGCCGAATCAGCTAGTGCCACATTCTAAAAACAAGAAGCAGAACAAGGCGGAGATGGCGACGCCGAGGAAGCCGTCTGATTAATTTGGGGCTTTTCACCGGCGCCGCCATTCCTATGACGTTAGCTCAAGAAAATGAACCGCCGTCCGAAGCAGGAAATCGACGTTTC
>NZ_JBHUIT010000022.1:0-64018 GCF_042683045.1 Luteolibacter algae | reverse complement strand
ATACCCATGTTCTCAACGATCCGGACCGTAAGAGCGGAAGCCCGCTGGATGATCTGTGAGATTCCAGCGGAGAGATGTGCTTTGTTATTCTCAACTGCCGGGCAGACCATATTATCATATATGGTTATGATTCCATTTCCAAAATGCTCCACATTATGGTGTCAAAACTACTTTTATACAGCCGTCGGTTTTGTTTTTAAACTTCTCATAGGCCGCAGGTGCATCCTCCAAGCTGGCATGGTGCGAAATGACAAAAGAAGGATCGATATCGCCCCTTTCGATTTTGTCGAGCAAGGGCTGGAGATACCGCCGAACGTGAGTTTGTCCGCTGCCGATGGATAGTCCCTTATTGACCACCGCGCCAAAGGGAAGCTTATCGATCATCCCAATGTGACCGCCTGAAACAGATAGCGTTCCACCCTTCCGGCAGCACATGATCGCGATCTTTTGTGAGGTTGACAGCTTGTTTTAATTTATCAACTACTGCGTCGAAACTTCCGGTGGCATGGGCTTCGGCGCCTACGGCATCGATGCATTGGTCAGGTCCCCGCCCTCCGGTCATTTCATCGAGAGCTTCTTTGATATCCACTTCTTCAAAATTGAGGATCTCGGCCCTACCTTTATCGCGAGCCATTGCCAATCTTTCAGGAACCCTATCGATGGCGATTACGCGCCCCGCCCCAAGCATCCGGGCACTTTGGATGGCAAATTGGCCGACCGGACCGCATCCCCAAATGGCCACCGTATCCCCAGGCTCGATATCGGCATTTTCAGCGGCCATGGAATCGGTTGGAAAAATATCGGATAGAAATACCACCTGATCGTCACTAAGGCCGAAGTCTATCCTGATAGTTCCCACATCCGCATGGGGCAACCGCAAATATTCCGCCTGCCCGCCAGGATATCTACCCATAAGACCTGAATACCCGAATAGTCCCGCCGGAGCGTGGCCCATTGCCTTTTCACCCATCTCCTTGTTTGGGTTTGTGGTATCGCAACAGGAATAAAGGGTCTTCTGACAGAAAAAGCATTCTCCACAGGCCATAACAAAGGGCACGACCACCCGGTCTCCCTTCTTGAATTTCTTCACTGCGGAGCCTGGGGTGATGGGAAACGTGGCGATGAACCGCCCCTTTTCCGATCCGCACGTGCCCCGACTACCCGCTAGCGATCAGTCAGTTCATTGCACCGGGAGACCGAGCCAGCCCAGAGAAATGGCAAAAACAACCACTTATGCTTATCACTCGGAGATCCTGAACCGCCAGAATTCGCCTGTTCCGCCAACTGGGGCGGGTAGCGGCCCGAAGTAGAGGGATGAACCTTCTACTTCCATTGGAACGGAGGACTCCCATGCCTTTTCTCCACGCTTGATGGCAAGTCGTTCCCAAGAAACCAGGTCATCACTTCTCATCAACTCCAGATTCATGAAAAAGGCCAGCCCGTCCACTTCAGGGATGCTCAGATATTTGTCTGTGGCCTCGATGTACAGTGAAACCAACGGTGGGCCGTTGCCTTCCTCCGGCACTCCGAAGTAGAGGCCAAAGACGTCCGGCTCACCATCATTGTCCGCATCTGCTGCTAGATCCAGTTCTCCCGTAGGCGGCTCACCCTCCGAGAGCTTCAGCCTGGCGAAGGCCGGACTGCTGCTGTTTATGCCAACCAAAATCGCCCCTGAACGGTTGAGTGCCACGGCCGTTCCTCCATTGGAAATCACCCCTTGGCTCTCGAAACCCAGTCCCATGTCCAGATCAATCCCATAGTCAAACGCCGAGCGGATCACCCCCGGGTCGCCGTTTACACCAATCACCAGCTTTCCTGTCGCCAGGATAGGGAGCCCGTCTCCCATGATCGGCCTCTTGTTGAAGAAGCTCCACGATACCGCGTCTTCCGAGAACCAAGAGCTTCCCGAATCCGTCAAGGCTACCCATCTGCCAGCCCATGCCAGTTCCGCTACGTAATCGATCGAGCTGACTTCCATCGTGAAATCCACCCCATCCTGTGATCGCCATAGATTCCTCGAGCCGGCGAATGCGAGGATTTCCCTGCCGTTTGTCTCCAACGTCTTGAACGCCATGCCATCGTCCACGATCATTTCCCACTCGGTGCCATTTATAGAGCGCCATAGCTTCCCGCCAGTGTCTCCGGCGATAAAAGCCCCGCCATGATAGACGATCGAAACCATACGAGTCCCGCCCGGGGTCCCGGAAATCTCAAACCTATAATGATCGGTCGAGACAAAGACACCGTCCCCCACCGCCACCGTGGTTTGCCCCCCCGTCGCAACATCATACACTCCACTATATTCCCCGAAGCCGATGTTGTGACGCAGCCATGAAATGCCATCCGCGGAGCTGGAGAGAGACCTGTCCCTCCCCATCGCGTAGAAACGGTTTCCTGTAGCACAGACTCGCTCGAACTCCGGATTTTCACCCAAAAGGGAATGCGTCCATTGCTCCGAATCCTTCGACTGGCTGAAAGCACCCGCCCTTCCCACCGCCAGCCATTTCGTTCCGTCCGTGGCAATATCGGTAAAGCCATATCTGACGGTGGTGACAGTGCTGGGTCCCGATTGCACACCGCTTGCCCTCTCCCTGGAGCCTGCATGGCACCTCCAATCCACTCCGTTTTCCGTAGACCACACGGCCTCCTCGTTGCTCAGCGCGAAACATCGCCCGTCAACAGCACGGAGAATCGCCTCATTCGTTCCCTCCGGGGCATAAACCTCCTCCCAGCTCACCCCATCCGCAGAGCGGTAGCAAAGGGTCCGGAAAGTATAGGGCGGAGCCGGATCCGTCCTGTAGGTCACCCCTGCTATGAACCATGTTCCCGTCCAGACGATTTCCCTGATAACCCTCGCCGCCGGGAAATCCACTTCCAACCATTCATCCCCGTTCGAAGAGACGAAGGCCCGCTTGTCAAAAATCAACACAAAGTTCCCGTTCCCATACTTCACGGTTGGCTGACCGCTTCCCGGCAGCACTTCCCCGGTATCAGTCGGCACCCTCCATTTCAGACCATCTTCTGAGACAAGATAGGTGGATCCCGCGCCGCATGCGAACCACCTGCTGCCGGATGTCGCGATGTGATGCACCGTCCTCGGGGGTGTCTCGTAAATGTAAGGGCTTCGCTTCTCCGGTTCGATGATGCCCGGTCGCCACGTTCCTCCCCCGTCTCCGGAAAACAGGAATCCGCCCTCGCCACCTATCACCGCGGCATTCCCGCTGATCACCATATCCCGTGGCTTCCAGCCAGTCGCCATGGGGAAGTCCGTCCAGTCATTTCCATCCGCAGATTTCTCCATTCCCTTGTCGCTCCCACGCCACCACTTTCCGCCCCAGTATTCTAGGAAACGGTAATCCACGGAGCCCTCATCGATCACCTCGATACTCGGAAACTCCGTCGAGACCAGCACCTTTCCTTTGGAAAACGAAAGGTTCACAAACTCCTCCAACTTCAGATCGGAACATGCCACCAGCACCTTTCCGCCATCGGAATGAACGCACCGAATATCCTGATCCCTCCAGACCGATTCCACAACTTCCCACCACTGCCGCCCATCGTTGCTTTCGATTAGATACCCTGCCTCCCCGGCGGCAAACACCTTTCCTCCGTGCTCGAAGACCTCATAGAAATCCATCCCACGCGGCACTGCGCCCAGTGCCCATGAGCTTCCATCACCACTCTGTAGCACCAGCCCGTCGTCACCCGTAGCCACAATGCCGACCGAAGTGGAACGAATGCGATTCAGTGCCACCCCGCCACCTGAAACAACCAACTGCCAGTTAGTTCCGTCCACAGACCTGTGGATCGCCCCAAGCTCCGTCACACAATAGAAGTCTCCGCCAAAAACCGCGATGCCGCGTATGTCCGCCGTCCCGAGGCGCGTTCTGCCCGTCCAAACCGCACCGTCCGCGGAATGGTAAACCGCACCATCCGTGCCCACCGCCAGCATTACGGTGCCATTGCTTGCCACAGCGTGCAGATCGATCGCCTCCGTCCCCACGTAGCCGAAGCTTCGGATCCCGGCCGCATCATATCTCAACACCCTCCCCTTGTTTCCCACGATCACTAGCTCCCCGGCATGGTTCGCCGAAGATCTCCAAAGCATGGAGGAGTCCAGCAGTAGATCCTGCGTCCATCTCACACCGTCCGGAGAAACCACAACCCGCCCCCAATGCCCCATCGCATAATAACTCCCCCGATGCCTGGCAATCGAGAACAACCCGGAGTCCGCATTTGTTTCGTCAAACAGCAGGTCATCCGATGCACTGCCCGCAGAAAGCCCTCCGCCGTTCGTGGCGAAAAGCCACTTTTCTCCCGAGGCTGCGACCGCCGAGACATTCGTGATCGAGTCCTGGATGCGCGTTTCGCTCCTTTCCTGCCACGCCAGCCCGTCCTCCGACCAGAAGACTTTCCCATCCACCGATAAGGCAACCACTCCCCCCGGCCCCGGCTGTATCGACGCGATCCCACGGTTCACGCCCAGCTCCGACTGAACCCAAGTCCCGTCGTTTTTCCAAAACAACACATGTCCGTCATTGATCCCGTTTCCCACCACTCCGAAGAGCGTCCCACCTTCCACTTCCGCTCCCGTGCTGAAAACGTAGTTCGTGGGCGGCGTAACCTCATCCCACCCCGTCCCGTCCTCCGATATGTAGACCTTCTTGCCAGAACCAATGATCACCGCTCCCCCGTTTCTGCCAATCACTGCATAAGCGCTGCCCGGATAGATAAAGGAATCCTTCGTCCAGTTCTCCCCATCCGAAGATACCAGCACCACGCCGCCGAAGCACAATGCGACATAGCGCCCTCCCGCCCACTCCACCTTTTGCACAAAGGTATTCGGCGGTGTCACCACCTTACGCCATTTCACCCCATTGTCGGAAAAAAGGATCCCGTCAAAGCCGCCACACACACCTCCCTAAGCCCCCCAGGCAATGTCACGGTAACTCTGCCCCGAGGTGCGATGAACCTGCCGCCAGTTTTCCCCGTCGGTTGAAACCCTCACCACGGTATCGGTCGGCGTCTCCCGGTGCCCGCCAACTGAAGCCCATCCGAACGGCGTCTCACAGATTGCATCGTATCCGAAGCCGCCATCACCGGGCAGCGCCTGCCACCACACCGGCTCTGCACGGAGAAAAGCCAGTGCCGACAACGCCCATAGCAGTATCAGTAGAATTCTTTCCATGCACCCGTGTGACAGCCCTTCGCCAGAATGAAAAGTCTGTATCCAAATGTCGTATGAATCGAGGGAAGTCCCCGCTATTCCACATTTACAGAGCAATCAGTGCCTACGATACAGATCCGGATCAGCGCCGATCTGCTTTCGGCCTTTCATTGAGCCAATGCTCCCGGATTTGATGTCCCGTTCCCAAAGATCCTTGCCAAGTGTGTGATCGCGGAGCGGCTCCCACGCCATCCTGGGATCGAGCTGCACCCAACCCCGTTGAGGATGTGGCCCGAATCATGGCAGACGGTTTCAACGGATGGTGACGGCGGTGCCCTTCCCTTTCCCTTACCAACGTGTAAAATGTGGCGGCATCCCAGTTCGAAAGGCGGATACAGCCGTGGCTTCCGGCGCGGCCTATGGTATCGGGCACGGGGCTGCCGTGTATGCCGATGCCGGGGCGGTTCAGTCCGGCCCAGAGGACGCCGACGGGGTTGTTGCGGGCCGGGGGGAAGGTTGTGGAAATCATCGGTGCGCTCCCCACGCTTTAGGACGCCGAGATCGTAGCGGAACCAAGGGAATGGCACAGCAGCCCTCGTGATGCGCCACTCTCCGGCGGGCGCGGGGGCTCCGAGGAGCCCAGGGTGATGGGAACTGTGGCGATGAGCCGGTCGTATTCATGGATGCTGAGGATTTTGTCCCTGAGCCCGACGGAAACATGCCTTCGCGATCGCGGAGCGGCTCCGTCCCCATCCTATCAGCTATCGCGATCATTCTCCTATGGCCGTAGGTTCGCGGAGTATTTCTGTTCAATTCATCCACAAACTTCCAATTGGCAGCTCCTTTGACAATCGACCCTCCATCTGGGAAAAAGTGGCCGAAGAATGGCCGAAGATAAAAAATCGGCACAAAAAAAGGCGGCCATTGCTGGCCGCCAATCCTTATCCCAAAAGGAAAGTGCTCGAAAGAGGACTCGAACCTCCACAGGTTTCCCTACTAGATCCTTAGTCTAGCGCGTCTACCAATTCCGCCATCCGAGCTTTTCAGCTTCCCGGTTCGGGGTGCGCGCAGGAAGTATCCCGAACGACAGATAAACGCAAGATAATCTTTGCGATATTTTTGTTTTTTTTGAGATAAAGAACAAGCGAGTGGGCAAAACCCTGATAACTACGGGGAAAATCCGATTGTCAGAGAGATTTATTCCAGATACTTTTCATAAGTCCTCGTGATCGCATTATGTATCTGAGAAAAACCCTCGTTTTGAAAACTGCCGCTATTTCCAATTTACTACGCTTTCTTGCCGTAATTATTGCATCGTTAGGTGTGTCCACGGCCGAGGTTTCCGGTGCCGGGTGGGATATGATCAAAGTCGGCGGGCGTGATTACGTTTCCGTGGAAAGCATCAAACGCTTCTACAGTTTTACGAAGCTCACCCGCACCGGTGGCTCTGTCGTGCTGGAAAACCCTAAGGTCGAGATGAAACTGAAGGTAGGCGGGAACGAGTGCCTGATGAATAATGTGAAATTCGTGTTTTCCAACTCCGTGGTTTCTTCCGGAAACGGCGTTTATGTTTCCCGCATGGATCTGGCTAAGTTGATCGATCCTGTTCTACGGCCGAATTTCATCAAAAATGCGGGAGATTTCCGCACGGTGATCTTGGATGCGGGTCATGGTGGAAAAGATCCCGGCGCCACCAATCCGCTCGGAACTGAAGCAAACTACAATGTGAAACTTGCGATCCGGCTAAAAGGCTTGCTGGAGGCAAAGGGCTTCAAAGTCAAAATGGTCCGTGAATCGGATAAATATCTTTCTCTCCAAGAACGCGTAAACATCGCCAACAGCGTGAACGAAAACGCTATTTTCGTAAGTTTGCATTTTAATTCCGGTAGCCGCACCGCCCGCGGGATCGAAACCTTCACCTTATCCCCTCCGGGGGTATCCCATTATGGCCGCGGTCTACGTGCCAGTGACGCGAATAAGGTGACTGGCAACGAGCATGACTCCGCCAATATCGCTCTTGCCACCGCTTTGCATGGCTCAGTCTTGCGGCGACTGGGTAATAATACTTTGGACCGCGGTATCAAGCGTGCGCGCTTTAGCGTCTTATCCGGAGTCAAGCATCCCGCGGTGCTCTTCGAAGGAGGCTTCATGAGCCATCCATACGAGGCGAAATTGATCGCCAATGAGTCATTTCAGGCTGCTATTGCGGCTGGGATGGTCGATGCGATCGCCAGATACCGATATGCGGTGGGGCGGAAACCCACTGCCGGGAAGCAATAGGCCAAATTGTTTACTACTGGATTTTTCATGTGCAGTCTACGCTGCGGGACCTCCATCGTTCGGGCCTTTTCCGCCGATTCCGGGCCAGTGCGGAACTCTCCAAAATTAAACGTCCCACAGGCTTCCAAACGCATTGATTCTCTCCGATGTGGCTGCATAATCACGCCGAAATCCTCTCATGCTTACCCTTCTAAAAATCCGTAATCTTGCACTCGTAGACGAGCTCATTTGGGAGTTAGGCTCCGGCCTAATCAGTGTCACGGGGGAAACTGGCGCAGGTAAGTCTGTGATCGTTGGCGCCCTGAAAATGATTCTGGGTGAGCGTGCCGACAAAGGGCTCATCCGCACCGGAGAAAACACCTGCACCATCGAGTCCGTTTTTGATTTAAAAGATCCTGCGGAAATCAACGCCATATTGGAGGAAGGTGGTCTCGAGCCGTGCGAAGATACCCAGATTATTATACGCCGCTCCATTGGCACTTCGGCAAACCGGCAGTTTATCAACGACTCCCCTGTCACCCTGACGCTTCTGAAGAAAGTTGGAGAGAGACTAGTAGATCTCCATGGCCCGCACGATCACCAATCACTACTTTCCCAGGAGCGGCAGCTAGCCATGTTGGACGCTTATGCGGACAACGAATTGCTACTAAACGATTACCGGTCCATCTATCGTGTCTGGCGGGAAAAGTCCCAAGAGCTGGAGGAAATACAAACAGCTGAAAGTGCCTCCGAGCAGGAGCTGGAATTGCTGCGCTACCAGCTGGAGGAAATCCAATCTGCCAATATCACTCCCGAAGATGGAGAAGAGCTACAAGAGCGATATCATCGCTCTTCGAACTCCACACGTCTTGTGGAGCTGAGCGCACAGGCGGTGACGGCGTTAACGTGCGATGATGGTATTCTCAGCAGGATTTCCGATCTGCAGCGTCTTACCCGGGAGCTTGAAAAATACGATCCCTCCATTTCCGAAAAACTATCTTCATTGGAAACGGCGTCCATCGAGCTACAGGATCTGGAGGCAACGCTGACCGATTACGCGGAGGAACTGGATATCAATCCATCCGAAGCCGCCTCTATTGAAGAACGCGTCAATCTTGTGGAGTCGCTCAAGCGTAAATACGGCCCCGGTATTGAGGACATTGCCAATCGTGAAGCCGCGATCTCCGATCGATTGGATAACATCGACAACCGTGGTGAAAAAATAGAGGCGCTCACCGCCGCACTTGCCAGAATTCGTCAAGAGCTGGAGACCATCGGGAAAAAGCTAACCAACCAACGAAAAAAATCAGCGCCGAATTTGGCCAAAGATATCGCATCCCAACTGAAGGAGCTCGGCTTTAAACAATCTTCTTTTGAGGTAGGCCTGAGCCAACAGAAGGATCCGGGTTTTCATGGTTTTGAATCCTGCAATTTCTTATTCGGCCCGAATCCCGGAGAGCCCCTGCACCCGCTGCGCCAGATCGCGTCTTCGGGTGAGATTTCCCGCGTGATGCTTGCGGTCAAATCGTCACTAGCCGAGCAAGATGCCACGCCGCTTATGGTTTTTGATGAGATCGATGCCAATGTCGGCGGAGAGATCGCGCGTGCTGTCGGAAAAAAGATGGCATTGCTGGGACAACTGCACCAAGTGATCGCGATCACCCACTTTCCACAAGTCGCAGCGATCGCGGCGCATCACTTCGTTGTCGAGAAGGAAGTCTCCTCTGGCAGAACCCGTTCCCGGTTATATCCGGTGGAAGGCGAGAAGCGTATTGCGGAGCTAGTCCGCATGTTGGGAGGTGGCGGAGATCAAGCCCGCGCGATGGCAGCCTCTTTATTGGAGACGCCGGTTTCGTAAAAATCCGATTAAATCGGCCGGGTCCGGACTTGTCTCGTGCGAAACGATCAGGATGAGACCGCTGACAAATCCACGTAGATTGCCATAGAGCTCCTCGAGCAACAGAGTTTTGGCCTGTTAGGATGGATTTCGCCATTGCGCCCGGCTAGAAGCCAAAAGCTATTCCGATAGCGACTTGGATCGGCACACGGCTGGTTTGCCGGAAAACAAAAAGCCGGACAGGCGAACCTGTCCGGCTTTGAGGGAATAGCGAGCCGGATTTTTCCGGCTCGTTTTGAATTTAGTCTTCGTCGCCTGGGCTCCACTCTTCGGAAGCTGCGGCTGCAAGGTTGAAGGCTTGCTCGAGGCCGACCATCTCGGAAGATGGACGAAGGGACTCGAAGCTTGCGCTTTCCTTTTTGAGCTGCTCCTCGGAGTAACCAACGGCCTTGATGGAAAGACCGATGCGGCGCTCCACTTTGTCGACCTTGATGACGCGGGCTTCGATTTCGTCGCCGACTTTGATGACGTCTTTGACTTTTTCCACGTGGTCTTCGCTGAGTTGCGAAATGTGGATGAGGCCATCGATATCACCGTCAAGGGATACGAATGCACCGAAGGATGCGATTTTAGCAACAGTGCCTTTGACAAGATCGCCAACTTTGAAGCGATCGTCGATTGCGGACCATGGATCGTCCTCGGTCTGTTTGATACCAAGTGAAACGCGTTGGTTCGCCTTGTCGATCGCGAGAACCACAGCCTCGATCTCGTCATTCTTCTTGAGAACTTCGGATGGGTGGTTGATCTTGCGAGTCCAAGACATATCGGAAACGTGGATCATACCGTCGATACCTTCTTCCAGCTCCACGAACGCGCCATAGGCGGTGAGGTTGCGGACAGGGCCGGTGATGGTCGCGCCGACAGGGTAGCGGAGCTCGATCTCGTCCCATGGGTTGCCTTCGAGTTGGCGGACACCGAGAGAGATCTTCTGCTCTTCGATGCTGATGCCGAGAACGACTGCGGTGATTTCCTGGCCGAGTTCGAGAACGTCGGAAGGACGGGTGATGCGCTTGACCCAGCTGAGCTCGGAAACGTGCACAAGGCCTTCGACCCCACGCTCGATTTCGATGAACGCGCCGTAAGGAAGAAGCTTGGTAACTTGTCCTTTGACCTGTTGGCCGATTGGATATTTACGCTCGATATCTTCCCATGGGTTATCTGACATTTGCTTGAGGCCGAGCGATACACGCTCTTTCTCGCGGTCAACATCAAGGATAACAACATCCACGGACTGGCCGATGTGAAGCAGCTCTGATGGATGGTTGATACGGCCCCATGACATATCGGTGATATGAAGGAGTCCGTCCATGCCCTGGAGATCGACGAATGCACCGAAATCGGTGATATTCTTGATCGCGCCGACAACCTTGTCCCCGACCTTGACAGTCTGAAGGAATGCCTGACGCTGCTCGGAACGCTCTGCCTCGATGACTTCGCGGCGAGAAAGAACGATGTTCTTGCGCTCGTCGTTGACCTTGACGATTTTGAATTCGTAGACATTGCCCACGTATTCGGAGAGATCTTTCGGTGGAATGATGTCCACTTGGGAGCCTGGAAGGAAAGCTTCGACGCCAACGTTGACGGTGAGACCACCTTTGACAACGGATTTGACTTTGCCGCGAACAAGGCCGCCGTCCTGATAGACTTTGACGATTTTGTCCCAGTTCTGTTTGTAGGCAGCCTTCTCTTTGGAGAGGACAACCATGCCTTCATCATTTTCGAGGCGCTCAAGGAGCACTTCGATTTCATCGCCGACTTCGATATCCTCATCCTCGAATTCGTTGGATGGGATTGCGCCTTCGGACTTGTAACCGATATCCACGAGCACGATTTGCGGGCGGATTTCGAGGATAGTGCCCTTTACGATGGATCCTTCACGGAATTCCGTGAATTTGGAGTCGATAAGGTCACTCAGTTCTTGGTTGGTGGGTTCTGCGATAGCAGCACTCATATGGTTTGGTTAGTGTTTGGTTAGTTTGGTTACGTTTTCCTTCCGACAATTGCCCCGGAAAAGTAGCGTCTGACAGGCACCGGAGCTCCAACCGCTTGCCAGACAAAAGAAAAACGGAGGGCGAACCTAGTGTTTCACCCTCCGTTGGCAAGCCTAAAGATCCTTACTCAAACACCCGTTAGAGAAAGACCCTTTATATCCGCGTATCAGTAACGACGATAATGACGTCTGTTATAGCGATCGTAGTGGTTATAATGATTGTGATGGTTGTTATAATGATGGTGCTTATCACGGTTTTTATCCTTGGCCAAAGCGTAACCAAGAATGCCTGCGGCGGCGATTCCGACAGTGGCGGCACCCGGATCAACCGTTTGGCGAGGCTGGCCATAAGCATCATAGGAAGTTGTGCAACTTACAGCCGATAGGCCGATGGCACCGATCAAGATGAAGGAGATTATATTTTTCATACTGCTTGTAGGACTGGGGTTCACAAAAAAATATTCAGGCGAATTCCGGAAAAAACGCAACTAGGGTAAAATAAACCCTGTATCTGTAATTGTCCCAAAAAAAATGAGAGCTCTCGGCCCCTAATCCTAGGTGAAATTCCGTTTCCCGACTCCCCCGCTTGCATTCCTGCTCTGTCTCGCCATTTTCCCAGCATGCTTTTTACGCCGAAACCAAATTCCGCCCTGCTTATCGTGGGCCACGGTTCTACGGAAAATCCAGATTCTTCCACACCGTATTTTGATCACGCGGAGGAGATCCGCCGCCGTCGACTTTTCGGGGAGGTCCATGTTTGTTTCTGGAAAGAAGAGCCCTCCATGCGTGAGGCGCTTTATATGATCGACGCACGGGAGGTCTACATTGTGCCTGATTTTATCAGTGAAGGCTATTTCACGCAGGAGGTCATTCCGAGGGAGTTGGAGCTGGAAGGCCCCACCACTATACGTGACGGAAAGACCCTACACTATTGTCTTCCTGTCGGGGTCCATAAATCGATGACCGAGCTTATTCTAACCCGCGCCAGAGAGGTAGCTCCGCAGGCTGCTCCCGAGGACACCACATTGATCATTACCGGCCACGGCACCGGATTAAATCAGAACTCCACGAAAGCAATCAGAGACCAGGTGGATCTCATCGCCGCTTCAGGCGCAGGATACAAGATGGTCACGGATGCCTACATGGAAGAGCAGCCATTCATCGCAGAGTGGGACAAACTTTCCGAAACCCAGAATGTCGTAGTGGTTCCATTCTTCATTTCCGACGGCTTGCATTCCTTCCAAGATATTCCGGTTCTATTAGGCATTGAGCCGGAGGTAGGTCCTGCCGCCAGCCAGACTGAAGTTTTCCGTCAAAATCCTCACTTCCTTCGTGGGAAAACCCTCTATTACTCCTCCGCAATTGGCACAGAACCATTGTTGGCTGATGTGATTTTAGACCAGATAACGGATTTCGACGAAAAATACTCTCCCGGACCAGTCGCCGGGGCAAACTCTGGATTTTTGCCTTCCCAGCTCAAACAAATCCTACGCAGTGGTGTAAACCGCATCGGCCAGATCTACATCTATCGAGATTTGTGCGAATTTGCCTACGCGCTCTTTCATGTGGAAGATGAAGACCTAGCGACACAGCCTGCTTTTGGAGGCCTTGACCACTTCACAGACGCTGGGAAAGCCCGCGAGATTTCGACCTATTCGGAAGATGGCGAATACCGCTTCACCAAAGGGAAGACTAATCTCCGGCGTGGATGGATACTCACTCTGGATACGGAGCAGGATCTCCTACGCGCTCTCGACCAATTTTATCCGGCTTGCACCGCATTGTTCATCAAGCACCGGGATGGCGAGCTATCCGTCCAAAACCTCCGTGAAAAGCTCGCCCGCCAAACCGGCATGTATCGATATGCCGGAACGATCAGTGACGCGGGCGCACAAGAGCTCGTTAAGCAGATCTGTGGTCCGGCGCATCAATGCGCAAAGCGAATTCTATGGCGGATCGATGAGCAAACCCCGCTCGAAGACAGTGAAGCTTCCCGCTTCAATGGTATTCCGGGTGATGCGGAGAGAGGCACGGCGATCCCGCTGCTTTGCCGAGAGGCTTGCAACCATTTTGTAGCCGAATGCAGGAAAGCAGCCAAAGCTGAGTTCGACAAAAAATAAATACGAAAATTATGTCGCAATTTAAATAGCCGGTATCATACTTCTTCCGCAGCCAGACAACGCCATGGAATCAATCGATCAACTAATCAAAAACAACGTCCGTTGGGCGGAAAATATTCGCTCCACCGATCCGGAATTCTTCACTCGTTTAGCTCAGCAGCAGAATCCGAAGTATTTTTGGATTGGTTGCTCCGACTCACGGGTGCCGGCAAACCAAATCACCGGCCTCCCGCCAGGCGAAGTGTTCGTGCACCGCAACGTCGCCAACGTTGTCCAGGAAAGCGATTTCAACGTTCTCGCCGTATTACAATACGCGGTGGATGTTCTCAAAGTCACCAATGTGATAGTTTGCGGTCACTATGGCTGCGGCGGCGTTCAGGCGGCGCTCGATAACTTCCGCCATGGATTGATCGATAACTGGCTGGCCCCCTTGCGCTCGCTCACCCGTGTTCACAAGGAAGAGCTGGCCCCTCTCGATAATGCGAAGAAACTGGATCGCCTCTGTGAGCTCAATGTTCTCTCCCAGGTCCGCCATGTAGCCCGCACCACCATTGTTGAAGATGCTTGGGAACGCGGCCAGAAGCTTGCCATCCACTCTTGGATCTACCGCCTGGACAGCGGCCTGATCACGCAGTTGCGGGATCCGATTCATGGGCCGGATGACATCGAGATCGCAATCGATTTCGATAAGTCTCCGCGATGACGATGGCGGACGATTCTTTTCCTTCCCAAAGGGAGTCTCAGCGCTTGTCAAATCTGAGGAATCGGTGAAAGACTCCCGCTCATGCAATTTATCGGAATCGAAATCGGAGTCAATGGCACGCATGCTGTTGTGCTGGATCTCGATTCCGCGGAAATTCGCTCGGAAGCCTTCGTTTCACACGCATGGATCGAAGGCCTTCCATCGGGCTACTGCGAGCAAGAGCCTGCTCGCTGGATAGAGGCTACCGACAAGGTGGTTCGCGATTGCCTGAACCAGCCTGGAATCAATAAGAAGCAAATCGCCGCAATCGGGATTGCAGGTCCGCAGCGCGGCCTGGTTGCTCTAGATGAGCAGAACCGGATCGTCCGCCCCACAAAACTCGCCGGAGACCTCTCGATCAAAAAACAAGCCGAGGAAATTTCCCGAGCGTTCGGAGGATCGCCGGGGATGTTAGAGCTCATCGGCCAATCTCCGGGAATTGATTCCGCAGCAGCGGAGTGTTTATGGCTCAAACAACATGAACCGTATCATTACAAACGCACAGCTGCACTGTTAAGCGTTCAGGATTTCATCGCTTACTGGCTCACTGGTGAAAGGGCGACAGAGCCGGGCAGCGCCTCCACGACCGGACTTTTTGATATCCGGCTACGCAAGTGGTCTTCAGAAATTATAGATTATATAGATCCAGAGCTCTCTGATCTGCTCCCCCCCATCGGAGCATCAGATCAACCACGCGGACTGCTACGCGGCAGCCTAGCTTCGGAATGGGGACTCTCCGAGTTAGTCCAGATCGGTGCGGGCAGCTCGGCGGCCATGCTTTCTACCTTGGCTGCCGGCTGCGTTCAGGACGGGACAGTGGCCGTAGAATTAGGATCCACCGGTAGAGTAATCGGCGTGGGTGCAAATCCCGTTATTGATCTCAGGGATGAAATCATCCCCCTTTGTAGTGCCACAGGATCCTGGTTAGGCCTGGCGAGTAGCCCCAATACCTCTCTTGCTCCGGAGGTTTTGAAAAGGCACTACGGCTGGAACACCGCTGAATACGAAAAAATGGTATCCAGCGTCACCCCTGGGGCCGATCAGTTACTCCTGTTACCGTATTTCGCCCCGGAAACGGTTCCTCGCTTGTTGGATGGATGTGGCGTCCTACATGGCATTACGCCTGCGAATTTTACGCCCGCCCACTTGGCAAGAGCTACTGCGGAAGGCGTAGTTCTGGGTCTCAGCTATGCCATGAGCCGTCTGCGTGATATGGGCTTCGACCCTGCGGAAATCCGGTTACTCGGCAGCGGCGCGGACAGCCCCGTGATGCGCCAGCTACTTGCAGACGCTTTGGGAACTACGGTAGTGCCCGTATCATCAAAACAAGGCGCGGCAGTAGGCGCGGCGATGCAGGCCGCTGTGGCGTTTTTCCAAAACTGTGGGGAATCCCTGGGATTCGAGGAAATCTGCAGCTATCTGGTTGCGGGAAATCTTAGCGGACGCTGTGAGCCAAGCTCGGAGAATCACGAGCTCTATCTCGATCTCATGGCAAGACAACAATACCTAGTGGATACCTTACACCCAGCCGGATTTCTCTAATGCCACGCTCGAAAAACACTGAAATACGTGCCTCGCGCACTTCCCGTCTGCTCGGATATATCGCTGGATTTCTGATGAAATTGTGGAGCCTGACTCTGCGCTACAACGTCAATGACGAGGCGGGCATCGTTCAACCGATCATACTGGAAAAGGCTGTGATCTTCGCCCTCTGGCATAACCGGATTTTCACCATGCCTCCGATCTGGCAAAGAACCGGCGGAAAAAAACGCTCAACGGTGGTGCTTACCAGTGCCAGCAAGGATGGCACCACATTAGCCACAGCCATGCAGCTTTTCGGCCTCGGTGCAATCCGTGGCTCTTCATCCAGGCGTGCGGTATCCGCCCTCATTGGAATGAAAAAAGCGCTCCTTTCCGGATATGATGTCTGTGTAACCCCGGATGGCCCAAAGGGACCGCGTTATTCCGTCCAACCAGGGGTTATAAAAATAGCCCAGGCGACAGGCACGGACATTATTCCGATCCACATCAAGTATAGTGCTGCCTGGCGTCTGAACACTTGGGATCGTTTTGTCATCCCGAAGCCATTCAGCCGGGTCACCGTCGTCTTCGATACGCCGTTGAACTATCCAAAGGAAATGTCCCAAGAAGAATTCGAAGTGGCTCGTAGAGATCTGGAAACACGGCTGATTGACGGCAGCGACGACCGTTGATCGTCTGAAAGTTCGGAATTGGCAGAGGTCCTGCAATCCGCTAAGGACTGGTATATTTTTCCAAGAAAAATATCTCATTACATCCTCTAAATACCATGTCATACGAACTCAAACAATCTGCCAGCGGAAAATTCATGTTCAATCTCAAGGCGGCTAATCATCAGGTAATTCTCACCAGCCAACTCTACGAGAGCAAAGGCTCCGCCCAAAACGGAATTTCATCGGTGCAAAAGCATGGATCCGATGATAAAAACTTCGAGCTCAAAACGGCGACCTCCGGGCAACCATACTTCAATCTCAAAGCCTCCAACGGTCAGGTCATTGGAAAGAGCGAGATGTATAATTCAGAGGCAGCAGCAAAAAACGGGATCGAATCCGTCAAAAAAAATTGCTCCTCCACCGTGATCAAGGATGCGTGATTCAATTGTCATCTTCCGCTCCGGACTCCCCTTATTGCCGGGGGTCCTTTTCTTATTCAAAATCCTCAACCTGATTTAGATTTTTTAGAATTTTTGAAAAAATAGTAAGGAGAAGTTAAATTTTTATTGTTCGTTGAATAAAATCGTGCAGACTCACGACTTATGAAGATGACAATACGCCTAGCAACTCTTCTTACCCTTTTCGCCACTTCCGGTCCTCTTCTTTCGGCAACTGAAGTAGAACGTCTCCGTGCTTTGTGCGCTGAGCAGGAAATGCAGATCAAGCAACTGGAAACAAAAATTGCCCGTCTTACCGATACTCCTCCGCCGAGCCGGAATACACCTGTTCCTGAGTATCGACCAGCCGCGGAGGCCGCATATTATACGGTGCAGCCCGGAGACAGCATTGAACGGATCGCCCGCAAGAACGGCACTTCGATCCAAGCGTTGGCAAGCATCAACGGACTGAAAGCAAATTCCATCATCCACCCCAACCAGAAGCTCAAACTTCCGGGGAGCTCTGCTGAAAGAGAGAATTCTCCGTCGTCACCAGCACCTGTCGCATCGAAAAAGCACACCATCAAAAGCGGCGATACTTTTTACAAAATTTCCCGCCAATATGGTGTTTCTGTCGACGAGTTGATCTCGGCAAATCCTTCGGTAAATCACAGGGCGCTACGTGTCGGGCAGGTAATTACCGTTTCGAAAGGTTTTGCATCATCGGGCGATATCGCGACAGCCCCAACTGCGTCGAAGCCCTCGATGCCATCGCTCAGTTCACCCCCATCGATTCCGGTTTCGAACCCGGCACCTGTAAAAAAACCTCGGGCGTCGGACCATCCGATCAAAATCCAGAAAGAAATCACCTACGGGGAATTTGCCAAAAATCACAATACCACTGCCCAAAGGCTCGATGAGCTAAACGGCTTGGAGCTAGACCCCTCTACCGTTCTCGCGCAAGGTTCCGAGCTGTATATTCCCGCCCAGCCATAAGCGTTACAGCCGGGATCCCGCGGACTTCCGCCTAAACCCGAAAGTAAAAAAACCGTCCGGAGTCTCATCTCCGGGCGGTTTTTCCATGTTAGAAGATCATTTTTAGGGATGCAATTCTATCTCCGGCACATCTTCCTCACTGATTATCTCATTCTCATGCGGTTTCGGAGGTTTTGAACCCTCAATAAATTGATAGTGATCCAGGCCTTCGAACATCCCGCTAAGACCAGGCAGGCTGGCATGGAACAGCCGCGGTCTGGGAAGCAGCTGTCGTAGAACCCGATCGGAATCCGCGGCCAAAACCGAAAGGTTCCTCCCGCGAACTGCCGCAATATCATTGCCGTAACTTCCGAAATAGAAAATGCGTGCGGGATCGATTCCCCAGCGATTTTCCAGATACCGCAGCGCCACATCCTTTCCACTGCGCACAGGGATGACATCCACAAAAGCTTTCGCAGTCACAATGACTTTCGCGGAAATGCCGTTTTCCCGCAAAATCCGCTGGAGTGCCACCCTTCCCATCGCCTTGTTGGAATCCATGAAATACGAGACCTTGAACTTGTGTTGAAAAGAATCATCCTGGGGCGAAAGGCAATCCAAGGTGGAAAAGGCCTCGACGATTCCTTCCCTATTCCATCGGTTTCTCACCTGGTTATTCCATCGTTCATCGGGAACACCGGTTTCTCCGTAACGGATTTCCGCGCCCAACGAGGAGATGACGAATCCCGGCTGGGGCATTCCGCATCGATGAATGACTTCCCAGGCCTCATCGAAGGACAAACCTGTGGCGATACCGAAGCCGACCGGCTTGTTTTCAAACAAGTCTCTCCATCTCGCAATCGTCTCCTCCGACTCATTTTCAATCCGTGGTAAAAGGTCCATCACTATCCAGCGATCCCGCTCTACCAGAGCACCTCTTATACTACTATTCGAACGGACTCTCGGTTTTTCGGGAATAATCTTATAGACCTCGTCCAGGTAGGTTGCGACATGTGCCGCCCAGGAATAATGATTCCGCACCTCGCGATGCCCGGTCGTGGTGAGTTCTTCGTATTTTGTAGGATCTGAGAGGATTGCCTCGATCGCATCTCCCATTTCCTCGTCGTTGAGCGGATCAATCAATGTTCCATTTTTACAATTCGCAATGATATCCCGCGGACCTCCATCGTGGGTCGCCACAAGCGGGAGCCCTGCGGCAGCAGCCTCCAGAAGGGTCAGCCCGAAAGGCTCAGTGAAGGCCGGATTGACAAAAAGACCTTTCCGCTCCGCAGCCCAACGATAAAACCCGGCAACCTCTTGGGATTTGTGATTTTTCGGATAAGCAGCAATTCCATACAGATCCGAATCGTCAAAAGTGCGGAGAAGTTCCAGCCATACTTTGCGGGTGCCAGGCGGGAGTTTATCCAATTCTTCCCGGTTACCTCCAATGACGATTAGGTTCGCATTTTCGCGGAGCCATTTATTTTTGGCAAATGCCCGGACCAGACCTGGTAGATTTTTCCGTTCGTCCGCACGCGCGATGGTCAAAACAGGCGGCTTCGAGGTATCGTTCAGAAACCTCTCAAGCTTAGCATTTACAGACTCGGCAATTTCGGGGCATCCATCGCCATCAAACCTAGTGAGATCGACCCCGGGTGGGATGACCCTCATCCGGCTTTCCGTATGCTGATCGTAAAGTGCATATTGTTCTTCCACTTCCTGCCGGGTGCTGGTGCATACCATGCTGGCCGCGTCGAGACTAAGCTCCTCGGCCTCGATCCGGGCTCCCAGGTTATAGCGCTTCTCCATCTCCTCAGGATTTACTCCCCCTTCCACCAATCTCTGGCGTTTGACGCGGCCGAGGGAATGTCCTGTAAAAACAAACGGACAGCCTAATACAGCAGCTATCTGCCTACCCACATATCCGGCATCCGCATAATGAGCATGAATAAGATCCGGAACCCGCTTTTCGCGGCGCAAATATGCAAGTGTGCCATCAATAAACGCATCCAGATGACGCCAGACGATTTCTTTGCGAAGATACCGCCTGGGTCCTGCCTCTATCCGGATAATATCAGCGATGTCATCGATCTTTTCACGGGATTTCGCGTAATCGGGAGAAAGCTTTGAATCGATCACTTTCCGCGTGACCAACGAGACCCGTTTCACCCGCTCATCCTTTGCCAGCGCCTTTACCAGCTCTAACACATAAAGACATTGGCCTCCGGTATCGGGATCTCTGCCGAGCTCCAGGTTTTCGCCACGGATCAGCCCGTGGATCGAGATATGGAGAATATCAAGCTTGCGCTTGGGAGAAGTTTTATTAGCGGTGCTCATAACTGAATTGCGTCTGTAAGTTCATGAAAAAACTCCATAATGGCGGAGCCCATCGATCACACCGCGGGCACTGGTTCTCTTCGCCCGGAATACCGGCATCCCGTCGAGCGCTTCCAGAAGCTCCGGCTCTGCATTGGCAGGAGCGATTCCTTTTACTCCCTCAAGTAAAAACATTGAGGAATCGTTCCCCGAATCCCCGGCCACGACGGTTTCCTGAAGGTTCACCCCGAGATAATTGGTAAGCCAAGTGATGGCGTTCCCTTTGTTCGCGGCCACAGGCAGAATATCCAGATCGCGCGAAGTCGAATAAATCACTTGGGCCGCGAGCCCTGCCTTCTGCAACTCCTTACGAAGGGAGTCTATTTCCGAGTTGGTCCGACCGCGCCAGAACCAACTGCTCTTCCAGTCGTGTTGCTGCTCGGGTGGCTGTTCTTCGATATCCACAAGACCAGCTACAATTTCCCGCACCTTTTCGAGATCCCATGACTTATTGAGTGATTCGGAAAACTCATCAAGCATCGCTCCATCTTTTACGCTGAATATCATTGTGCCGACTCCAGTGGTGTAAAAATCCGGCTCGGGCATACCGTGGAGTTTTATCATCCGCTTGGCATCGCCATCCAGCCTTCCTGTGCTGTAGACCAGAATTGGCCTTTCGCCTTCTATCGCATTCCAGGCCTCGATAAAATCAGCTGTGGCTTCAGGTTCTCCAAGAAGCGTTCCGTCCAGGTCCGAGCAAAAAAGCCGAACATTTGTTTCTATTCCCATTTGTATCCGAGCTTAGCACTCATCCGATACAGCTCAAGGAATGATCTACGAAAAAATCTTCATATAGGTCTGCAAAGCACGAAGGGAGATACGACAAGAGCTTCGAATTCGTTATCGGCTTTGGCCCATTGCTCCGCATGCAGATCCCCGATCTTCACCAGATCACCTGCCTTCAACCACGCTTCGACCTGTTCCTTGTGGTTCTCGGAAAAAGCATAACCGACCTCCGCCAATTTCAGCTCCGGATCCACAAAATACAGAACCCCGCTGAGATAATGAGGAGCCAGATACTTCCAGCCCACCGTCCCAGTGTATTTCTCCAGCTTTTCCAGAGGTGTGCTCTCATCCACGCCAAGCATGGCATATTTCAACGGCTGCGGATTGTTCGGGTTCGGTGCTACCATGGATGAGAAGTTAGGAAGCAAGCAGCGGGTATTTCAAGAGCGTTTCATCGTCAACATGAACTCATTGCCTTCTGTATCCACACACATTGCCAAGTGTAGGGGATCGTCCTCAGTATCATTTGGCTCCGCAGTCAAGCCACCGCCGCATTCGGTCAACCGCGTGATCGCCTCACGCAAATCATCCACTTGGAAGGAAAGTCCCGTCCATGTTCTTTTACCCTCTCCCCCACCATGAATCCCGATCGTTGCCCCCGCGATGACAATTTCGCTCCACACTTCCATCTCAAAGCTCACCACCCCGCCAAACATCTCGCGGTAAAACTTCAAACACCGCTGCCAGTCAGCAGCCCAGAGCACGTATTTCACCTTCTCGACGTTCATCGCAGCACTCTTTACAACCCCACGAAATATTCAATCTTCAATGTTGGACGAACTGGAATCGATGTTAAAGACTCCCCGCGCACCAGCACGCGTCCTCCCACGATTTTCCTTTATTCTTCCCCAAAAAAAGATTCCCCATGATTCCCGGCCAGCGATATATCTCCACTTCAGAGCCCTCCCTCGGTTTGGGCCATGTCCTTGCGGAAGAAAACGGACACGTAGAGATATGCTTCCCCGCAGCGGAAGATGTCCGCACCTATGCCGCGGCTACCGCACCTCTGGTGCGTGTCCAGTTTGCTCCCGGTGATGAGATCGAAGATCAGACAGGACTAAAAATCGTGGTGGAGGAAATCACCGAAGAAAATGATTTGATCACCTATCACGGTGCCGGCGGAAGTATTCACGAGGCAGATCTACTGGATTCACTTTCATTCATCCGCCCCGATAAACGGCTGCTTGCCGGTCTCACAGACAAACCCCGGGACTTCGACCAACGACTCGAAGCCCTGCGTTGGAATGCTCTCATCAGGCGATCCCCGGCTCGTGGCTACACCGGCGCACGGATTGATTTAATTCCGCATCAGCTGGCGATCGTCGCCGAGGTTTCGAACCGTTTGTATCCTCGTGTCCTGTTGGCAGATGAAGTCGGGCTTGGAAAAACCATTGAAGCCTGTCTCATCCTTCATCGGCTTCACCTCACCGGTCGGGCCAATCGTATTCTAATCGTCGTTCCGGAACCTCTGGTCCATCAGTGGTTTGTCGAGTTGCTCCGCCGTTTCAACCTGCTTTTTGCGATTTTTGACGAAGACCGCTGCGGTGCTATTTCTCCTGAGGATGAGAGCTCCACCACTCCTCCGAGCAATCCATTTTCAGAATCCCAACTCATTCTTTGTGCGACGGATTTTCTTTCGGAAAACCCGACGCGAGCGGCACAAGCAGCCGAAGCCGGCTTCGATCTACTCATTGTGGATGAAGCACATCACTTGGAATGGTCGGAAGAAGAGGCCTCTCCAGCCTACGAAACGGTGGAAACCCTTGCCCAGGGGATTCCCTCCCTGCTCCTGCTCACCGCTACGCCTCAGCAGCTCGGTCCCGAAGGTCATTTTGCCCGGCTACGTCTGTTGGATCCGGATCGGTATTCGGATCTCGATGAATTTCTCTCCGAGACGGAATCCTACGGACCTCTTGCAACTGCAGTAGAAGCACTCGGCAACGGCAACATTCCATCTAATATCTCCGATTTCACATTATCTTCTCCGCGTGCCGAGGCCCACCTTCGAGCCTTGAAAAAAGGCGATGAAGCCTCGCGCGCATTATTGATTTCGGAGCTTATTGATTCCTTTGGCACCGGCCGTGTCCTATTTAGAAACACACGTGAGCGGCTTACGGGATTCCCCAAACGTCTGCCGATTCTTCATCCCCTCAAGAAAGGAACCTCCCCCTATTCCTGGCTCGCAGAGCTACTCCGTAACCTACCGGAGACCGATAAAATCCTTCTGATTACAAATTCTCCCGATGCAGCTATTACGGTGCAGGAAAAGCTGCTTGCAGAGATCCATATCGAAAGTGCGCTCTTCCACGAGGATCTTTCCATGATGCAGCGCGACCGCAACGCTGCCTACTTCCAGGAGGAGGACGGTGCACGAATACTCATTTGTTCTGAAATAGGCTCGGAAGGACGGAATTTTCAGTTTGCCAGACATCTGGTCCTGTTCGGCCTGCCACGCGATCCCGAAGTCCTTGAGCAACGGATCGGAAGGCTGGACCGCATCGGCCAGACCGGTGATATCCATATCCATATTCCCTACGGAAAAGGCAGTAGATCAGAGTTGCAAGCCCGATGGCTGCACGAAGCTCTGGACGTTTTCTCGGAACCTCTGAAAGGTGCGACAACATTAGCCACAGCTCTCCTCCCACAGCTTGATGAGTTAGCGGAAGCATCGCCCACTTCGAAAGAGTTCAAAAAGTTTCTTAAAGATTCCGCCAAGCTAAAATCCGAGGTCACCCATCAACTGGCCACGGGTCACGACCGTTTGCTGGAGCTCGGTGCTCCACCCGCATCGCAATCCGCGGAATTGCTGGAAGCCATTGAAAAGGCGGACAATGACGAACGTTTTGAAAAATTCGCGATACGTCTGTTCGATCACCTGGGACTGGACGTTTCCGATCTCTCGGAACGTGCCTTCCTGTTCAAACGCGGGCAACGCCAGTCCGATGCCTTCGCCGATGTTCCGGAAGAAGGACTCTCTGTTTCATTCGACCGGACAACTTCGCTTTCCCGTGAAGATCTATCGTTCCTGACTTTTGACCACCCGGTTTTCCGCGACGCTTTGGAACAATTGTTAGATGGAAACTCGGGCAATGCCTCGTTTGCCAATCTGGCTACCGGCAAGGGAAAATCCATCCTCCTTGAGTGCGCATTCGTTCTGGAAGTGATTGCGCCATCCCGCCTTCATCTCGATCGTTTTCTCCCGCCCACATTGCTCCGGGTGATCGTCGATCACACAGGAAAAGCACAGACCAAGGCACCTCCTGCCACTTTGTTGAAATCCGGGGATCCACGCCGGATTGTCTCGCAGGAAGCATTCCGCCGCGATCTGTTTCCGACGATGCTTGAGTCCGCAAAGGGAGTCGCCACAAGAGCCTCCACCAAACCCGTTGATACTGCCAAGGCTCTCGCCAGCGAAACCATCGGGAACCAAATCGAACGTCTCAAAGACCTCGCAACGCGGAATCCGCATATCCCGGAGTCTGAGATCGAAACCCTACAGAACACCTTGGATGAAACCCTCGAGTCTCTCTCACACGCCCGTGTTCGCTTGGATTCCATCCGTCTGATTTTCTGCCAGTAATTTACCATGATATCCCTAGACGAAGCCCGCCAAATCATTGGCAGCCATACCCGGGTTCTTCACCCGGAGGCCATCGATCTGACTAAAGTAAATGGACGGGTTCTCGCCCACGACATCTCTTCGGATCAATTCTATCCTGCCGCGAATTTATCAATGATGGACGGTTATGTGATCCGCGAGGATGAACAGCCCGGTAGTTTTTCAGTGATCGCCGAAATTCCTGCCGGACAAATTACGAACGGGAAACTCAGCCGGGGGGAAGCGATGCGGATCTTTACAGGTGGGATTCTCCCGGAAAACGGCGGACGCGTCGTCATGCAGGAAGCCTGTGTCAGGGAAGGTGACATGGTATCCATCAATGAGTTTCCAGATAGTCTTTTCATCCGGGAAAAAGGAGCTGAGGCGAGACCCGGGGATCTGATCTTACGCTCCGGGCAGCTGATCGGCCCCTCGGAAATGGCGGTCCTGGCCCAGCTGGGCTGCACGCAGCCACAAGTGATCCGCAAGCCAAGAATCCGCCATCTTGCGACCGGAGATGAACTTGTCAAACCTACGGAGGTGCCCTCGGCGGGTCAAATCAGAGACACAAATTCCAGTCTTCTGGCAGGATTGACCGCACAATATTGCAGCGGGATGGATTCATCGCTGGTTCCGGATCAGCCTTCCATGATGAGTGCACTGGCCGAGGGTGATTGGGAGGTTTTGCTAATTTCCGGCGGTGCCAGTGTGGGAGACTATGATCACGGCGCGGATGTCTTGGGGGAAATGGGTTTCACGATTCATTTTGATCAGGTGAACCTGCGCCCAGGCAAACCCCTGACCTTTGCCACGCGGGGCAATCAGCTGGCATTTGTGATTCCAGGGAATCCGGTTTCCCACTTCGTATGCTTTCACGTGGCAATACGGTTGGCGCTTGAGACGCTCTGCGGAATGGCGCCAAACTGGAGCTTCCTTTCACTGGAAATTACGGAGCAATCCCTATTGAAGCCAAATCCTCGCGAAACCTTCTGGCCAGCGGAAATTTTAGTAAAAGACAAGCAATGGACCTCCCGTCCGAAAAGCTGGTCGAGCTCCGGCAATACCTTTTCTCTCATCGGCACCAATGCTCTGATACGCGTCAGTTCCAAGGATTTTCCACTGACTCTTCCACTGAATTCATAGTCACACATAATTATGCAAAACTTCACCCACCTAGATGCCGAAGGCACCGCACGTATGGTCGATGTCGGGGCAAAAGCCATCCAGCGCCGCACCGCTACAGCCGGCGGTTTCATCAAGTGTGCTCCGGAGACTGTGGCCGCTCTCCGCGACAATAATTTACCGAAAGGCGACGTTCTCACGGTAGCGAGGATCGCAGCCATCCAGTCCGCGAAGATCACCGATAAACTCATACCCCTTTGTCACAGCCTACCTCTGGACCGGGTGGATGTGGATTTTGAAATCAAGGAGAACGGAGTCGGAATCCGTGCCACTGCCAGCACATCGGCGAAAACCGGAGTGGAAATGGAAGCCTTGACGGCGGTTTCCATCGCAGCACTGACCATTTATGACATGTGCAAGGCAGTGGACAAAGAAATGGTAATCGACGGCATCGAACTTTTAGAAAAAACCAAACAATGAAAATTGCCAGACTCACCCTCAGTGATCGGGCCAGTGCGGGGATTTACAAGGATCTCAGCGGTCCGGAAATTGAGCGAATCATCCTGGAAGCCGATTTTTGCGTTAGCGAGTGGGTGCGGTTGATCATGCCGGATAACCGCTCCGATATTGAGGATCTACTGTGCAAGCTTTGTGATGAAGATGCCTGTGATCTCATTCTTACAACGGGTGGCACCGGCCCTTCCCGCCGCGACAACACCCCTGAGGCGACCCGCACGGTTCTGGAGCGGGAACTTCCCGGTTTTGGAGAAATCATGCGCGTCAAAACTTTTGATAAAGTTCCTACCGCCATCCTTTCGAGATCCACCGCCGGCACCCGCGGCAAGAGTCTGATCATCAACTTACCGGGAAATCCCAAAGCGATCGGAGAATGTCTTCCGATGTTGCTCCCTGCGGTCCGGGAGGCGATAAAACATCTCCGCGAATAATCCGATTCATAGGTAGACTCGTGTGGCTCCCCATGGCGAAAACCCTTGCTAATTCGAGCACCACGTCTTAGGCAATCCCCACAACATTATGGCCAGCGTCAACGTAATCAACCTCCGAAAAGGACATGCAGTCCGCCACAACAACGAAGTTTGCCTCGTCATCGAGCACGAACTGAAAACACCTCCCCGTATGGCATCCTATGTCCAGATGTCCATTCGCAGCGTGGCTAGCAAAAAGGTTTCCAACCTCCGTCTGACATCCAATGACTCTCTCGAAGGGGTTCACCTTGAAAAAGTCGGGTATGAATATTCCTACAAGGACACGGAAGGCTATCATTTCCTCCACCCGGAAACCTACGATGACATGGTCGTCTACGAAGACCTCATCGAAGGAGTTAAAAATTACCTTATCGAGGGCCAGCAATACACGCTTCTTATCGCTGATGGTATTGTCGTAAGTATCGAACTGCCACTCACAATGGTCATGGTTGTCGCAGAATCGTCCGAAGGTGTGAAAGGAGACTCCGCCAACAATGTTTATAAGCCGGCGACCATGGAAACGGGTCTGAACGTGAACGTCCCGCTCTTCATTAATCAAGGTGAGCGTATTGTTGTAAAAACCGAGGATGGCACCTATCAGGGCCGCTCCAACGACTGATCAATATCGCAAGAAACCAAGCCTCGGGATAGAACCCGGACTTGCTTGTGAAGTATATAAAAAGCCCGGTTCCAAGCGAGGAGCCGGGCTTTTTTTGGGAAGATAACTATCAAATTATTTTCCGACGAGTTCCGCCACTCCGAGCTCACGCGCCAATTCATTGAACTCCGCGATTTCTGCGGCTGTGAATTGGAGACCACCAGCCTCATCCGAAACCTTGCGTGCCTCGGCTTCGAGCTGACCTGGCAGCATCGCATTCTCATTGCCATGGCCGAGAATATCCTCGATAACAGCTTTGAGGTTCTCTTTCTGCGTGCGCCCTTTGGCAAAATTATTTCCAGATAGCGCGTCAGGATGGATGACCTGGAAGTAAAATGCCATCGTCGTTTTCTCCTCTTTGTCATCGCATTTGCGCCCCCGAATGGTCGGAATTGATCCACCAATCAAGCCTCCGAAAATTTCGTTAAGAAGCGACATTCCATAACCCTTATGCCCACCAAATGGTAGCAACGCCGCCACTTCGTTGGGATCGGTCGTCGGCTGTCCATTCTTATCGACCGCCGCGCCAGGAGGCAGCTGTTTTCCTTCCCGTTTCAAAGCTTGCACACGGCCCATCGCCACTGTGGAAGTCGCCCAATCCATAACGATCGGAAAGCCATTTGCCTCTTGGGAAGGAATTCCCCATGAGTGCGGATTGGTCCCCAGTGTCGGAAATTTACCTCCGAATGGGACGACCTCAGCAAGAGTGGAAGTGCAGTTGGTATAAGCAAAATATCCGCGTTGCGCGGCTTCCATCACGTAGCCACCGCCCCAAAGGTAATGGAAACAATTATCAATGGAAATCTGTGCGATCCCATACTGATCCGCGAGTTCGATGGCTCGATCGATGGCTTGGTAGGCCACTGCCTGACCAAGCTTCTTATTGGAATTCCAAATTTCCGAGGCCGGAAAACGGGATGGCAATACTTCGATCTCAGCACCCGGGACGCAACCACCTGTTGCCGAGCCGAAAAGATGATCCAAATGAAGAGCTTTGAGCGCATTGTGGGTGCGGATACCGTGCCGCGCGGCTTCGCCGGCAAGCTTCGTTCCCAGTTTTGCTTCCTCCTCCGTATAACCACGCGATTTATACGCAGCAATTACAAGGTCGTCGTGAGACTGGCGGGAGATGGTAAGGAATTCGGACATGATTTAGTAGATAGAGGATTTTGATCTGTGCGAGTTATACACAAATTTGTCAGACACATTTAAAATAGCGCAAAAAATTTCGGCAAGCCAAGCCTTATAAAAAAGGTTGGAGACGCTAGTTCATAAAATTTACGATCTCCAGGGAAAGACCATCGATTATGAACTGCACGCCGATCGCTGCGAGAATCAATCCCATCAAGCGAGCAGCGATATCCAGCCCCATCGGACCCAGCAAACGGCCCACGCGATCGCTCACCATAAGTAGAATCCACAGAATCAATGCCATACCGACGATGACGCCGCTCATCCCGATCTTGGAGAGAAAGCTTGGGGTTTTCCCCGCGAAAAGTATTACCGTGCTGATCGATCCAGGTCCGACAAATAACGGAATCCCTACCGGAATGAGAATCTTCTGCAACAAATTCTCTGCGGCACGAAGGTCACTTTCCTCAGAAACCTTATCCGCAAGCTCAGTGACTTTTTTCCCCTCCTTTCCATGGACCATTCCAATGCCGCCCAAAAGTAATAAAATTCCGCCCGCGATGCGGAACGACGACAGTTTCACACCAAAGAAATGCAGGATACTTTCCCCAGCCCAGAAAAAGATCAAAAGCATCACTAGGACGAACAATGCCAATAGAACCGCTACATATTTACGTTCCCCGGGACGGGCACTCTCTGTGGCACCTATGTAAACCGGAAGGTTTCCCAGCGGATTCATGATCGCAAACAACGCTGCGGCGAAGTGGATCAGCAATGTGTTATCCGTTCATACATCCAATGGCATGACTGGGATTTATGCAAGTTCTGCTTGAAACAAAGTATATACTCTTCGCCATCAAAAGCGCTGCTGATTTACGTTACTCCCTAGATAGATCTTCCTCCGATAAAAAGCAGGACAGATCGTATTCAAACTGAGCAAACGCCTGTAATTATAGAAAGACCGATACAAAGACTATTAAAGCCGAAAATAAATTAGATATATGGAAAACACTTATCTACCCAATGAAAAGTGCTCTCAGATTTTCAGGGTAAAGCGAATTATTCCGGAAGTTGAACCTTTTCGCCGAGATGTTTCGGCCGGGTATCCAGGAAATTCACATCCAACCACATTTTTACCCGAGCGCCGACTTCGCGGATTTTGGTCTTAAATCCAGCTTGGATCTCCACATCCTCCGCATTGAAGCCATAAGCCTCCATGTCATTTGCCTGCGCGAGATAAATGGCGCGCTCATTTTGAAAGCGCTGGCTGATCACCAGAACCGTATTGGCGCCGAAGATTTCCTTCGCCCTGACCACTGAATCAAAAGTCCTCAGTCCTGCGTAATCACAGACAATGCGATCGCTTGGAACACCTTCTTCCATGAGAGCGGCACGCATCTTTTCAGGTTCGTTATAGTATTTACTCCGATTGTCACCGGACACGATCAAGGTCTCGACCTTTCCGGCATTCCATACTTTGACAGCGGCATCGATCCGATAGCGGAAATACCGGTTTTCACGCCCTTTATATCGATCTGACGTGCCGAAAACCAAACCCACCTTTGCCTCCGGAAGCTCAGAAATTTCATCAAAAAGCTTGCCTCGCGATGCCCAGCTAGCCGTGACATTTGCATAAACGATCAGACTGACAATCACCAAAAACAAGAGCAGACCGAGATAGAACAGCCGCTTGATCCAAGTGAACAGGGACGATTTTTTCTTTTCTTTCAATTTGCCGGAATCGCTGACGGTTCTACTTTCTTGGGCGGCCACTGAAGCAAAGATTTTACCGCATCCACAAATGGCGTGCCACAAGGATTTTCCGGAGCGATTACACGCAGGCGCGAGGAAGTCTCGCAGAAAGTAATTTCATCGAAACGTCCCAAAAGTTCTCCATCGATTTCTACCGGGACTTCACGATCAGACTTCACGGTGATGCACTCCGATTGGAAATAGCTCGTGGAAGCGGCCAAATCGATGCCACCAAGAGCGATCCCGTGAAGCGAATCCAGCACCAACCTGTAACCTGCTTCCTTGAAAACAATCACATCCAACTTGGAATCGAGGTTATTCGCTTTATGGAAAAGCTTGAATTGCCCTCCATACAATGAGCCATTTCCGCACAGCATTGCCACTCCGGTCTCACGCCTGCCCTCGGCGGTAATCACTTCTATCTTCGGTGGCGTTTCCCCAAGGACCTTAACGGCCGAGAGTAAATAGGCCAGCGGACCGAGCATTTTCTTGCTCTCCCACTTGGTCTCCTCAATCACCATTGCATCAAAGCCCACGCCCGCCATCTGGACGAAAGGAGCGCCATTGGCGGAGAAAAGATCCACCTCCCTGATCAGCCCCTGTTCGATGACTTCAAAGGCTTTTGGCAAACTGTTGGCGGGAATTCCCAGTTCCCTGGCAAAAACATTCATCGTCCCCGCCGGCATGACACCTAGCGCGGTATGACTGCCGGCAAGCCCGGAGACCACAGCATTCAGCGTTCCGTCGCCGCCTGCTGCAATCACCACGGGCTCGCCATCTGCAGCAAACTTTTTGGCCAAATCGACAGCTTCCTGTCCGGTATTTGTCGCATAAAGCGCAAAACGGTTGGCATGCTCCATCAAAAACTGACGCGCCCGATACCCCTTTTGACTGCGGGCGCGTGGATTGAATATCAGAGGATATCGCCGTGGGTGGGACATGATTAATTCATCGCTCATCTGGCATGAATCGGCAACCCGATTCCCCGCAAAGCATGCAAAACCAGATCCACAGGCAGTCCCATGACATTGTCGAAAGAACCATCGATGCATTTAACCAGCATCTCCCCGTGGTCTTGGATGCCATAGGCGCCGGCCTTATCAAGCGGCTGGGTTTTCCGGAGATATTCTTCGATGCGTGCTTCATCAAGCTCGTGGAAGGTTACAGCCGTGAGTCCGTGGGACTTCACTACTCCACCATCCGGGCCAATGATACAGAAACCCGTGCAAACCTGATGAACGCGGCCTGATAGGCGACGCAACATCCGCTGGGCCTCTTCCATATTCTTTGGTTTTCCCAGAGGTTCATCTCCGATGAAAACCAGTGTATCTGCCCCGATCACGACGGCATCCGGATGCTCTACCGCTACCGCAGCCGTTTTCAACCGGGCGTTCTCCTCGCACAAAGTGATCATCCCCAACGTTGCATCATGAATTTCCTCCGCCGGCGAAACGACGATATCAAATTCCAAGCCTGCGCTTTCCAAAAGTTCGCGCCGCCTTGGCGAACCAGATGCCAGAATCAATTTCATCATCCGAGTCGGTATTAGCCTTTGAAGGCAAAGGCTGGCACGCCTTTTACCCCAAGTCCGCGGATTCTGAAAACCCGGCCCGCATGTTCCTCTTCCTCGGTCTTGTGGACCCCGGTGGTGACATAGAGATCAGCCAATCCCGGCCCACCGAATGCACACGCGGTAGTTTCCAGGCAAGGTAGATCGATCTTTCTCAGTTCCTTCCCTGATTCCGGATCAAAGCACGTAACACACGCCCCATGGCAAAAGGCAATCCATAAGTTGCCATCACTGTCGATCGTCATCCCATCCGGTGAGGAATCATAGTGTGCCGTTGAGACTGCGCTACGTTCATTCGTGAACAGGCCGTCAGCGTAATCAAAGGCCAGAACCTCCTTCCGGGGAGTATCGATATAGTAAACGGTCTTTCCATCCGCAGACCATGCAATGCCGTTTGAATTTGTTACCGGTCCGTAGGCGTCATGGAGCGATAGATCTCCATCAAGCCGGTAGAGTTTCGCATCACCTTGCTTTTTTACCAAGCTGATCGTGCCAGCGAAAAAACGGCCGTCCGGCGAGCACTTTCCATCATTGAAGCGATTATCCGTCTTCCCCGGCTCGGGATCGGCTATCGCGGCAAGATCTCCACTCTTTTCTTCCAGGAAAAAGATGCCGTTATCACCTGCGATAACCAGCCCTCCGCTCTCGCGGGGCACGACTGTGCCAACCCGTTGACCGACGTCCCATGAAGTTTCCTCACCGGTTTCCGGACGATATCGATGCACGTGATGTCCCTCGATATCCACATAGTAGAGAGCATTTTTCCACCAGATTGGACCTTCGCCCCACTGTGACTTATGTGTTCCGACAACTTCGATGCTGATCATGCTTCGAGACTCTTGCGATTCTCCGTGGACTGACAATCGAAAACTGTTCTACGCCCTACCTAAACTTCTACGATCATCCGGCCACAGCTGCCATAGCACCTGTCAAATCAATTGCAGGTGCTAATAGTTATAAGACAGCGCCGGAGCGGATTAGGCAGGTATTAGATCTTTCACCGCGTCTCTTTCTTCCTTGAGTTCATTTACGGTCGCATCGATTTTTTCCCGGGAGAAATCATTTACCGGGACGCCCTGGACGACTTCCCAGGAACCGTCGTCTTTGGTTCGGATTGGCATAGATACGATAAGACCTTTTTCAATTCCATAGGAACCATCGGAACATACCGCTACGGAATACCAATCTCCTTCCGGAGTCGGGTTGATAAGGCTTTTCACTGTGTCCATCGCAGCGTTCGCCGCCGAGGCCGCCGACGAGGCACCACGGGCATTGATAATCGCCGCACCCCGTTGCTGGACCGTTTTGATGAACTCTCCCTCCAGCCAATCGCGGTCCGTGATCACCTCGGTGACCGGGCGACCCTTGATCTTTGCATTGGTGAAATCCGGGTATTGGGTTGCTGAATGATTGCCCCAAATGCAGAGGTTTGTGACATCGGAATTATGAACTCCTGCCTTCGCGGCCAGTTGACTTTTGGCACGGTTTTCATCGAGTCTCGTCATTGCAAAAAAGCGGTCGTTTGGCACTCCCTCCGCATTATTCATAGCGATCAATGCATTGGTATTGCACGGATTACCCACTACCAGCACCCGCACATCCTTTGAGGCGGAACGAGCAATAGCCTGGCCTTGCCCCGTGAAAATCTTACCATTGATCCCAAGTAAATCGGCACGTTCCATACCTGCCTTACGGGGCACGGAACCTATCAGAAACGCCCAGTTAGCGCCTTTGAAGCCCTCGTCCAGGTCCGTGGTTGCCACTACCTCATTGAGCAGCGGAAAAGCACAGTCCTCAAGTTCCATCACCACGCCTTTCAATGCCGGCAAGCCGGGCTCAATCTCGATCAAACGTAAATTTACCGGCTGTTCTTCGCCAAAAACAAAGCCCGATGCGATACGGAAAAGAATGGCGTAGCCGATCTGGCCCGCTGCCCCTGTGATGGAAACTGTGATTGGTTCTTTCATAATGGAATTTATTGAGATGTATGAACTCTAGGGAAAGGCCCTGCCCACGGCTAGCCGAATATGAGCTATTCCCGATGTCCTTGATGTTAGATGATAAACCTTTTGACGGCATCCCGTTTGAGACGCAGCTCACGCCATTCGTTGACCAAACGGCTGGCCTCGATGATTCCGCAGCCTGCTGGCAAAAGAACATCCTTTCCTTGCCACCATAATCCACGAATCGCCACCACCGCCTCGAAACGGCCCGCCTCCCAGACGCCGAACGGGGCACCGAATTCACTGGGACAGTCCAAGCGCTCCCGCCACTCATTGAGCATCGCCATCGTCTCATCGGTTCGTGGCAATGGGCCAAGAGCCGGTGTGGGATGCAGGCGCCGCAACAGTCTTTTAGGCTCCTGTTCACTCTCCAAATCCACAGAGATATTCGTGAGAAAATGGACGATCGATCCCAGATGGAGAATTGCCCGTTCCTGGCGCCTTAATCCCCCAAGGTCCAGCAACTTTGATACCAAGGTTTGGGCAACATATTCGTGCTCGCGGATCTCTTTTTCATCGACGCCGAAAACCTCCTCATCCTCTTCGCGTGCTGTTCCGGCCAAGGCCATGGTCTCCAGGTGAAGGCCTTTCATCGAAATCAAAAGCTCTGGCGTGGCCCCTGCAAATCCAGCATCGCCGTCGACCCAACCGTAAGTATGAAGGGGGGCGCTTTGTCTAGCCATCGCAGCCACAATATTTGCGCCGGCAGCATGTTTTGCGCGCCCCCGCTCAACAACCACAGGGACCGTCTTCTCGATCAAACCTTGGCGAATCCGATCCATAATTTCCTGAAATACCAAAGAGAATGGCATCGCATCCGGAGTGTGCCACTCGACTTCCAGCCCCCCCTCCCCAGCAAATCTGCTTTTGAAATCAGCGGCTGAAATCACCTCCGAATCAGCCGGGATTTGCCACGGGAAGTCTTCCTGGATCGCAAAATCACGTTTGAAAAAGGAAATTCCGTCTTCCAATGGCTCCTTTGCCGCTCGAAAAGGGCCATGACCGATCACCACAGTGCCATCTCGACGCGCTAACCAGGCAATCTGCGTGTTGGATTGATTCGCGAACGACTTCATGCACTGCTGCCATCGGCTGTGGATTTTCTCACCTTCGGGGCTTCCGGTTTTGAATCGGGAACGACCATCTCGATGGATTCCGCAGGAACCCAGCCCCGCGTCTTTGTCGCAAAGCCAATGTAGACCCATCTACCTGAGCGCTCTATAACCTCGGCGAGGGAGCCCTGCGGCGCATCAATAACTTCTGTCGATGTGCGCGATGCATCTGTATGTAAAGCCGTTCCTTTCCTCACAACCACCGCTTGTCTTTCAGCCGCTGCAAACTCGGCATCATCAGGATAATATCTCCAGCCGAGGCTCCCCAATGACATTAACAAAGGCCCGAGGACAAAAGCGATGACTCCTACCACACGCCAGCGAGAGCCGGCACGCGTGGCCGGAAAAATCAATAGACCTACCACTAATAGCCAGCCACCGGACCAAAGAATCCCTTTCCAGGTGGATAGTTCAATCTTTGCAAGGGAGTATTGGTAGGAAGGGCGTTTCACCGTAATTGCTCCATATTTTCGTTCGATGAAGCGCAGGTTTTGCAAGGATTCCGTATGGTTCCTTTCCCGTAGCAGGGCCCGTCGATAATATAGAGCGGCCTGGCCCGGCTCTCCCATTCGATAGGCCGCATTTCCGATGTTATAGAGCGTATCGGCGGAAAGCTGTTCGTAAGGGCCCGCATCGAGCCACTTTTTCGCGGCCTCCTCATACTTCGCTTCTTCGTAGGCGGTTTTGGCGGCGGTATGGATATCTTTCCCATTCGCATGCCCGGAAGTCGCGCCAAAAATGATCAGCAGCATGAATCCAAACGCCGCCTTTTTCAGATTTTTCAGAATTTCTCCACGGCGTGCTTTGCTTAAATCAGTCTCTTGCTTCGTAGCCCGATAGCATAACTGGTCCCGTTCCCTCAATATCCGGGCAAGTTCTTCATCCTCCTCACGGGGAAACCACTTTTCGATAAAGGCACCCGCCCTTTTGAGGAAAGTCACGCCATCAGCGCTGCGTAATTTCTCCACATCCTGTAAATCCTTACGCATTTCGATCTTCTCTTCATCACGCTCAAGCAAGTGCCCGAAACGCAGCCACAATGCTCTTAACATGAGCGCTACTGCGACAAGCACGCCGATCACCTTGGCGATGATACCGATCTTCCCGGTATTTGAATCTACCAACAGCGTCTTTGTATCGATTAGTCCCAGAATGTCCGTCATTCTTTCAACCGGCATCGGCAACGCTTGTGGCGGGCCGGAGGTCTCGAAATTACGTCCTCCAGTGGCCGGGGTCATATTGATCGAAATAGGTTCCGTCGTCACAGTTTCGTATTTCTCCTTTTCGGGATCGAAATAGACCAACCGGAAAGGAGGAATGGCGGTTTTCATCTCAAGAGGACGGATAAACTGACTGAATACCACTGTTCCATCCAGGTTCCGACGCTCATCACCGCGCTGATTCGGGGTTGCATCATAAATCTTCCAACCTTCCGGATCGATCAATTTGGGAGAGCGGAGATTGTCCAAATTCCCACTACCGGTAACGATCACATCAAGCGCCAGGGGCTCGCCCTCAGTCACCTCCGTATCTTTGATCGCAGTTCCAAGCATGAATTTCCCCACGGCATTATCGAAACCCTCGGGCGCCCCATTTGGCAGAGGCGCGGCCTCAAAGGTATGTTTTGGAATATCCAGAGTGGCCTGGACATCAAGCCGTTGGGCAAATTGATCGAACACCATTTTCGCATAGGTGATCCTTACTGTCGCGGGTCCGATTTCCACTTCTCCGGCTGATAACGGCGTCATCGTGGTCGGGTAAGAAAGGGAAATATATGGCTGACCCAGAAGATTCACCTCACCCCGTATTTCAGATGGCTCGAAACGCCAGACTGCCAGGTTTTTCCGGTCATATTCCGGCACCCCCCAGTCCTGTATATAGCGCGAAAGTTCACGAGGAATATAGATTTTTATCTCAGCGGGAATGGTCTGATTTTCAAAAACCTTGCTGTCACCCACCTTGATAACACTTGCGTATCGGACTGCTTCCTGGGCCTCGCGCGGTTTCCCCACTGCCTCGCCCCACTTCAAATCATTTGGGTCAAAAACGGAAAATTTGATGGGTTCGGTTTTTGACCGGACTCCATCCACAACCACTTCGAAGGGAGCAATCTCGTGCTCGCCGATCGCATAGCTGGAAACGATATACTGAAACACATATTCCAATCTCCTCCCCGGCAGCATTCTGGGAGTCGCAAAGCCCAGAGATTCGATAACCACATCCTTTACCTGTGGGATTCGGGGCATTTCGTCCGGTTCATCCTGTTCCACACGCACTTCGAGCAAGGATTTTTCCCCTCTGGCGAGAAAGGTGGATGCGAGACGCGTGCGAACTTCGGCTGCGTGTCCGACGGCCGCCAGTAATACGAACACGGCAAGTATTCTTAGAAACGATGCTTTCATAATTTACCAATCTTTCTCCGGATTTCTCAATTCTCTGCGGTTGCCGCGGTTCAACCTACCGTTTTCCAAGTCCGCGTTTTCTTTCAGCAGACGGCTAGCGCGTTCTTCGGCCGTTTCATTGGGATCGGCTCCGTCATCATGATCAGATTCCGACTCTTCCTCTCCGCTTTCGCCATCCTTTTCCTCATCTCCATCCTTACCATCATCCTCCTCATCGCCTTTATCCCCGTCGTCCTGGCCATCCTCATTTTCCTCGCCGCCGCTCCCATCACCTTCCTGCGGCTCGCCTTCCCCGCTTTCTTCGCCTTCCTGTGGCTGGCCCTGTCCTTCCTGCCCCTGGCCGGGTTGCGGCATCTGTTGCTCCAGCTCATCCTTTTCCTCCTTCAAAATCTCCGCCAGACGGGTCAGATATTCCATCGTGAGCTTCGCGTTGGTTTTCGGGCCTTCATCGGAAGGATAATTCTCAGTAGCCGATTGATAATGCCTGATTGCATCCGTCCAGTTCTGAATCACTGACTTGAACCGAGTATAACCACTATTCTCACCCTTTTCAGGCACATCGACCTCGCTCATCCTGGCAATCCGGTCACGCACCATTGCTTCGAATTTCTCCATCGAGGCATTTTCACCACCGTCATACGGAGCTCCAGCTATACCGATCCAACCCAGCTGGAACAGAGTGTTTCCTATTCCCTCATGCCCTTTGGCCGTCACCTTGGGTTCGTCCGAAAGCAACGCATCACTATAGGCTCCACGGGCCCCCCGATAATCCTGTGCTTCATAGGCCGCAAGTCCTTCACCGAGACGATACCTCGCAGCCTTTTCGTCCCCACCGTGTTGCTCCGCGAGCGAACGATAAATATCGCGGGATTTTATATAATCCTTAGCTTGGAACGCGCTTTTGGCCTCGCCTGGCAAATCAGCGGACGCATCCTGGAACGAAAACAAAACAAACAAGCCGACCCCCGGGCCGATGAGCTTTCTCCAGCGGGTTCCGGCAATGATCGAAGCCATCAGAAAAACGATCGCGGGAAGTAGCAACCATTGGAAAAATTCCACTACCACGCGGGTTTTTCCACCTTCCATCTCGAAAACGTCCAACCCCTGAATTGCAAGTTCCACCATCGCCGGAATATCCGCGCCACGGCCGGCAATGACATAACGGCCGCCCGTCTCATTTGCCAGTTTCCTCAAAACATTGGGTTCCAAGGTGCTCAAGACCTTTGCTCCGTTGCGATCCAGCAAGAATCCTCCCTGGAAATCGGAATGAGGCACAAAATCTCCGTCTTCCGTTCCCACACCGATCGCGAAAATCGTCACTCCGGCCCTCTCGGCTTCCGCGATGATTGTGTTGAGCTCACCCTCATGTTCCTCGCCATCACTGATCAGAATCAGCGCGTTATTCTTCTGCCCGGTTTCCTTCAACACCTCCGTAGCCAGCTGGATCGCGGAAGAAATATCCGAGCCACCCTGCGTCGGCGAGTATTCATCGAGCTGCTCTACAGTTTCCTGCAAAGCCACATGATCAATCGTCAAGGGAGCGGCTAGAAAAGACGTTCCAGCAAAACCCACCAGGCCGACACGGTCGTCTTTGAGAGTCTCAAGTAGCTCATAGATCACGATCTTTGCCTGCGAGAGCCGATCGGGCTTCACATCCCGCACCCTCATGCTTCGAGATAAATCGAGGGCAATCATCACATTTCTTCCCTCCGTCTTTTCACTTTTGACACCAGCATCCCCTTGCGGACGGGCGAGCGCTCCGACCAATGCGGCAATTGCCGCCAGCAACAAGACGAATGAGAGCCACCGGGGCAAAGGATGGGCGCGCCTGATGAGTTTCCCCCTTAAACGCTCCGCGGCAAAGTCATTCCACGGTTGTTTCGCGAAGCGGGCGACAAGGATCCCCCCGATTGCCAGGATCGGCACGAGAATCCACAGAAAAAGCCAGGCTGGATGCGCTAAATTCATATTCAGACCGTTGTTCTATTCAGAATAATAAAAACCGCGCTTCCTGTGGCAAATAGCAATGCCACACCAACAAACCATGGATAAAGCTCCCGGTCATCCGTAACGGTCAAACTTCGCGATTCCGTCTTTTCGAGATTATCGATTGTCTGGAAGTTATTCTCCAGATCCTCAAGGCTCTGCGCCCAGAAGTGCTCGCCACCCGTTTCCGCTGCAATTTTACTCAAGGTCGGCAGATCGAACTCCTGCCTTGGAAATCGCTGAATACTTCCGGAAACCCGCCCTTCCTTAGTGCCTATCGCAACCGTGTAGGTTCTTATACCGAGCGTTTTGATATGCTTCGCTGCTTCCAGAGGGGAAATCTTTCCGGAGTTACTAGCTCCATCGGTAATCAAAACGATGATCTTGCTTTTCGCTTCACGGTTATTGAGGCGGGTCGCGGCGGTAGCCAGCGCCGAGCCGATTGCCGTGCCCTGCTCCTGGACCGTTCCACTACCCCGGCGGTTGAGCTTCAGCCCATCCAGCCCCTGCCGCAACCAATCATGATCCAGCGTGATCGGGCTAACAGAAACCGGCCGACCCGCAAAGGCCACAAGACCAATACGATCATCCGGCCTACGTGAGATGAATGCATCGACAACCTGCTTCGCCGCGTCAATCCGGCGCATTGGCTGCCCCCGTAGGCGAAAGTCGTCGATATCCATCGAAAGTGAGACATCGAACGCCAGCATGATATCGATGCCACTGGCTATCCGGCTCTGGTATTCATTCCTCCAAACAGGCCGGGACATTCCGAGGATCGCCATGATCAACGCGCTGAAAGCGAGCGGGAAACCAATATTCCAGGAAAGCCGATTGACTTTTTTCCCCAGGCTCACGAGCACTCCAAGGTTCGGAAACATTACCGCACCCGCCGCTCCCTTGCCACGCCGTAGGATCAACAACATTAAAGCTGGCAGCATCAAGAGCAGCCAACCCGGCTGAGCCAAACGAAAATGGGATAAAAAACTCTCAATCATGCCGCGTGAATCCTTTCCAAAAGCGTTTTCCCCTCGGCTTTGATGCCTTCGGCAACGGGGTGGACATCCACAATATCCCCATCCGTCCCTGCCAGATCCGGATCCGCCTCTTTTCCCGGTCCGTATTTGAGCTCAGCCAGCTTGCTGAAAAATTCCGATGTTTCCTCACGGACATCATCCGGGAGCTCCGCCAGACTATCGTGGCGACCGATGAATTCCTCGTGCGTTTCAAATAATGCAGGCTCTTTCACAGTGCGTGCGAGATAGCCGCGCAGGATCAATGACACTCCTACCGCCATACCTCTTGGATCCATCTCACCAAGCTCGGCAAAATCGCTTTGGGCGGTCTTATATGCCTCCCGTTTTTCCTTATCTGGATCCTGGAAATTCTTGTTCCGACGGCTGTATATAAAAAGAGAAATGATGAGCACAATAATTGCGGCTCCAGCCAGATACCACCAGCCCTGAGCTTCCCATGTAGGGACTAACTCAAGAGCCTGCCGATCTTCCACCAGCTTCAATTTTTCAGCATCTACCATCACCTTCCTATTTCCGCCTTCTTCCCCTACGCTTGAGCAATTGATGCAACGCTGGCAACGTATCGTGATCTGTCATCAGAGTCGCAGTATCAATTCCGTGTTTCTTAAATACCGTTGCAGCGCCCTCAGCTTGTCTCTTCATTAGCTTTTTATAAGCCATCCGGAGATTTGGATTGCTGGTGTTCACCATTGTCTCGAACCCTGTTTCCGGATCAATGAGAACCACTCTTCCAGCATTCGAGAGCTCCTCTTCCAAAGGATCATTCACCCGGAGGGCCACGGTTTCGTGTTTTCTTGCCAGTTTGCCCAAGGGTTTATCGAGATTTTCCGCGTGGAAATCCGAGATCATGAATACCAGCGCCTTCCGTTTCAGCGATTTGATCAGGAAATTACACGCCTCCTCGATTGAGGTTCCTTTTTTTTCCGGTTTGGCCATCAGCACCTCGCGTATCATTCGCAACAGATGTTTTGTTCCCTTCGCCGGGGGGATGAACATCAGAGGCTCCTCCGAGAAGATTAGTAGACCGACTTGATCGCCGTTCTGCAGTGCACTGAAGCCCAGAATTGCCGCAATTTCGGCGGAAAGCTCACGCTTACTAAGGTGTTTGCTACCGAAATCCGCAGAGCCCGAGACATCAACGGCCATCACCACGGAAAGCTCGCGTTCCTCACGGAATTTCCGGACAAATGGTTCATTCATCCTCGCGGTAACGTTCCAATCGATAAAGCGGACTTCATCACCGTGTTGATACTCGCGGAAATCATCGAAATCCAAGCCCTGCCCCCTGAAGGAAGACAGATACTCCCCGGAAAATGATTCTCGGACCAGCCGCCGGGCCTTTAGCTCAAGCTGCCTCACGCGGGCCATCATTTCCTCAATTTGTTCCTCTTCGCTCATTGTTAGGTGACTATTTGGATTGTCAGGGAACAACTACTTTTGCGAGAATCCGGTCGATAATGGCATCCGTTGTAATTCCTTCGGCCTCGGCCTCGTAGGTGAGCAGAATCCGGTGACGGAGGACATCCAGTGCCATGTCCTTGACATCCTGCGGAGTAACAAATGCTCTGCCATTCATAAATGCTCTCGCACGAGCAGCTAGCGCCAGATTGATCGTGCCCCGGGGCGAAGCTCCCGCGCGGATCCAATTTTTCAGCGGAGCATCTATCTTCACCGGAAAACGGGTGCAGTAGATAATCTCCACAATATACTTCCGGATCGCATCATCAATGTAGACCTCATTCACCAAGTCCCGGGATGCGCTGACTTGTTCCGGCGTTGCCACGTTTTTGGTCTCGTAGCTGGGTGCGGATGTTGCCATCCGATTCAAAATTTCCAGCTCCTCATCTTTTGTTGGATAGCCAACATTCACTTTGAGAAGAAAACGATCCAGCTGGGCTTCAGGAAGCTGATAGGTTCCTTCCTGATCGATGGGGTTCTGCGTGGCGAGAACCAAGAACGGCTTTGGCAACGGATAAGAGCGATCCCCGAGAGTCACCTGCTTCTCCTGCATGGCCTCAAGCAATGCTGACTGAACCTTCGCCGGTGCACGGTTAATCTCATCGGCTAGGATCAGATTGTTGAAGATCGGGCCTAGCTTGGGCTCGAATTTTGCGTCTTGCGGATGGTAAATCATCGTTCCTACCAGATCCGCAGGAAGTAAGTCGGGTGTGAACTGGAAGCGCGCGAACGATGCCGAAAGAGAGCCTGAGAGAGCCTTGACCGCCAGAGTTTTCGCCAAGCCCGGCACACCTTCCAAGAGGATGTGTCCATTGCACAGGAGCCCGACCAGCAATCGATCCACCAGGCTTTCCTGCCCCACCAACACATTGGCCATCTCCGCTTTCACCTGGCCAATCCATCCACTGCTCTGCGCGATTTTTTCCTGTAGTTCTTCGGTTGTCATAGCTAACACGGAAGACTCTGCCATCCTCATCGGCATGTGCAACAGAAACGTCGCGGGAGATTCAGACTAACGGCGCGTCTGCATAGCGGTCGGTTCCCCGCAATACTGGCACCGAAAACAATTTTTAAATAAAATCGACAGCGCGACACGCAGCCGATAGCTGCCAAATATTTTCTTCGCAGATCTATGCTTAGAACATCTCCGGTTCACCAATGGAGTCACCATACATAACGGACATCTCAGACGTCCTCCGACCATAAATCCGATTAGGATCAGGCAAATAAAAGCCATCAAAAAGGCGCCCGAGAACACGAGCCAGTAATCATTGCCCGTAAAGACTCCATACGCGAGCAAACCGAGGACCAGAGGAATACAGCAAAAGGTCAAAACCACGGCAACCGAAGCGATCCGGAATTTTCTCAATATAGATCTCGAGGGCAATTTATGCATAAAATTCAAATCTATTATTCATAAGTAATCTAACAACTACAATTATCCAATGACTATAATTCACAAATCATCATTGAATATTCGTCCATCGCCCCTTCATTTTTTTCTTAAAATAATTGCAATTCACACTCTCCTCGTTCGCTGTCTGAAGCCGCTGCCGAGGATGACAGAAATGAATCGATGAAGGTCAGTAGTTCAAATGTCGGATCTTCCTTACATGCCAGAATTCGCTGCAGCTTGATTCGCCAGAATTCCGCGTCCTTCTCCCCTGTTCGAGCAAGAACCAATGCCAATTCCGAGAGCCTGCCGCTAATACTCAGCTGCTTACGGGTTCGCTTGAGCCAGATATTGAGAAATGGCTTTGGAGGACGCTGGCTGGACATGACTCCAACCTAAGCGGAAACGGCACCGGGTCAACACGGACGAAGCATTTGGAAGGAACAGCGATTTTGCCTTGCAGCCATTGCACTTGCGGCTAGGCTGCGTGTCAGCAAGCATCCATAACGGGTGCCTGCTGTAACAACCAACACAACTTAATTACTATGAACATGATCAAACTTGTCATCGTTGCCTCTCTCGCAGCCTTCTTCGCGGCTTCATGCTGCCCTAGCTCTCCAGCACCAGCTCCTGCTTACCAAGCACCAGCCAAGTAACACATCTTATTCCTGTCCGTTCATTCACTCTGAATCAGATGGTTTCGAACGGACGGGAATTTTTCAGATCATTTGCGATCAATTTTCTTTTCAACAAAAATCCACCACGATAAACAAAGCCCACCATGATTCGTTTGCTATTTGCCATCTCCGCCAGCGCCATCGCAGTTCTTGCCTCTTCTTGCGGCTGCTGCACGAGTGATTCAAAAGCGCCAGGACTCCGCCCTCTTCCGCAATTCCAGGAAATTGAAAGCGCACCTGTAGAAGTCGAATATTCGAAATAATTTCCGGACATTCCATACCATTTTCAATAGAGAGCTCCTTGTCTTCAGAAGACTCGGAGCTTTTTTATTACCCTTGTCATCCCGTCCATCCCCATCGGAGGCTCCCTTCCTCATGAGTTCATGGCACGGGCGATTTACTCTGCCATATCACCGATAATAAGTTGCGACAAATCCCTTGGCGGCATTTAATTAGCCCAGATGTCAGGCAACGCAGAAACCGGTAGGATCAAAGCAGCAAAGGGGCTCTGGATGATTGCCGCTTTGGCGATAGTTATCGCCGGACTCAAGCTGGCCCAGGATTTTTTCATTCCTATCCTCATCGCGTTCTTTATCGCGACAGTGAGCTTCCCCCTGCTTCATTTTTTGCGGAAAAAAAAAGTCCCCCGGGCCATCGCTGTGATGATGACGGTCGGGTTCGATTTCATCTTTCTCGCAGCGCTCGCCGTGCTAGCCATCACATTGGTCGGAGATCTACAGGAAAAGTGGAACAGCCGATATGCGGCGGAGGTTTCCAACCAGATCCGTGAAGGATCGGAATCTTTGGTTTTAAAACTCAACGAATATGGCGTTCCGGATGCAGAAACCAAAATCTATGAGGTCGTGAACAACAATGTCGCGAATTTGCAGAATATTCGTTTCGAAAAGATATGGGATGTGGGAACCGGGGTATTGGGCCGGGTCGTTGGCTTTTTGGGCACCTCGCTGATTACTCTGATTCTCACCGTATTCATGCTGAGCGAAGCCCGAATGTTTGGCAGAAGGTTCGAGGCAATAAGCAAAGCCAGGGGACCAAACCTAACGAAATTATTGAGCGCGACCCGTGATATCCAGAGATTTCTCGCTATAAAAACCGGAGTTAGCGTAATCACCGGGCTATTGGCGGGAACCCTTTGTTGGGCGGCAGGGCTGGACTTCTACGTTCTCTGGGGAATTCTCGCTTTTTTCTTCAATTTCATCCCGGTTATCGGATCAATTGTGGCGGGAGTGCCGCCGACAATCCTCGCACTGTGTATTGCAGGTTTGCCGAATGCGGTTCTCGTTGCAGGCGGCTATTTACTCATCAATAATTTCCTGGGGAATTTCGTCGAACCAATGCTCGTAGGGCGTCGTTTTGGTATTTCTACGTTGGTCGTGGTAATTTCTGTGGTTTTTTGGGGATGGCTGTGGGGACCGCTTGGGATGCTGCTTGCAGTGCCGTTGACAATGGTTCTAAAGGTTATCCTGGAAAGCAGCGACGAATTCCGTTGGATCGGGATCGCCATTTCCGCAGAGCAACCTGCAGGCTCAGCTGAAAAGAAATTACTCGAAGTCACACCACCTGCGAAAATATCGCCGTCAAGCGAGTCTCATTGAGCTAGCCCTCTGTGATTTTATTTGCAGGCTTGTCGCGTCTGTTCGAGGTCACCCCGATTTCAAACAGCACCCTCGATCGAAAATATGAATACGAATTTTTATCAGAAACTGGCAATTGGTGCCCTGGTCTCGGTTCTTCTACTGATTTTTGTCGGGGCCATTGTCCGGGTGAGCGGAGCCGGAATGGGCTGTCCGGATTGGCCCACCTGTTGGGGACTGCTAATTCCGCCAACCCACGTCGAGCAGGTCGATTTCGAAAAGTTGCCAATCGAAAAATTTCAGAAAAAGGCAGAAAGAATGGGAAGGGATCCAAACCTGATCACCGAAGAATCCCTTAGAAAGGAGTTCAACCCGCGCCATGTCTGGACCGAATTTGTAAATCGCATGTGCAGCCTACCGGTCGGCATTTTTTCGCTCGCCACCTTCATCGCTTCTTTCTGGCAGCGAAGGGAACGACCTCATATTTTCTGGCTCTCGTTCTCGGCTCTTTTACTTGTATTGGCCAATGCGATCATGGGTGCGCGGGTCGTTTACAGTGGCCTTTCGCCCGGAGTGCTGACAACGCATCTGGCTCTCGCAATGTTGTTAATCTGCGTCCTGGTTTACTGCGTGTGGGCAGGGACTAGTCAACCTCTCAAAATCCCGGTTAAAAAAGATGCTTTCCTAACACGCTTTCTCATTGCCGCACTTTTGGTCACCACAATCGCGGAAGGAATCATGGGCTCCCAGATCAGGGAAATGACGGATGAGTTGGCGAAATTCCATTTGAACTCACCTCGTTCAACCTGGATCGGCGAGCTTGAAAATTCCAGTCTCTACCTCATTCACCGGAGTTTTTCGTGGATCATTCTGCTACTCACCTTATGGACGTTCTTGTTGGTGAAAAAGAACCAGCCATCAGGGCCTTCACCTACTCAATATGGAGTTTTGGGAATCGTTTTATTCCAAATGATCCTGGGGCTGATTATGGCTCAATTTCATATCTATTCCTGGGTTCAGGTCCTTCATGTGGGCTTGGCAGCCATATTGCTAGCCCTGATCTTCCGCTGGCTGCTCACAACGCCAAACAAAAACGCCCTACTGTGTGAGCAGTAGGACGTCGGGTTGTTAAAGGAAGTTTAACCTTCACCCAGGCTCCGGACCCCACGACCTCCGCCGTTGGATCGATTTCCACGACTGTGATCGCTCCCGCCACGGTCGCCTCCGCCACGTTGAAACCCTCCATCACGTCCTCCACCCCTGATCGGCGGAACCGCTCCGGAATTACCTCCTCTATCTGGTCTCCCGAAAGATTCGCTACGGCCGGATGAACTGGACGAACCACGGCTTCTCATTCGATCAATCATCTCTTGCCGGGATCGTGAAGAGTCACTGCCACGTCCTCTATCTACACTCCCGCGATTCGGAATCGCGGGTATCGGGGTGGAAACGGAAGTATGTCCTCGTGTGTAATCCGGGCGGCTTCCCCCGCGTCCGCTATCGCCACGGGAATTATCCCGTTGGAAGTGATCCGGCCTCCTACCACGATCGGGAGTTACCGAAGGTGATCTTCCTCGATCCCCAAAGATGCTTCCATTCCGCCCATCGGATTCCCTCCGTCCGCCAAACGAAGAATGGGAATCCCTGTGGCTCCGCGAAGAGGACTCGACGCGAACATTTTTTGACCAATCCCGGCCCAATCCTTGGTATCTTGAGCTACGATCGTGGTAATTTGTCAGATTGTAGGTGCGTATTCTGCTCGGAGGGGGACAATAGTTGCTCCCCCGATGCCAACCGTGTGGATGCGGTGCCCCGTATACGTAACGGGGCCGATATCCGACCGGGTAGTATCCGTATAAATAAGGATCATAATAAGCCCGGCGGGTATAGTCATAATAAGCTCCGGCATACGGATCATAACCCCATCGGGAGCTTCCAGTGCTGACAAATAAAGAGGTCGAGAAGTTAGAACTTCCATAACCGTAGCCATCACCGTATCCGCCGGAATACGATGTGCCCGAATAATACGGATCATAAGCACAGGACGACACTGCAAAAGCAGAGACCCCGGCCACCAATCCCAGCAACAGTGCGCGATGAATTCTCATAACTCATTTTAGACAGAATACCCATCGAGTCTATTCAACAATTTTTCGTCCAGGGATTTTCCTGAGGTATCGGAGCGTCGATTAAAATCGTTTTGATCTGTCACCGCGGCCTGCAGCTGCGGGGATCACCCAACCGAATATCCAACCTCAAAATGCCGCAGTGCGGTAAATGCGATGTATTGACATTATATTCTTGCGAAAATCCCTAATTCGGTCACTTTTCTAGTAAATCAACACTAAAAACCCAGAAAATTTTGATGAAAAACCCTCAAAAAGAATACAATACCGCCATCTATCGAGCGAGAGAGCAAGGAGGATTCTCACTCGTGGAGGTTCTTGTCGTTATCGCAATCATTTCTGTGCTTATGACTGCTGGGGCGATCGGTCTCGGCAATTTGACCGCCGGCAAAGGGACAACCAGCGCCATTGCCGCATGTGAGTCGCTTTTCGAGGAAGCTAGAACGACCGCGATCTCGAAACGCGCCAAAACCCGGATTATGGTTGATGTCCAGAACATCAATTCTGATTCCTATCTCCGTCGGGTTGTTATCGCGCATGAAAAGGTCAACGCCGATGGCACCGTGCAAGCTGGACAATGGGTATTGGCAAATCGAGGATACACGATGCCTCCAGGCACCTTTTTCAGCCGGGTATTTTCAGTCAAGGAAGCTGGTGGAGCCATGGATCAGGCGTCCATTACCCTAAAAAGTGAAGCAGGAGCGAACATGTCTGACTATTCCGGTAGATATGTGTATTACGAGTTCAATGGTGAAGGGATTTTCCAGCAACCTGGTGCCAGCTTCATTATAGCCTCAGGAGCCCGCCCCAAGGGTAGAGAGCCTCTCATTACTGCTTCAGCGAAGAGGGATTTTGCGGGGTTTGTGATCTGGAGAAATGGAAGGACATCATCATACCGGAGCCCAGATCAAATGAACATTCCGCAAACCACAAAGAACTTCTAATCCAATGAAAAACCCTATCGTTATATCTTATCGGCATCGAATGCATCCTGCCTCCAAAGGCTTCACGCTGATGGAAACTGTGATTGCCATCGGTGTGCTTGCAGTGCTACTCACCGGTTTCCTCGCCGTCTTCACCCCGGCAGCACAGGGTATCCGCCGTTCGATAAGCTCTCAGCAGGCAGATCGCCTGGCTACAGGATTGGAACAAGAACTGGTTACCCTGAGGCCTGGCCAGGAGACTGGCACAATAAAAACGGGATTTGACAAAGGCTTCGAGTGGATAAAAGACGCTGGTAACCCAAATAGTGCTCTCTTCGTTTACCAGTATCGCGGTGATATTTCCTCACTTAGGACGGATGGGACACCTGAGCCTATGGACGCGATCGAAGGGCAGCCTGGGGTGGACTATGTAATCCAATCGATGGTGCGTAAGGCTAATGATCCTGAGTTCACCGAAGATCTGCAGGCGATTGAAGGAACCATCTTTTATGTCAAGCCGACCCAACTTATAAGGAACGAAGATAAAATGTCTCTGGGCAAGATTGGTGAAATTTCAAATCCGAAAGGTGAGAATCCCGCCAAAGCTTCGAGCGCAAGCGAATATAAGGATGCGGTGATCACTTTTACTGCTGAATTTTATGGTGTTCCAACAAAAGCGTCTTCCTATCTTACCGGCACAAAGTTCAGGGATCGCTTCAATAGTGCGAGAAACCCTATCTTCACACGCAATCTGGCAATCCGTCGTTGAACCCATCAATTTCTCACTTCAATGAAAACCCAATACACTAGACGCAATCCAGGTTTCACCCTGATCGAGTTACTTGTTGCGATGGCGATTACGACGATTATCGTCACCATTCTCGTTTCGATCACTTCACTCTCCCTTGATACCTGGAACAGAAATCGTTCTGAAATCCGTGCCGCACGTCAGGGAAAGGCGATGCTCGACACGATGGCGAGCGATTTTGAATCCATGGTATCACGCAATGGGAATAACTTCGAATGGCTGTATGCGGAGTCAGCCCCTTCAACCGATGGCCCTAAAAAGGTAGCAAGCCCGAATTCGGTGAATCTTTTCTTCCTTACCGCTGCCAGCGATCGCTATGAGGGTCAGATCGGAACAAATACCGATGCGGGAGGAGATATTTCAGGGGTTTCCTATGAACTTGCTTATAAGGATCCAATCGATGGAGCAGCGGACGATGACTACAAAACCTTCGTGTTGTATCGTAAACTAATTGATCCTGACGATACGTTCACCGATCTCTTGGGGGAGACTTCCCTACAGACCGCATTCGAGGCAGCAGGTGGCGCGGCGGACGACGAGGAAAACTTCATCTGTGAAAATGTCTTCCAATTTACCATTACCTTTCATGTGGATGTGACAATCGCCTCCGGAAACACCCAGCAGACTATCAGTGTCGCTGTGCCGGTAGGTCAGTCGGACAGCCAGACGGATGAGTTCTCTATCACGGGCTCAGGTATTGAAACCACCTATTCCATCACTAACCCCTCGGTAAGCGCCGATCAGCTACGGACCGGCAGGGTTTCCGCAGTTGAGATTTCCCTGACTGTTTTGACTGACTTTGGAATGCAGCAAATGCGTCGTAGAAGTATTTCGGATGACGATATTGATGATTTCATTGCCCAGAATTCATATCAATATTCCAAGCTGATTCCGGTTCCCGGAAGCTGATCCACTGTAAAGGATTCTCCGCAAGCTCCCGACCTTGAGAGGGCCGGGAGCTTTTTTATGCCTTCTTCTGACAGAAAATCGTCTCCGGGATCGAGAAGACCTGACCTGACCTTCCGGAGAAAATGGCGGAAATCATCTACCCAGTATACCTCTGGATTGCTCCAAACTCATCTCACGCTGTTGCTGCCAATCGATCACCGAGGGAGCTTTGAAAACTTTTCTTCTAGCCTCCACAGCACTGTTCGATGTCCGACTGACTTGAGCGGCATTGGATTCCCGTGCACGGCTATTATCCAGCGTGTTGGTTTCGTAGGACCGTGTTAATGAGGATTTCTTTCCGCTAGCCTCTGCCACTTGTCCTTGCTGCCGCGCCGTCGTTTGGAACCTCGAGGCATCCGTATTCCCCGCATATTCCGCGGTTTGGTAGTTCTTATTTCCCCACCAGGACTTCTTGGCGACCTCTCCTGTCTTGTACTCTTCCTTATCTATCTTTCCTTTGAAGTAAGGCGAGTCTCGCTGGCTGTCGAATGAACTCCTCTTATCAGATTTCGGGACCCAATTTCCTTGCTCATCCTGCTTATAGCCTCCTCCCTCGGAAAGACGTTCGCTCAGGGACTTGTGTTCGGCTGCAGCAGTCGGCTTGGCGGGATCCACATTCTTGTCAGCACAACCCGTGGCGATGACACTGATGCCTGCGAGGGTCCACAAATGTGTGAGTAGAGGTTTCATAGGTTTTTTTGTAACGTGTTCTCCAAATTCGGATCCGGGATCGCACCTCGCTCCAGAGCTTGATTGTAAAATTTTCGAGCATCTTCGTAGCGTCCGTCATTGGCACAGAGTAAAGCGATATTGAAGTATGGTTCATTTGGAACCGGATCGGCGGTGATCGACGCTTTGAAATATGACTCCGCGTCAACGAGCTGTCCCTGGGTGTAGGAAATAGTGCCCAACAGCAAATAGCTCTTGGCGTCATCCGGTGCCATATCGATCGCTTTCTTGAGGAAATGCTCTGCAGATGGCATGTCGTCCATCTTCAGATAGGAGTAGCCCAGCATCCGGTTCGCATAAGGATTATTCTCTTCCAATTCGATGGCGCGCCGGAAGCTATCAACTGCTTCGCCAGGTTCGTTTAGCTTCAAATGGACGACTCCGAGCTTACATAATGCAGGAATATGTCCGGGATTCTGATCCAACATCAGTTCCAAAAGCTCGCGCGTGGGGAGCAATCTGCCTGCAAGATAGGCCTTTTGGGCGGCTCTATCGTAGCTATCCAATTCGCGGTTGAGCTTATTGGTCGCGCGACCGACGGTTGATCTATCGCGGGCGAAAGGTGAAACAAACTCTCCATCCACCTGCTGATCCGCGACCAGACGCTGCTCTTCCGGCGTGAGTTCCATCTCCGCTCCATCGAAAAGATCTATCGCCTCGCTGAGCCGCTCATCTTCTTTCCCGAGATCCCTTGCCGCTTGCACCAAAAGTTCCTTCGCTTGCCTTCTGCGCTCCTGCACACGCAGCTGCCGTTTGATCACTTCCCGCAGAATTTCCACTTCCGCGGGATCGGCATGGACCTCGCCTCCAGCCAAAGCGCTTTCCTCGGCTTTCAACTTTGCGGTCAGCTCACTCAGCCTCTTGTCCTGCTCCCGTTTTTCCTGATGAAGCCTATTGATCTGTGATTTTGCAATCGCAAGATCCCGCAATGCGTCGACGATGTCATCCTTTGCCGCATTGTTGTCCACATTCAGCCGCTCTACTTTCTCATTGGCCTCACGCAGGGACTTCGCAAGACCCATATTCTGCTCGATGAGCTGCTCGATACGCCCCGCTTCGTTCAGCTTCAGCAAGGCTGCCATCTGGTCACGTTCTTGTAAAAGACCGTCACGTTCCTCCCTCAGCTCATTGAAGGCATCGCGGCTTTCAGCAAGCTCTTGGTTCAAGCTCGCGATTTCCTCATTGGCCATCTTCAGTTCGTTGGATTTTAGTTCCAGCTGTTTTTCCAGCATATCCATTTGTCGTCGTTGGCCGGCCACGACCTCGTTGGCCACATTCCTTTCCGTTTCCAGATCCCGCTGGAGGTTTGCCTCCTGCTGCCGTAAATCTTTGGCTTGCTGCCGCATGATCTCCATATCTGCATTCAATATTTCGATCCTGGAAAGTGCTTCAGCATGATCCCCGCGGCTGGTTTTCAGAGCCATTGCCATCGCTTCCCGCTCTTGTTCCAGACGCTCGATCTGGTTATTCAAGGCTTTCAGCTCATTTTGCATGGGAGCGGCAGCCATGCGGGCCCTCAGTGACTCCAAATTGGTCTCCGCAGCGCGGAGTTTTGCAGTCAGTGCCTCGTTTTGCCTTCGTAGGTCATCCACACGGGAAGCATTCCTCATCGCCTCATTGCTACCGCCACCTGCCCCGGATAGCATTTTACGAAGACGCTCTACTTCGGCTTCCGCGTCTTTCAGACGACGTGTTTGCAGTGGATCCACCTCTAGGATCCCTCCATTCAAAGGCATCACATCTTTAGCGGGATCAATAAATTCTCCCCCACTCCGTGCACCTCCTTCGAGCTCGGCAATTGCCCCGCGATCCTTCTGCAGCTGTTCCCCGGCCTTTTCTCTCACTTCGGCGATAGACTTCCCGGTTAGCTCCCGCCGGTTCTTCACCATGCCGGATTTCCAGTCCGGATAATAACGGCTTACTGATCCGAACAGATCCTCAGCCTGGCGGTATTTATTGATCGCACCAACGTAATCCCCGTCTTTTTCCAACTGCTCGGCGGCTCTTACTGCAAGGTAAGCCTGAAAGTAGACATCCGATGGATCAAACTGGGGACTCGCGGGAGATTGCGCAACGACTTCGCATTGCATGAATACCACCACACAGACAGTTACCGCCCATTTAAAACACGCCTGGGTTTGCGCATCTACCTTAAACATCAGCACTTAGAACTACCACTGCAGACTGGTTTCGCAAGTCTCAATTTTCTGACGTTCATGGGTTGGCTCCCATAAAAATTCACCTCCACGATACAGATTATTCAATTCCTCTTAACTTCCTGCGACCACCATATCCGGCCCTACTCCATCACAAGACATACCACATATTGCATTCAAACCGATTCACACCTTGCCTACTTTAAAAATTTATTTACCATCCTCCGGACCGCTCCAGACAGGTTGTGGAATTCCGCACTAAGCCATTTTACCTCCATGTATCTCAAAACGCTCGAAATTCAGGGTTTCAAATCCTTTGCCGACAAAACAGTCTTCGAGTTTGCCCAAGGGGTGACAGGGATCGTTGGCCCCAATGGCTGCGGAAAATCTAATGTCGTGGATGCTATCCGCTGGGTGCTTGGCGAGACCTCCGCCAAAGCGCTGCGCGGTGGAGAAATGGCCGATGTTATTTTTAATGGCACCGAGAAACGAAAGCCATTGGGAATGGCCGAGGTCACGCTGACGATGGCGGATTGCGAGGAATCTCTCAAAGTCGACTTCAATGAGGTATCTCTCACCCGCAGAGTTTTTCGAGATGGACGTTCGGAATACCGACTCAACGGCACCTTGTGTAGATTGAAAGATATCCACGATCTTTTAATGGATACGGGAATTGGCCGCACCGCATACTCCATTATGGCCCAAGGCCAGATTGATCAAATTCTGTCTTCAAAACCAGAAGAGCGCCGGGCGGTCTTCGAGGAAGCTGCGGGAATCACCAAATTCAAGCGCGAGAAGAAGGACGCCCTGCGAAAACTTGAGTATACCGAAGCGAATCTACTCCGTGTTTCAGACGTTCTTGCCGAACAGGAGCGCAGGATGAACTCACTGAAACGCCAGGTGGCCAAAGCCCGCCGTTTCCAATCTTTGAGTGCCGACTACCACATTCTGGATACTCATCTTGCCCATAAGCGTTTCACTGAAATCACCGGACAGCGGGCAGAGCTCACGACCTCTATTCGCTCTCTTGAAGCACAGGATTCCCATCTGAGCTATCAACTTCCTGAAAAAGAGGAAAAAGTTTCAGAAGCCCGCTCATCAGCACGGCTTTTCGAGTCCGAGCTCGCGGAAATACGCCAGCAATTGAATACCCACCAGAATGCGCTGACCGCCGCACAGTCACGGATCGCATTCAATAATGAGCGCAAAGCGGAGCTGGAAAACCGGATATCGCAGAATCATGCGGATATCGCGGCGACACGCGAAAAACTCGCTCAGCAGGAATTCGATTTCACTGCTGCCAACGAAGCGCTCGAACAGCTCACCCGAAGAATCGCGGAACAGGAACTCGAGCTGGAGAAGCAAGAGGAGCGAACTCTAGCCGCCCGCAGCAACCGCGCAAATCTTGAGGCTTCCCTACGATCCTCCCGGGCAGAAGCCAATAAAACCCAGACTTTGATCGCCACGATGCAGGCAAAAATCGAGTCATCCCTTGCCCAGCTGGAAGGCAACCGTGAACGGGCGCGTCAGTTGGCCGAGGAGGAGCAAAGGCTGAATTTAGGCGTGGAAGAGCACATCGAACAACAGACCCGCATTGCCTCACTTGTCTCGGAGACCAGCTCCCAGCTGACAGAACTGGAAGAATCTTTCCAGCAAGCCGAGCGCAACTACCAACGCATTCGGGGCGATCTCGACTCCTCCCGGAAAGCAGCTACAGAATCGAACAAAATTCTGGCCCAACGCTCGGCTCGGCATGATGCGGTAAAACAATTGGTCGCTTCTGGTGAGGGCTTTGCCAAAGGCACGCAGAACTTGCTCAAAGGCTTGGACCAGCCGGATCACTTCAAAAACTCCATCGAAGGGGTTCTCGCATCATTCATACGCGCGGATGATTCCGCAGCCCGTGCCATCGAAGCAGCTTTGGGGGCAAAACTCCAGACCGTGCTGGTTACGGATTCCTCGATTGCTCAGGAATTGATCGAGAGGTTGACGGAAAAGAAGCTCGGTCTAGCCGCTATTCTTCCCAGAGATCTGGTTCCCAAAGCCAACGGCACCCAAATGGAGACCGTCCCTTCCGGAGCGATCGCCTGGGCCTTGGATCGTGTGAAGTCAGAACCACGGGTATCCTCAATCATCGAGCAATTGCTTGAAAAAACCTTGATCGTGCCGGATCTGAAAACTGCACTCAAACTGCGCGGCGATTACTCCACACTCACCTTCGTAACGCTGGCCGGTGAAACTCTTTCTCCGGAAGGAACGATACAGGGAGGTGCTGCCTCGGGAGCCTCCGCTTCCCTGCTGGAAAGGCAAAATGAAGTGAGAGCCTTGGAAAATGAAGTATCGGAACTGACCGCGAAAGACCAACAGGCAAGATCGTTGGTTATTGCCCTGGAAGCAGATCTTGAAGCTGGGCGTGAGTCTGTCGAGGTCGCTCGGGAAAGACTGCAGAAACAGAAGGTGGAATTATCCACCCTCCAAGGGCAACTTTCGCTGGCCTCCCGTGAAGTCGAGAATTTCAATACCCGCATTGAAAACGTCCGCTGGGAGCGTAACGAGCTTGAAAAGCGCGAATCCGCGGCATCGGATTCACGCGAGTCTCTTGAGAGCGAGCTAGCCGCATCCAGAGAAAGATTGGAGGCGATCGAAAGCCAGACCCGTGCATTGCAATCACAATCGGATTCCGCAGCGGAAGCAGAGCAGGAGCTCAATGCAGTATTAAACGAATTGCGAACGAATCTCGCAGTCGAAAAACGGGCCAAACAGGCAGCCGAAGAGCAGCAACGCCCCATGGAAGCCCGGCTATCGGAGCTTAGGGAGATCGCTATCCGACGCGAAACGGAGATCGAGAATTTCACCCAGCGTATCCAAGCTTCCATCGACGAGAATGAGTCCCTGGCCTCCCAAGTGGAAGACCATCAGCTGGAATCCGAGGACTTACAGCAGGAACTCAGTCAAAAGGCGGAAGGTCGCACATTACTCATTAAAGCAATCGAAGATGCCGAGATCGAGCTCACCAAGATCCGCAAAGATCTGGCCTCGATCAATGAGCAAAAAGGACGGGAAGAAATCGCCGCAACAAAGCTCGATTTACGTTTGGAAAATCTGGTTTCATCCACAGAAGAGAGACATCAGATTGTATTGGCAAGCTTCCAGCCGGATGCGCATTCCCTCCTGGCCACACTCCAGTCCCGGGCAGCCCGAAATGCCTCCGGAGCGGATGAGACCGATTCTGAAATCTTAGCTACGCACAATAGCGCCATCAACCCATCTGAGGAGATCAAAGACATGCCGGGCGAGCCAAACTGGTCCCATGTGGAATCTCTGGTCCATGACATCAAACGTAAGATCGAGTCCATGGGCCCGGTCAATATCGATGCGATCGAAGAATACGATGAGCTGGAAGAACGCCATAACTTCCTGCGGAACCAGCACGATGATCTTGTATCATCCAAGACCGAGTTACTGTCTGTAATCGAACGGATAAATGAGGAGACCCAACGCCGTTTCAAAGAAACCTTCGCCCAGGTAAGAATCAATTTCCGGGATATGTTCAAGGAACTCTTCGGTGAAAAGGGTCAGGCTGATCTCACTTTGATTGATGAGAACGACCCATTGGAATCCGGAATTGAGGTGATTGCAAAACCTCCCGGTAAAAAGCTCCAGTCGATTACTCTTCTTTCCGGTGGTGAACGGTCGATGACGGCAGTCGCACTGCTGTTTTCCATCTATATGATCAAGCCTTCGCCCTTCTGTGTGCTCGACGAGCTCGACGCGCCATTGGATGAATCAAACATCAATCGGTTTGTGAAAGTTCTCGATCGATTCATCGACAGATCCCAGTTCATCATCGTGACCCACTCAAAAAGAACCATGGCCCGGGCCGATGTGATGTATGGGGTCACTATGGAAGAATTCGGTGTATCGAAGCCGGTGGGAATGCGCCTCACCAGTAGCTCGTCGACCGATCTCAAGGGAGAGGCGAAATCCGCTGCACAAAAGGCAGCACTCAGATTGGACGCATGATAAAATTTTCATTCAAAGTGTCCGCGTGCAGGCCATCCGAAATCGTGCATTTCACAATGCACATATTGCAGATTGCATCGCGATAGAGTTTTCTCACTACCCTGGGCATTCTGAAAACTCTATATTTCCCAACAACTTTTTGAGTGCAAAAGAACTGTCAATTCCGGCATGTTATTTGCGATGGGGTTCTTCAAACAACTATTATGAAAACCCACAAAATCGTAATCTGCACGGGATTCGATGCTCTTTTCGCCTACCTGTTGTATCCCAATGGTAACGCGGAGCTCGTTGAGCGGATAGAATTCCAATCATGGGGCCAGACCGGCACGCCTCTACTTCATTGGGAAGATGAAACCCTGTGCTATCAGACCCTTGGCGAAATTATTGAGAAAATTGTTTTGAGATACAACACCGAGACATGGGGACTTGCCTGTAAAACCAAACAATACGGAAGGATTCTTGAGTTTCTCCCGTCGGAGACTTTGGGCAAACTTACAAATTGGGTTCCCAATGATGACATCGAGATCAATCGCGCTAATGTCGTCGGGAAATTTTCCGCCATGCCCGAGGCTGGTGGAGCTCCAGTGCTAGCCCGAACCGCCTAAGAGTCCACCGGGAGAAAAAAATTCTGAATAAGCCTCGCATCCAAGATAGAAACGGGAGAATTCCCCAAGTATTTATTGCCAAAGAAGCGGACTTTTACAAGCGGGGTGCCACTTGGTTGCATGAGGATGAACCGGTAACGAGAGAGTTTCTTGCTACGAGGTTCTCCGCTTGCAATATCTGTCATCTCGCGGAAAACTCTTTCACGCCGCTTCACCAATACCTTGGCAATAATTTTCCATTCTATCTAAATGATCCGCTATCTTTCTCTTCTGTTTATTCCGATACTGACCAGCACCTCTGCCTTTTCCCAAGCGATCGAAGTCAATGGGATCGCGGCAAAGGTCAACGGACAGGTTATCACTAAAAACGAGGTCTCTTTCATGCTCGCACCAATTTATGCGCAGCTGGCCACACAGTTCCCACGGCGCGGTCCTGAATTTGAGCGTCAATTCAAAGAGGCTCAGGACAAGATTATTCAGGAACTAATCGATAGGCAGATCATATTGGACGAGTTCAAGCAGCTCGGAGCAAGCATACGGCCGAGTCTGGTCGATGACGAAGTGGACCGTCAGATTCGGGAGCTTTACAATGGCGATGAGGCAAAATTCCGGGAGGAACTGAAAAAATCCCGGCTTACGATGGAGGGTTATCGTGAAATGACCCGTGAGAAAATGGTCGTGCAGGCGATGCGTGCCCAGCAGTTTTCGGATGCTCCGCCTCCGCTCCCAAACGAAGTCCAAACCGAATACAATAAGGTCAAAAGCACCCTTCGGGATATTTCAAAAGATAAGATCACTTTCCGGAAAATTTTTATCCCGGCAGCCGATCCGGAGAGCCCTCTGGCAACCCCGGAAACTCAGCTGGCCCTAGCGGAAAGCCTTGCGAGCAAGCTCAATAACGGAGCGGACTTCGAAGAGATTGCGAAGGAGAACTCACGTGATGCGTTCGCCTCAGAAGGCGGTTTGCAGGAAGATCTTCCACGGACGGATCTCTCCTCGGAATTTGCCGCTATCATCTTTGAAGCGGACGAAGGAAAAATCATCGGTCCTCTTCTCGATCCGCGTGGCTTCACGATCGTTAAGGTCATCAGCAAAAATCTTGGGCCATCGCCTTCCCTATCGGAAGTGCGCTCCATGATCGAGGAAAGGGTCCGTCGCAATAAAACTTCCGCTCAATATGAGCGCTGGATCGAGTCCCGCCGTAAGCGCGCTATGATCGATATCAAAAAGCTCTGATCGGTTTTATCCGGAGGCTCCAGACACCAGCAAGAAACCCATGGAAGATCGCTACGAAATCAAAGGGAAAATCGGTCAAGGTGGCCTCGGCGCCGTATACCGCGCTCACGATGTCCGGATGAACCGGGATGTGGCGATCAAGCGGATCATCGCCAATTCAGAGGATGCGGAAATTTCCGAGGAAAGCACCCGGCAGCTACTGAAGGAAGCCGGCTCGCTGGCATCCCTACAGCATCCAAATATCGTCACGATCTATGATGTGGGATCCGATGAAGACGGCCCCTATGTTGTCATGGAGCTACTCGCCGGCGAGACGCTTGAAGATATTATCCTCAAAGGTTCTTTCACTTGGAGCGATTTCCGGGAGCTGGCAATGCAAGTGCTTGAAGCCCTGATAGCCGCTCAGGAATTGCATCTGGTCCACCGCGATCTCAAACCCAGCAATATCATGCTGACTTGGTTGCCCTCCGGCAAATTCCAGGTGAAGATCGTGGACTTTGGCTTGGCCAAGCTCTCTGCGAAGCCCTCGCTACAAACCACCGACCAATCTGATGGCGTTTTCGGTTCCATCTATTTCATGGCTCCCGAACAGTTCGAACGCGTGCCTATTGATGCGAGAACCGATCTATATGCCATCGGCTGCGTCTTCTACTATGCACTGACCGGCTACTATCCGTTTGATGGTGAAACTGCGGCGGAGGTCATGGCATCCCATCTCCAGCACTATGTAAACCCTCTCCAGGAAGTCCGGGACGGAATCCCTCTATGGGCATGTGATTGGATCATGTGGCATATCAACCGGAACCCATCCGACCGCCCGGAATCCGCCCGGCAGGCATTACAGAATTTCGTGGAAAACGACGCAGCACAACCTTCTCCCCCAATGAGCACCGGAACACCATCACCCGCCCCAGAACAACCGAAACGTCCGAAACTAGTGATCCCTGGTGCGGCTCCAGTTCCAGAGGTCGTCCCAGAAGTAACTCCTACCCAACCTGTCAAAACTGCTTCAGCGCCAAAAGCGCTGGCTCCACCTGAAGGCTCGAAACCAAGTGTCCATACGACCGCTCAAGTAGTTCAGGCATCACGTGCGGCAACAGGCCTCGTCACTCCTACCAGTTCGGGAGCCCCGATCAGCCCGCCGGCCACAGCCCCGGTAATCCCAACGGCGAAACCCACCCAGCCAGCTGCTTCCTCCCCACCGTCCACTCCCGCTGTCACACCCCCTACCGGGCCGAAGCTCACCCCCGCCCCAACTAATGCTGCAACTCCGGGTAAAAAAGCGGTTTCTCCCATCGGATCTAAGCCACCGGCGACAAAGGTCTCAACCCCGCAAAAAGGATTATCAAGCAGCGGCAAGGTTGTTTTGGGAATCGGCACCGCAATCGTGGTCCTCATCCTTGCTTTTGTTCTGATGCAAAAAATGCGGGCGAATGCCGAGGCAAAGACCTACAATTCCATGATAGAATATGTGGCCAAAGGTGATGCCACCGAACTACCGGTCGATAAGGATAAGCTGGAAATGCTCCTGCGGGCAGCCACTTCCGTAGCCTCTAACAAAAATCGCTACGTCATCTACAAAGCGCTCTTCCTCGCAAAATCCACAGACGGCACGGATATTGACGCACGCATTGCGGAATTTGCCACCACTCAAACCATGATTCCGGATGTCCGTGTGGTTCTCATCCGGGACGTGCTGCGTAAACGTGGAAACCCCGCAATCATCGGCACATTGCTGGATTTTGCGGAAAGCACCAATGAGCCAAATGCCGCAGTCGCAGCAATCGAGGCCTGCCGGTTTATGTCGGACGAGCAGCAGCTACCGGCTTTCATCAATATCATAAAAACAACTTCAAACGATCTGATCCGCAAGGCAGCTGAAGAAAATGCGGCAACCATAATAGAAAAGTCTTCCTCCAAGAATAGCCTCGCCGCGGATCTTATCTCGGCATACGGCGCCGCAGAAAACGATGTAATCCGTCACTCCATGCTCCGTCTCCTCGGCCGTGTAGGCGGGGATTTCGCACTCTCTTTTGCCAAGGAGAATCTCTTCAGCAAAGACATGAAGGATAACATCGCAGCTATTGTCGCTCTAGCTACATGGAGTGGCAACGAAGGTTATAAACTCCTCATTGAGTATCTGGCCTCGTCACCCGAGGTTCAACTCCGTGACCGGGCTTATGACTCCGCTATTCAATATGCCGCAGCTTCCCCGGACAAAGTCGAGCAGAATTGGACCCTTCTCTCAGAGCAAACCAAGACCCAGAACGAACAGCTAAAGCTAATTCGCGGTCTTGCCAACGTGGATCCTGCTCCATGGGCATTTGCCATACTCGAGAATCTCACCAAAACCGCGGATAGCGACAAAGTGATCGATCTTGCGCAACGAGCCATCCAAAGGCTCAAAGAAGTTCAAAAAACCAAAGGAGGAAAATAACCGTTGTTGCATGTGACCGCTGCGGTGGTTAAACCGCAGCCGAAAACTGTTTCAGCATTCCACACGGCAGTCGTCCGGCGACGACCGTTTATTTTTCCACAGGTATGACTCTCACTCCAGAACAACAACTTGCCCAGCTCACCTCCGGTGCCGCCAAAGTCCTTTCCGAAAAAGAACTCTTGGAAAAGCTCAAACTCGGCCGTCCATTACGCGTAAAACTCGGTGTTGATCCCACGGCACCAGACATCCACTTCGGGCACACAGTGGCATTGGAAAAACTTCGCCAATTCCAGCTTCTCGGCCACCAGGCAGTTCTTCTGATCGGCGATTTCACTGCCACCATTGGCGATCCATCCGGCCGCTCCGCTACCCGGCCGCCGCTGAGCCGCGATGAAGTCCTCGAAAATGCGGCCACCTATACCGAGCAGGCATTCAAAATCCTCGATCGGGACCAAACAGAAATCGTCTATAATGGAGATTGGTTCCGGAAAATGACTTATGAAGAGATTCTCCGTCTCAATGCCCGGGTGACGTTGCAGCAAATGCTTCAGCGGGAAGATTTCCGCAACCGGCTCGATTCCGGACAAGAGGTCCGTCTTCATGAGCTGCAGTATCCGGTAATGCAGGGCTGGGATTCCGTAGAGATCCGCGCCGACGTGGAACTCGGCGGCACCGACCAATTGTTCAACATCTTGGTAGGTCGTGATATGCAAAAAGACGAAGGTCAGCCACAACAGGTAGTTATGGTTATGCCTCTCCTCGAAGGCCTGGACGGGGTGAAGAAAATGTCGAAATCCTATGGAAATTATATCGGAGTGTCCGAATCTCCACAGGAAATGTATGGTAAGCTGATGTCTGTTTCCGATCAGCTAATGGATCGTTATTACCTTCTTCTTTTAGGCGAGTCACGCGATGCATCCCAGCACCCGATGGACTCCAAAAAAGCTTTGGCGGAAAAACTAACCGCCCGCTACCATGGGGCTACCGAGGCAGAAAATGCTCGGCTTGATTGGGATACCCGCTTCTCTAAAAAAGATCTCAATGCCGCAGATCTCCCTGAGATTTCACTCAGCGCATTACCTGCAGGCCTTACTGTTCTCAGCCTTTGCTCCCACGCTTTTGAAGCCTCTTTTGGATTAAAAAAATCAAACGGTGAGCTCCGAAAGCAATTCATCGTGTCGGGATCAGTTCAGCTGAATGGAGAAAAACAAACCGATCCAACCTTGCCAATCAAACCATCTCCCGGCGATACGCTGAAACTCTCCAAAAAGCATGCCGTCCGCTTTATAAATTGATCTCTAGAAACGGAATTCATCCTCCGAATTTTCAATATTCTTAAAGTCTCTCTAGACATTTCCAATAACTGTTGTTACCCACCTCCCCTCTCCCAAGCGCCCGTAGCTCAGCTGGATAGAGCATCCGCCTTCTAAGCGGACGGTCACTGGTTCGAATCCAGTCGGGCGCACCATATTCCATAAGGGATGGAAGGATTTCCCCAAACAAACCAAGTGCCGGGAGAGAAACCGAACTGGCGGAATGCGGCGGTGCCATTGCCGCAGCCCTTCACATGCGTGGGATGAACAGCCTACACTTGGTCAATCCGCAGTGGATCAAATCATTCGGACAACAAAAACTCAGGCGCAACAAAAGCGACACCGCCGACGCCAAACTCATCGCCCGTTTCCTTAAAGCAGAACAACACGAACTACGTCCCTGGCAGCCGCGAAGCCCGCAGCAGCAACGAATCACCGAACTCAGTCGCCACGCCGACTCCCTCACCCAGGACGCGGCAAGACTCAAGACCAGGCTCTCCGCCGAACCGGAGAAAACCGTTGTGGCATCACTCGAGCGGACCATCAAATTCCTGGAAAAGGAGATCAAATCCATCCGCAAAGGCATCCTCACAACCATCAAATCCGATGCCGGACTCCTCGCCAAATACAAGCTCTTGAAAACCATTCCCGGCATCGGGGATGTTGCCGCTCAGATCGTCATCGCCGAGCTTCCTGATCTGTCCGAGTTCGAAGATGCGCGCCAGCTCGCCGCATGGTCAGGCCTAACACCACGTCACTTCCAGAGCGGGACATCAGGCAAGACCCAGACACCCATCACCAAGATAGGATCGGTGCGCTTGAGACGGGGTCTATTCATGCCCGCCATGACAGCCCGGAACAACAATCCCCTGCTCAAAACCTTCTGCGACAGGCTCAAGGAAAACGGTAAGAAACCCAAGCAGGTCATCATCGCAATCATGCGCAAAAAACTGCTTCACCAAATCTACGGAATCCTCAAGTCAGGACTACCCTACAACCCCGAAAAAAGAGGCTTCATCGAGTCTTGAAATATCCCTTCACTACCACCACAAAAAACTCCTAAAACCGACAAATTACCCTTGCGCTTTCAACGCAGCATCTTGTTCGGTTTATTTGTTATTGCCATAGCGAATCTGTGCGTGAAGCAATCTCATCAGGTGTATTGTGATATTCGAGCAAATTCCTCACCTCATAGAATTTGCTTCGCTTCATAATCGTCGGTAGGAGTGCTGTCCTTGGCCTGACCCCAGAAAATCGGACAGCTCCTTTTTAGAGTTCTTGTGGTAAAACCAC
>NZ_JBHUIT010000021.1:0-16556 GCF_042683045.1 Luteolibacter algae | reverse complement strand
GAGGAGATGGCGCGATATCCGGAGGCGATGGGGACAAGCCAACCGGGGCGGCGCAAGATTTCCCATGAGGCGGGCTGGCCGGGGGAATCATCTTCGCCGGGCGGTATGTCGGAGACGAGGATCCTTGTCCGAGCGCAAATGTCCGTGAGTGCCAGCAGTGCGGTGGTCTCGGGTTGGGTCACTTTCATTTCCCTATGGTGTGCGGCGAGCCTCCCTGTAGCAGATACGAGCGCGAATCCCCCGCGCACTCGGGAGAGGATTTCCCGGGTATCTGTCTGTACTTGGGTGCTGTCTTTCGAGAGGTTGTTCAGGATGGGCTTTGGGAAACGGCTTGTTCCGAAGCGCCCCTCAGTAGGAATGATGCTGCCGCCAGCGAGGCGCATGGTGGGAAGGAGCCGTGCGATGGCTTGGGTGACGGCTTCACGATCTTCCAGCACCCCACTGGAGTGGAGGGAAATGACTAGGCTTATTGTGAGGTGGGCGCGGGCTTCTTCGATGGTGGAGGGAAGTTTCCCATCCGCTTTCAGGGGATTTCGAGAAAGGTGAAAGTTCGATTCATACACGCCGCTAGCCTGCGCGTTGAAAGCGTGGGAGAGAACGGCGAAAGCACCCAGCGATACCCCGGGATGAGCTGCTGAAAGCTTGCGCGAAAGGGCATGGACAAATCCTCCGAAAGCCGGAGGGCCGGGGAAGCCCCAAGTGAAAGGGCTGGTGAGTGCGTTGGCGTTCTGAACGCGGATGCGCGGGAGAATGAGGATGGCGTTGGGATGCGACATGATTTGATAGGATCAGTGCTGAGGCATGGAGAACTGGAGTCTGGCGGCAAAAATCGCAGACCAAGCAGCGGCGTGGGTGGAATCGAGCGCCAATGCAGGGAGCGAACGACCTTCATTCCGACGCGGAGAGTTAAATTCTCCGAGGGCTGCAAGCAGCCAGCTTCCAAAACGATTCCCAAGGACGACAGGATCTGAGGAAGCAGCGTTTTCCTGCTCGCTGCGAAAAGGATCGAGCCAGTCCTTTTCCTCGGGGATGAGCGAGTAGGCATCGGTCCAGCCGGGCGGGAGTTCGCTCATCAGATCGACGAGATCTAGGACGGCATCGGCAATGACGAGGATTTGAGCCTCAATGGCTTCGCGGTATTTCTCGTTTTTCGCATGGTGTTGGCGGAGGTATTCCAGGAGTGAACGAAGCTCAGATTTGATGACCACGTTGCTCTGGAGATTGCGGTCGAAAATCGTGGTGGCGGTTGGGGAAAGCCTGAGAAGGTTTTTGCTCCAAAGGGGAGGTATGGATGATAGGAGGTAAGCGTTTCCTCCACGCTCCGAGTTTAGCTGGGTGATATTCTGGGGTTTTGAGCCACCAAAGCCGATTTTTGCCAAATCACGATATTCCCTGTAGCTGGCTGGGGCTGAAATCTCGGCGACTGGTGTATTTCGCAGTTCTTTGGTTTTTTTGGAAAATTTATCTTCTCTGATGGTCTCATAGAACCCGTGGGCGAGCGAAGTGGGATATTGAATGGTGAGAAGATGATAATCATCTTTCGTTTCGGGGACGGGAAAGTAGATCTGTTTTGCAAGTTCGTCGGTCGATAGCGGCTTGTCGGAAATCGCAATTTGTTTGAATTGTTTGGCTAAATTGGCAGCCAAGCTAGGATCGACAGCAAGGGCGGCGATGGTTTCGGGATCGTCACGAAGGAGGTTGGAGAGAATTGATTGGCCTTGATAGCGAACTTTGAGAAACGCGAAGGATCCAAGATACGCAGCATTTCCGACAACATCATCGACCATCCCCTGAATTTCCGTGCCAACAAGCCCCTCAGGCAGAGCAACCGAAGGAAGGAAGCGAATTGCCGAGGCGGAACTGGAGGGATGGATAAATTTTGGAGAATGGGTAACGAGAGATAGAGCCGCAGCCTTCTTGGCGGCATTCGGAATCCAGTTCTCGGGACGGTGTTCTTCGATCAGTGCTTCACGCTTCGCAAGATCTTTGACGGGCTTGAGCTTTTCTTCGAGACGGGCTTTCAGAAACATCGAAATCGCATCGCGGACAGAAGTAGGTTCGGGGATGGGAACACTCATTGGAGTGGTTACTAAGAAGACAGTTAGAGAGAGAGTCCGCAAGGGAAATCTTCCAGTTATTAAGTTTTAGTTTGATAAAGCAAAATTTTGGCTATATTCGGTGAATATCGAACTGCCGGACAGGCAGCTTATCGAAGTTAGTAAGTCTGAAATAAGACGATGTTCACTGCCGCACAGGCAGCTCATTTCCTCTCCCAAAATCCCAGCCGGAGATGGTGATGCCAGCCATGGTCTTTCGGAACGAGGGAGATGGTGGCAAAATCGCGGGCGGCTCGCGCTAGGGGGATGTCGAATTTTTCCGCGAGGATTTTGAGGCGTTCTCCAATATCTGATTCACCCCAGAAATGGATGGAGGATGATAATTCTACATCCGTTCGCCAATAGAGGTTGTCACGTTTTTGCGGAAGTTCCCGATCAGGGATTTCCATGAAGGACAAATTGTCGTTTCCATCCTCCGGGGCGAGGTAGTAGGTGACTTCTTGGATTTCATTTTTCCGGAAGGGCTGAAGTTTTTGGAGGGCGGCGGTGAGATGGATGTTGCGCGGGTGATCCCAGAAATAACGAGGCGGGAGATCGTACGCTTCATCGTTAGAAAACAGTTCTTGAATGCGCTGATGCTCAAAGTCGGTAAGTTTACCCTTCGAGTTAGGGTTTTCCGGACGCTGGATGCGGGGGCGGGAATCCACGGTTTCCAGCTCGGAACGACGCAGTAGCTCGTCGAGTTTCCGGGATGATAGGACGTGCCCGTCATCCTCAAATCCGGGACGCAAAAAGACAGGTTTGCCTGCGACTTCGGTTTGCGCTTTGCGGTTTTCGTTGAGGATACGGAGATTGACCTCTTCCCATTTTCCCGGACGGTGGCGGCGGATGCGACCCGCAAGCTGGATGATGGAACGCTGGGAAGACGGCTCGACCACCGCCCAATCGTAATCATGATCCCGCCCCACCTCGGCGACCGGGCTAGCGATGACTAGGAAGATATGATTCCCGGCAGGATTCTTGTCCAATGCTGTGCGAACGCTGGGATGGCTGAAGGCAGTCGTTTCGTCTTTCCGGTTGAGACAGGCATCGAGCATGGCCTCCATGTCGGAGCGGATCAGAAGCGGATGGCGACTGTGGTAGCAGCAGAGGTGGATGTGAAAATCCTCGGGTGCGGCGCTGGCCAGAATGGATAGAGCCGTGGTAATTAGTGGCGCGATGTTCGCCATGCGGAAAAGTCCAAAGCTGACCTTTGCCCCGGTGACGGGATCCGTGGTTGCGTTTAGATGGTGGAGCTGGGTGAAATTTTCCAACAGGATCTCGGGCGAAAAACCGATTTCCGGCGATACATACGGCAGGGAAACTATTTCTGCACGTCGGCGCGGTGGAAGTGTTGCCAGATAGGAAGAGCGTTTTTTGGTAAATTTAGCATGAGCCACCGCAAAGTCCGCCTTACTGGACGAGATTTCTGAATGGCGATCATTTTCATCAAACCACGCGCAGCAGATGCCAGATGGTGGCTGGGGCAGTCCGTGGTTTTTCCTAAAAACTTCATGACCCGACTGATAGGCAAGGAAGAGAGCTTCGATAAAATCCGGCGGCAACGTGGCGGAAGAAAGCAAAACTCGTGAGCCAAAAAGTCCAGCGAAATGAACGAGCCGGGTGATGGCTGGCATGTCGTTGAGATCGAAATCGTCCGGCTCGTCGAGCACGAGATCCGAGTTCATCAGTCGCAGGATGGGAGCGATCTGGCGACCGCCGCGCATGGACTCGGAAGCGGAAATCAGGTGATCCACGGTAGTGACCAGCAGCGGAGTGCTGATGAGCTTGGAATGATGCTCATTTTCAGAGAGCCAATGTTTCAACGGACCGTCCGCGACAGGACCGTTGTAGTCGATTTGGCCTTGCATTCCGCTGGCGTAATCGGCGGATTCGGAACCTCCTTGATCAAACGTTCCATCCTGATTTTCCTCGAACAGACGCCTCACACCAGCACCGCCGCCAACCATGATTCCAAGCTGCCCGGCATCGAGTTTGAGCCGCTTCCGGTATTCCTCTCCCGTCTGCAAGGTCAGGCTGCGCAGGCCTATGGCGATGGTGAAACGCGCGTCATTCCTCTCCTCAGAAAGTGCATACATAATGCGGGCGTTGGCGAGAGTTTTTCCGGTGCCAGTCGAAGCCATGTTCACTCCGAAAAAACCGTGGAGTTTGGATTCACGCTGGCAACTGCTGGCGAGTTCAAAAGCTTCGTCCTGCCAGCGAAACCGCGCGTCGGAAGAGCGTTTTCGAAGATTTTTTACGAGACCCAGCGTGGGGAGATCCCGTTTTAGACGCGGGAGGGAATAGACGATCCTGCGGGCGTGTTTTGTAACTCCGATCAGGTGCTCGTCGAGGCGTTGTTTGAGTTTTTTCGTTTTACCATCCGTGTTGGCGTAGAGGATTTTCTGGGAATCTTTGAGGACAGGATCACCGTAGCGAGGATTTGTCGCTTCGCTGGAATAGATGTGATCTGCAAGCATCAGGCACAACCTCGCGGCATGTAAAACATGTGGATCGGACAGATAACAACAGTCCGGACTAAGGAGCATTTGCGGAACTCTACCGGCTGTAGCACGAGCGAGTTGGCACCAGGAACGACTCGCGAATGGCAGTCCGTTTTCAAAAAGAAAACAGGCGTCTTTTTGATCGGGAGTGACGTCCTTTCCGGGATTGTTCCAATGAAAATTACATTGGTCGAGCCCGTTGGAGACAGTGGCCAAATCAGATGGCACCTCCGGCAACGGCATGCGGTGGTGACTCAGAATCAACCATGCCACCGCCTTTGCGAGAGGAGGAAGATTTGCCAAGCGTTTTCCAAACGGCTCGGCTGTTTTATAGACCGCGAGGCTCTCGACTATCTCTGCATCTCGGGCGGAATTCGGTTGGATATTGGAGAGCCGCGCAATCCAGTCAGCATCGTTTCCCTTGGCCACGAACGATACGAATATTTCCAAGGAGATCCATTCGTGGCGGTATGGATTCTTTGTGAACTTTGAAGTATCCTTTTTTTTCAATGAAGCGCGAAGGCGCGTCTGGAAAAAATCGCAGGCTTTGCCAAAATCGTGAAAAAGCGCTGCGATGCCCACCAAGGCATCGATGATTCGGATCGCGTGCCACTCATTTTCATCGGCACTGCGGACGATGTCCCGGGCGGTAGTATGGGTAGCGACCAAACCTTCGGAGTTAAATTCGCCCCGTTTCCCCACGGTCCACAGGAGTTCTGCGCGGCCACCTTTTTTAATCCAATGGCAGGCCACGGCGGAATTGCGCCGGGCGGACTTCCGCAGCATTCGGTAAAACGTTTCCATCCCCGCTTCCGTCGTCTGCACAAGCCACGTGCGCCGACCGATGCGCTGTCCAAAGTGATCCATGATCCTACGGGTTTCTTCAAGCGCCCTCCCCTGACACTCTGAAATGACGAGCACGTTCATGAGTCCGCCCCCACTTCGGATTTAGCGATGCTTTGGAGAGTTTCTATCATCAGATCCAGACATTCCGTATCCAGAAAACGCGCGATCAGCTTGCCCCTGAATTCCTGCTCGTCATCCCCATCCATCGCGGAAAGAAACGCCTGTGGCATGACCACTGCGTCTTTCACGATATCGGCAACATCGAACACCAAACCACCGCGCCGCGTCTTCCCGTGCAGCACGGAAAGCCCGTGGGGGAGCCCTAACACCCACGTTGCCGTAGCTGCGAGACCATATGCTAGGTAGTTTCCGTGATCGAGAAACCGATTCGCAGCATCAACACCGCTGCCTCGTTTTCTCCGCTTGAAACTGCCGTAATCCGTCCCGTTGGCGACGAGCGCGTAGAGCTTTTTCGAGAACTCTCCCTCACGTGCCAGCAGCGTTCCTATGTCGTCGCATGAACGCATCGCAGCCAAGGCATCTCTATGCATCCGTTCCAGCTTCAAACCATCTGGCGCGAACACCCGCTCCCCACTGCTAACTCCCTTTTTCCAAAGTCGCAAAACCAATCCCAGCCTCACGTCCTGCAGCATTTTCGCAGCGGAGAGCCTCTTCCCCCTATCCATCCAAAGATCTATCCAGTCCTGTAAATATTCCGTCGGACGGTATTCGCTCTGCGGCGAAATCCAAGTAACCTCGATATCGAATTCACCACCACTGAAGAGAGGAGTCCCACCACCACCGCAAAAACCTACCATGACTCCGGCTCGTGCCAGATCCCTCATGGCCGCCTGGGTTACCGAGGTGCCGGTTCCCAAGAGTATCGAAGTCGTGTTCGCGATGGGAATATTCCAGTATTTTGCCCGGTTTGGCTCCTCCGTGACATATTCGACCCTCCCGCCGTTCACCAGAACTCGGCAGTGCTCCAGATAATAAATCTGTGCCCGTTTGGAATGCAGAATCGTTTTCAAATCCGATGACCGAAAGTCCTCCATAAGATCTGAATTATGATCAGTTACCCTATGAACACAATATCCTAGGTCAACAAAAGGAGTTATCCTGTATTTCCTCCTTGGTAAGCGCGCTTCGTAGGACTCTTACACCCCATCTCATACGTTCACTTTTCAGAAACTGTAGCGCGGCTCTCTAGGATGTTTTGCGCTTCCTCAACCACTCGAATAAGCTCTCTATTGTCTGATTCCCGAAGGATATTGGGTTACAGTCTGATGCGCGATTACAATAAAAAGGAATTGGGAACGCGGAGGGAGTTCATGGGCCTTGTCCTCAGTTACATGGGCGAGTCGGGAGGGTTTCAGCCGCAGCAAGCCTCCCCCACCCTCAAAATTGAAATACTTCTAGCCGAACTGCCATGCCAACGCATTGGGAAATCTCAGATTGAAGCTCATTTTCGGATCGTATAGCGATACCCGTATTACAGGAGTTCCCTGACTGAGACTCTTGCGGGTTATCGAGAACCTGTAGTTGCTAGGTGGGCCGGATTGTTCCCGAGACACTCAATCGTCCTTGTCGTATTCGTTATCCTCGCCCACCCTATCTTGAAGCTTTTCCTTACGTCCTTCGATGGTTCTGAGTAGATTTTCGGCATCTGGCTGTGTTGCCGCCCAGATTTCTGCCTTATCAAGATTTTCCAAAGACATCGCCTGAATGACGCTGGAAACCATCTGCCCGTAATTCAAGGTTTCCGGCTTCCGGGATTCCATTTCCACCGCCCAGTCCAGTGCCCCTTTTGGATCGAACTTCGCCTTGGCTGCGGAAATCAGCATCAGCGCCGAGTTAGTTACATAGGGCTTGTCCAGACGTTCCTCAACCAGGGCAACAGCCTCCGGATCACTCCCGTTCGCCACCTTGCTTGCCAGCGCAGTGAACATAGTTTCCAGATAAGGGCTGGCAGCATTGTCGGAATTCCCCTCCAGCTCCCGCAGCACCGCAGAGGCATCCTCAGTCGTTGAGGATGTCACCACCGCTCCGCCCGCCGCCGCTTGCTGGCTGGGGTGGAGAGTCGCTACTAGATTCATCGCACCCTGCGGGTCGTCCTGCGTGCTCGCGGCGATGTATGCGACGGCCATTTGATCTCGAAATTTCCCTGGCGGGAGCTGGTTCAACCAGTGACCGGCAGAATAGGTATCGGCTTGGATCCAGCCCTCATACTGCTGTTTGAGATTCCCTATCTCCGCGAAGTCCTCCGCCGTGCCCGTCCGCTCCGCGAGCAAGTCCGCACCATCAAGCTGCCCGGCACGGAAGTGCAGCAACTCCTCTTCACCGCCCAGTGGCATGCCCGTTGCTTTAAGTTCTGCTATCGCATCCCGCACTTGCTGTAAGTCTGTGGCATTGCAGGAGGAAATTATCCGCAGGAAGGCCGACATCCGTGCAACTGGATCTTGTGAACGCAGCGCGTTTAGGCTGCGGTCGCGGACATTGCTGAACATATCCGAGCCCCCATCGGCCGGCCGCTCCCGCTGGGGGCGCCCTCCAGCCCTTTCAGATGGAGTTTTTCTTTCTCCAAAGGAGGGAACCCTTCCAGCTTGCGCACCGGTTGCATCACCCAGTTTTTCGCCCTTGTCCGAGCCACCTCTACCCATCCCACCCCAGACTGCGAGGGCGAGAACGAATATCATCCAAGCGGTACGCTCCGTTTGTTTCATAGGCTAGAACCTTTCGAACAGGCTATCCACCTATGAAAGAATTTCTGTATGACATTTTCGCCACTTTTATTATATATTAGCGTCTAATCTAGTTTCTTATAAATATGTATCATATTTTCACAACCACATCACCGTGGCACATTCGTAACATATTGTTACACTTTCGCCATTATGCGCGTAGGAACTTGCGAATTACCGCCCTAAATAGTTATTTTATGCATTTATACGTCAACGACAATGAAATCCATCGCAGTCGCCCTCATTTTCTTCTTTCAAATTCTAGCGGTTTTTTCCACAGAGCTTCCCATCGCCACCCCAGAGCGGGGAAGCAATCCTGACTTGAATCAAGCGGTGACTCTTTACCGCAGCGGCTGGAATGCCTCCGCTACTGAGCTGGCACGGCCACTCGCGGAAAAGGGGGAGAAAGATGCATGGTTTCTCCTCGGTCTCCTGCTGGAGGACGCTGCACCGGCGCGGCTCTCCCGGGCTCAGGCGATGGGCTACGCCTATGGGAGGGCCGCTGCTGCCGGGCACTCGGAGGCGGAATTTCGCCAGATCATTACGGGCATAGCCTCAACCGGTGAGGAGAAAGCGCGGACAGAGGGTGTGCGGCAGCTCGAAGAGGCCGCGACTGCTGGCAATCCCGTAGCGCACCGCATTCTTGGCGAACTGCACCTACGCGGCTTTGCCAACGGGAAAAGGGATGCTGGGAAAGCCCAGGAATCCTGGAAGCGCGCCGCAGAGCTGGGAGACAAGCCCTCACTCCTCCTGCTCGCGAAGCTCGCAGAAGGCCTCTACACCGCTCCCGAGGAGAAAGTTGCGGACTCGGCAACCGTCGTGGAACTTTACCGTCAGGCTGCCAAGGGAGGAGATGCCACGGCGTCCCTGCGCCTTGGCGAGCTGCTCTACAGTAACAATCCTGAGGAGTCACGGCGATGGATAGAAAAAGCCATTTCAGCAGGTGCACCCGAAGGTCATGCCACACTGGCAGACCTCATTGCCGCCACCGACAAGCTGGCAGCCCGGCTCCACTACGAAGAAGGCGCGAATGCGGGCGATTCCCGCTGTATGGTAAAGCTCGCCGCACTTCTGTCCGAGGGAGAAGTTTTACCACCCGATTCGATACACTGGCTTGAACAAGCCGTGGCCTTGGGAAATGCCGATGCTGCAGCCTTTCTGGGTGCCACTTACCTCAAGGAACAGCCCACAGAAAGCTACCCCTACCTGCTCCAAGCCGCAAAAGACGGCATCCCACAGGCGCAGGCGGATCTTGCCTCCCTCTATGTAAGCGGTAGGCTGGGCTACGCTGATTCCCATGCTGCGGTCATATGGCTCACCGAGGCCATGAAATCCGGCGATGCCGATTTCCAATACCGGCTAGGTTATCTTCATGAGCAGGGCACCGGAACACCGGTCAACTACGCCAACGCGGGTGTCCTCTACACTATGGCTTGCAATAAGGGCCATGCCGCCGCCGCCGCCAGAATCGCCCGCATGTCTGCGGAAGGTCTGGGCACGCGGAAGAATCCCGTCCAAGCTTGGGCATACGCCAGCCTTGCTATCGAGCGCGGTGACCATTCTGTCAACGATCTGCTCGCCGGGCTGGATCAAAAGATCGGCGATGCCGGGAGGGAGCAGGCTCGTGAAGCTCTTGCCAAATTGCGCAGCGCGTCAAGTCCATTCCAGAGCACCAAAGACTGACCCCTCGGCACTTGGAATCGTCTGGAATGCCACCTGCCAGACGACAATCCCAGGAATGGAATTACCTTGGTAGTTATGCACGGCATAATGGCTCCCACCGCCCGAACTCCTAATCCGGTATACATAACTCAGTATTTCGAATTGACTCTGCGGTATGCTGCTTATTTGCAATTTTGAGTGGCAAAGGTGAAACCCTAAACCGATGGTCTACACCGGAAAATCTGGTTGAATGCATATGTACAGGAAAATTCTGGAGCACAAGCTCCTACCTGTCCTGAATAAAGAAAAAGCAGCTAAAGTAACCAAAAATATGAAACCACTATATCTTACACTCGCAGCTATCGCCGCTGCTGCCGTTACCGCCCACGCTCAAGCCGATGTCCAGATCACCGAGATCATGTACACCGGTCTTTTCGGCGAATTCGTCGAAATTACCAATGGCGGAAATGCCAGCCAAAACATGACCGGCTGGAAGTTCTCGGACAATGCCCGGGGGCTCAGCCTCGCTTCCGTCGCCACTGCCACCGATATCTCCGGCATCGGCGGCGGCACTCTTGCTGCTGGCGACTCCGCCATCATCACGGAAGTAAGCTCCACGATCTTTATCCAAGCGTGGTACACCGAGGCATCCACCGCACTTCCAAGCGGTTTTACCGGTATCCCTGCCAACAGGATCGTCCAGAACAACGCAGTCAACCTCGGCCGCACGGACGAGGTCAACATCTACGCTAATGGTGCCATAGATGGCGTCAATGACTTTGTAGATCGTGTCACCTACACCGACCAGGGTGGGGCATCTGCGGACAAAGGCCCCCGTTCGGAGGATGTTAGCGCGGTTCCGTCGAGCAACAACACGGCTGCCACCTTCAGCGGATGGCAGCTTTCATCTGTCGGCACAGGTGCCGCTTGGAAGGCTGGAGTCCAAGGTTCCATCAATGGCCGTCCGATTCCAGGGCCGGTTGGCAGCCCGGGCGTCTGGCCTAACCTGTAACTGGTTAACCGAATCCACTCGAAGATTCCGATTGCCACTATCCACAGGCTGTCGTCCAAATATTTTGGGCGGCAGCCTCTTTGTTTCACGGCTGCGTGCTTTGCGTGCCTTCAGCAAAATCTTTGGAAGCCAGGTATCCGGGTGTGCTGCACATTTGCAGCTTTAGGTGGCGAAGATGGTACCTTGATCTAGTGGAACTCTCTCCTGAATCTGATTCCATCCTGACGCTCTCGGGCGGCTCGCAACAAGCCATGGTTCTATGGCCGGACAAATATTGAATACATACCTAATTCTTAATATGAAAAATATCATCAACTCTTCCATAGCAGCGCTTTTTGCGCTGTCCTTCACACCTTCAGCATCCGCTGTCACCATCGTGTCGTATACTACCAGCGGTTCTTCGTATGCCCCTAACGACTTCGCTGACAATCTCCAGCCAACTACGTCCTTTGTTCCCGCCGCCGGTAGCGGACTTTCACAACAGGGCGATCAACTGAGAGGCTGGGGAACAGCTATCGATCTGCAAAAATATGCGGGTTTTAAAATCTCGGCCGATCTGGGTTTCGAGCTGGAAATCGATCTGTTTAATTTTAGGAGCAGAGGGACAACTAGCACATTCTTCCCCCAGGGAGATACACTTTCTTTCCAATGGGGTTATCGGATTGATTTGAACAACGATGGCTCCTTTGGTGACGTGGGTGAGGAGTGGGTTTTGGATCGGTCGTATAGTCCGGGTGATTCGGATTTCACTAGTACCTTAGCCAAGCAGTGGGATGTGGACATCAGGACTACCGGGACGGTGGAATTCGGATTCTTCGGTGCAGCAGCTACTGCTACTGACGGAGCTATTACAGCCCGGACTGCTGAGGTGATCGGGAATGTCAATGCGGTTCCCGAGCCATCCGCTGTCCTGCTATCTGCACTGGGTAGTCTTGCGCTGCTGCGCCGCCGCCGGAAGTGATCCAAGTCATTTTTTCTTTTTCGCCGTTCTTCCATTCTTCCGGGGGGATGGCTTCTCCAATTCCTCAGCCCTCGCTGAATCCCGAATACGCATTTCCAATCAACAAAACCATTTTCTAGAATCATGAACTCACTTTACTCTTTGGGAATCGCGGCGGTCATCAGCGCGGTTCCGGCATTGGCGCTGGAACCACTCAGCAATTACACACACATTGTGACCTATGCCATCTCCGGCGTGAGCGAGGCCTCCGGAGTCACTTATAACTGGGATACCGACACCCTCTTCGCCATCGGCGATGAAGGTGAGGCGCTCGTCCAGATCACCAAGACCGGGCAGACGATCGATATGATGGCCTTCGACTTCAATGTCTCTCCGCGTGATGCACGGGGGCTGGATGATCCGGAGGGGGTGGCCTATCTGGGAAACAACACGTTCATCATCGCGGATGAGCGTGATTTCATGGGACGGGTCACGCCCTATGAAGCGGGCACACTCCGCACCCAGGCGCAGTTGAATCCAAGGTCCTATGACTTCGACCATCTCAACATTTTCGATAACACCAACAACGGGCTGGAAGGGATTACCTACGATCCCATCGACAAGGCGGTGTGGGCGATCAAGGAACTGGGGCCTGTGAGTGTTTTCAGGATGACAGGAGTGCCCGATGTCTCGGGAAACCCAGTGCTGCCCATCAGCGTGAGCGAACCGATCGAACGTCGCTTCATCACCCGGTGGGACACGCAACCGGCGGCCAATCCGATGGGAGTCCAGCAGGTGTCCGATATCTTCGCGTTGTCAACCGTTGCGGCGATCCCTGCGGACGATCCAAGAAAAACGAATTTCCTGCTGCTTGCCAGAAACCGGAACCTAATCTTCGAGGTGACGAGAACCGGAACGGTAGTCGATACGCTGAGTATCCTACCTATCGGACGAGGGACCATCGAAGGACTGACCATGGACAACGACGGAGTGATCTATCTTTGCTCGGAGCAAGGAGCAGCGCCGAACGACTTCTCTGGCCTCCATGTGCTCACCCCGCCTCCAACGAACTACACGTTGCAACTTCTCCACCTTTCCGACGGTGAAGCCGGATTGCTCGCCTCGCAGACCGCTCCGAACCTCGCCGCGCTGGTGGACGCCTTTGACGACGACCATGAGAACACGCTGATTCTCTCTGGCGGCGACAACTTCATTCCAAGTCCCTTCCTCAGCGCGGGAACCGATCCTTCGCTGAACGCGGTTCCCGGTATTGGCGCCACCGCCTTCGCCCGCCCGGATATCGCCATTCACAACGCGCTTGGCGTGGAGGCATCCGCCATCGGCAACCATGAGTGGGATCTCGGCTCGAATGTCTTCGCCGATGCCTTCCGCGCCGCGGGCACATGGGTGGGCGCGCAGTTCCCGCACCTTTCCGCGAACCTGGATTTCTCCGGCGACTCGGCAATCAACCCGCATTTCACGAATGTGACTCTGGACGGCACCGCCACCAGTATCCCGGAAGCCGCCGACCGCAAGGGCAAGATCGTGCCCACCGCCGTCATCACCAAGGGCGGCGAGAAGATCGGCCTGATCGGCGTGACCACCCAGCTCATCGAAACGATTTCCTCGCCGAGCGGAACTACGGTGAAGGGCAGCCCGGGCAGCGACGAGATGGATCTGCTTGCCAGCCAGGTGCAACCCTACATCGACGAACTCGCGGCGGAAGGGGTGAACAAGATCATTCTCCTGTCCCACCTCCAGCAGATCACCAACGAGCAGGCGCTCATCGGTAAGCTCCGCGGGGTGGACATCATCCTCGCCGCCGGATCAAACACGCGCCTCGGCGACAGCGATGACGTGGCGGTGGAATTCCCCGGCCACGCCGCGAGCTTCGCCGGTGATTACCCGATTCGCACACAAGATGCCGATGGCAAGCCCGCGCTGATCGTCAACACGGACAACGAGTTCACCTACCTCGGCCGCCTCGTGGTGGACTTCGACCTCAACGGGGAACTGCTGTTTGACTCGCTGGATACCCGTATCTCTGAAAACGGAGCCTATGCTGCTACCGCAGAGAACGCCGCCGCCGCGTGGGAAACCACGGTTGGCAACCTCGCTACTACTGCCTTCGCCCCCGGCACCAAGGGAGCCGCGGTGAAAGCCATCACCGATGCGGTGCAGGCGGTCATCAATGCCAAGGACGGCGAGGTCTTCGGCTATACCACGGTTTACCTCGAAGGCGAGCGGGCCTTCGTCCGCAGCGAGGAAACCAACCTCGGCGACATCACTGCCGATGCGAATGCGGCCAAGCTCCGCGCCATCACCGGCAGCACGGCACCCATCGTATCGATCAAAAACGGCGGCGGCATCCGCGCCCAGATCGGCGCGGTGTCCAGCGCGGGCGGTAGCTCGGAAAAACTCCCGCCCCCGGCCAACCCGGCCGTCGGCAAGCAGGAGGGCGGCGTTTCCCGCCTCGATATCGAGAACGCGCTGCGCTTCGACAACAAGCTCATCGCCTTCGAGACCACACCGGAGGGCTTGAAAAATATCCTCGAACACGGCGTCGCCCTGTGGCCGAACCAAGGTCGCTTCCCGCAGATCGGCGGGGTTTCCTTCGCCTGGCATCCGTCCCTTCCGGCCGGCAGCCGCATCGTCAGCCTTTCCCTGGTGGGCGAGGACGGCGAGCTTGCCGCCGCGCTCTACAAGGATGCGATGCTCGTCACCGATGCCCCGGAAGGCATTTCCGTGGTCACCCTGAATTTCCTCGCCAACGACGGCGACGGCTACCCGATGAAGGCGAACGGCTACAACTTCCGCTACCTTCTTGCGGACAACACGCTCGGCCCGGTGCTGGATGAAGCTGCGAATTTCACCGCAGCCCCGTCGCTGCCTGCCAACCCCATCGGCGAGCAGCAGGTCTTCGGTGATTTCCTCACCGCCCACCATGCCACCCCGGAAAGCGCCTACGCCACGGCGGACACGCCCGCCGCCGAAGACATCCGCATCCAGAAGACGGACGTCCGCGCCGACGAGGTGCTGCCCTTCACCTTCGCGGAGCTGGTCGGCTACAACCGCTATGCGGATGCCCTGCGCCTGCTCGGTCTTGATCCGATGCTCGCCATCAACTCGCCGGACGCCCTGGCCGCCCTGCAAGGAGTGCGCGATGACGGTAAGGAAGAAGTGCGCACCAACCCCGGCGCTTACGGCTTCTACACGGCGGATAGCATCCAGGACCTGCGCGGCACCGGCCTGCTCATCCAGGTGGAAGGTGAGGAAGTGAACCTCACGATGCCCGTGGAGCGCAGCACCACTCTGTGGGCGGATTCATGGGAGCCATCCGGTGCTCTCGAAGCCACCCTGCCAAAGATCGGTGACAAGGCCTTCTACCGCCTGACTTTACCGGAATAGGCTGACAGCCGCCGTTCACCCGCCTAGAAACCCCGCTCGACTGCCTCCGGCGCCGGGCAGTTTTTTAATCTAGTATCACGTAGCGGTAGGAAACCGATGAGTCATAGTATATTATTATGACCGTCAACCGAATTCAGCGCAGCCCGATAAAGCTCCCCGAGATCGATGTCCAGAGCGTTCGCCCAACGCATTGCAACAATCACGCTCGGAATAATCTGGCTCTTTTCCGCTCGGGAAAGATTGGTCGGATGGACACCGATTTTCCCTGCAAGCCTCCGCAGTGAAATTTTCCGTGCAAGGCGGATTTCTCGCAAGGAGCCGAGCATTTCTTTCCAAAGGCTTTCACTGATCCCTATAAGGTCTTCGGTTGAAATAGTGTATGGAAATTCTTTGGGCATGCACTCAGTAGGAAATGTTGACTACAGAATTTTCTCCGAAGTTTTGGGCTTATTATGACCACGATCACTTTCTATGCTGGATCAATCCGAAGGCATCGGAGATGCGTCGTTCAAGAGATCGAGGCTTACAGATATTCAATCTGTCCATATCACGTCAGACACAGCTTAGAGGAAGTGTTTTTTGAAACGTTTCCGCCCCCATACGCAGGAAAACAGGCGAGCTGCTAAGGGTTGCCGGTCGCCGCCAGGGGTGGCTGGATCGAAAGGAAAAGTTTCTTACGTGAACCTCTTGGCTCCGGCGAGCTGCTGACCCGCCCATTCTCGCCGGGAACCCTGCTAAAAAGCTTTTCTCGATAGCGGGATTCAGGATTCAAGAATCCTTATTTTCTGACCTCTGCTCTTTGATTTAACGTGGGAAAACACCTATGCTCCCGGCATCCTGCGCCTCTTGTGCCAAGCCTTCGATCTCGAAGCCGATGGCTCGGACCACAAATGCGAGGCGCACCTTATCGCCGAGGCCCGAGCACTGCACTCCAAGGGCAAGCATGTCATTCCCATCATTGATGACGCGCACTTGATCCCTCTCGAGGCACTCAGGAAGCTGCGCTTGTAGGTTTGAAAGAAATCAAAGGCTTCGGGACATGCACCTTAGTCCGAGTTCCTTCCCAATTCCTATCGCCGACCACGATTGCAACGTTTTGCTTTGAAAGCCACCGGTCGGAGGTTCTCCCCCATCCCACACTTCAGCGATCAACCCATCTTCGATCACGATGACCCGATCCACTCTAAGACCGTAAGCATCTGCCGGATCATGAGCTACGGTGATCATTGTCGAAGATCTGGCCTCCCGTTTCGGATGCCCGCAAACAGAGGGCGATCGAAGATGAGAACGCCCGGATGAAACGCATCATCGCCGACCAGGCGATGCAGATCGACATCCTCAAGGAGA
>NZ_JBHUIT010000020.1:0-17449 GCF_042683045.1 Luteolibacter algae | reverse complement strand
CCGCCCCTCTCCTTAGACAAACACCAGCCACGTTAGCTCTAGTTTAGAACTGTCCAGAAAATGGGGTCAGGCCAGATTTTCGGCTAAAGACGAAATATTTGGCGCCAAATAGTAGCGCTGTTTGGAGATCCGACCCAATTTCAATATTGCACGAAGTAGAGCCGGAGAGCGATTCTTATCAAATTCGGAACTTGCCTTGTAAAATTCATCGACAACCAGAATATCTAAATTTTCAAGGACATCAGCGTACGCAACTGCACGCTCTTGAGGAAATATAAACAAGTTTTTATCCGCCAACGTCGCTCCTGTTGTTGTTATCACTTTATATTCACGCCCAAATTTCCTATGAAGTCTTCGTCTAACTTCATCCATCAGCGCAATCGTAGGGACGATGATCATCGCGTTCATCGGTTTTTTCGTCGCGATAAACGCGTCGACAATAAAAGATTTACCAAAACTAGTTGGCGCGCTGACCGCAATACTCTCTCCAGCGAGAAGTCTTCGCAAAACATCTGACTGTTCACGGTGCAACACGCGCTCTTCCTTATCGCCAGCATCAACCTTAAATGCCTCAGAAAGAAACCTCTCTTGCCAAGACGAGGTATCTTCATCTAAATATGGATAAAGCCCAGTATCTCTTATCAACTGGTTAAGATAAGGAGGATGCTTAAATTCATTTCTAAAATGGTAGTCCACTAGCTGTATTAACTTATTACGAGCTTCTCGTTCGCTACCCGCCCTCAGAAAATCATTAATCTCTGAGCACTCAGAAAATGTATCGATGTTTGTTTCCATTTTACTCGGCGTCGTTTGAGTTACCTTCCTGCTGGTGAAAAGTCGCTTTAGTTAGGAATCGCCTAACAATTGAATCCTTTTTCGGAACGGGGAAAAGAATCAGATGAAACATAATTTTCTGATATTTGTAGACAGTAGAAGACAATGCTTTGAGTTGCTTAGAAAAATATGAGTTTGCTCTATCGAGATGGAAGGTCTTCAGACCCTCTAAATACTCATCCGAAAGCTCCGTGACTCCCTGAGTTATCTCGCACTCATGAAGCAGGAGTATAGGGATGTGAAGTTTTTGCTTCACCCCATCTAAGGGCGAATCAGATGAAAGCTCTTCACGTATTTTTTTACATAGATCCACATTGGCTACGCATTTATCTAGATCCTGAAGATTAGTTATTATCGCGTTGTCTTTCTTGATCTTTAGCGTGCTCACCGTGTCCTCGACTGATTCTACAATTTTGTCCAATCTCGCATTTTTAATAGAATTATAGAATTTTGCTTCTCCTAGCCAGATAGTATAATCATCCACTGTCGCGACAATATGGACACTGTCAGCCCCCTTCACATTATCCTGGCTATTTTGTTTGTAGAATATCTTGGGAACTACAGGCAGCGCACCGAAATGATGGTGCATGATCGCATAAAGTGCAATTTCCGCTAGCTCACTGCCCTTTCCAGGATCATCTCCCTCAATATCGGTTAAGCGTAAATTCTTAGCAGCCTCTACCAGTTGAGAATTACTCCGTGTGCCCAATGCCTCTCTTTCTCGCGCAGATAGCGCAGTCAGAGCAATATTATCCCATATAAAATTGTGAAACTTTGATTGCCTCCACTTTCCATCTTCGAAATCGTTATACATGCACAAAAGATGTTTATTTTCAGACGGATTTACCAAACAGCCGGATAGTGATGCCAAACAATCGTCAATGAGGACGTCAAAAATTAGTGTAGGAGTGTGACTCATTGTATTTGGGCTACTGCTAGTTCTCCAGAGATGAGTTTCGGGAGGAGGGTGTCGCGGTCGGCGAGTTCGTCGGGAATGGGACTGCCGTTGGCGAGGGCATTGTCGATCACCGGGTCAAAGTCCACAAACCAGCTTTTGAAGAGCGCCTGCGCCATCCCTTCCAGCGTCGCATTCATCTGCCGATTCAACTCAACCTTGTCATCCAAGCTGCCCCGGTTGTGAGCGATCGCTTCTTGCTCGGAGAGAGGCGGGACATCGATGTCCGTGATGTGGCCAGCTGACCTCATTGTCGAAGGGATTGGAGAGCCCTCCCGATTCTTCCGAATCCCCTCATCCACCTTCGCCGACTCTTCCATCTGCGCGTAAAGCGTTTGATTCCTTACAATCATGCTGCACCTCCCGTTTCCAATTCCCATGGCTTTCCATGTTGCCTGACGTGCTCCATCAGTTCGGAGCTGGTGACGGTTTTCATTCTTATGAGATCCACTCTATAGGGGATGGATAGCTGTTCCATTTCAGCGGTGATCCGAGCTTGGTCGCGCAGAGTTAGGTCGCCGTATAAGGCGAGATCGATGTCGCTGGTATGGGTAAAGGTGCCCATGGCCCGCGAGCCAAACAAGACGATGCGTTCGATTTTAGGATGTTGTTTCAACACCTCTAGGATCGCATTGCGCGACTTGTCATTTAACCCGTCGTTCACGATTTGATGGCTCTTTTTTCCAGGGTTTTCAGGAGGCGGTGGAGCATGGGCTGGAATTGGCTTTCGATCAGCTCGAGAGCCTCCAGCATGACCTCTTCTTCATAGGTATGTGTGAGTAGGTTGCGCTTTACCAAGGCATCAAGCGCTGTCTCGGTATCGTCCTCGTTGAGATACTCGGTCACGAATGCCTGCCGGATGACTTCGCGGGGTGATTTCACATCAAAGCCCTCGTAAAAGAGGAGATCTTTCAATACTTTCCAAGCCAGCTCAAAGGTGTATTCAAAGCGCTGGATCACACCCTCCTGCTCGAGGCGGTTGAGAACTTTAGAACCATCGATGAGCGCCTCGGAAAGCCTCTGCTCTGCCTTGGCAAATTGTTGGAGCCGCTGCTTCCAACGGATAGGGTCGGTATTGCTCATGACTGACTTGTAGTAAAAAAGGTGGGTAACGGATAGTGAAAGCGAGATTCAGGATTGGATCGGGTTCCAAATTCCGCTCGTTGACCCCGGCGGCTGATCATGGTGCCCATCTTGCGGGCATTGATAAAGAGGTTTCGCCGGGGCGGATTTTTTGGCGGGCATGTCGGAATCTGAGGAAATCGTGAGGGGGAGAACCGAAATGTATATAAAACGAAAAATGGTGCTATATAAAAATCAGGAAAAATCCTTGTGATAGCATTATCGGAAAAGCCAGCCATCGGGAACCGCAAAACATCGCCGAATCCTCCCAACTGCGGAGAAAAGCTATCGCGAATCGCATAAGAAAGAAGCATTTCCTGAGAGCCTCACGGAATATGCATTTCCGGCAAAATCACTGGGAAAAACGCCATCCAAAAGAGCGCCCGGATACCATAGAAGATGGGCTTTAATCAACATGGAGCCGCTGGTCGGATTTGAACCGACGACCTATTCATTACGAATGAATTGCTCTACCCCTGAGCTACAGCGGCACTGAGTTGCGAGTGCTGGATGGAAGGAAGCAAACCGCTTGCCGGGCGGCAAGCGGAAAGATTGCGCCGCGAGCGTGCGGCAAAGCTTTTTTACTTTGCGCTGAAGGTCTGGCTCGCGGAGAGGGCGAAGTTTTCCGGCTCATACATGGATTCCACTTTTGCCGGTGGCGTATTGACGTCTCCGGCGATCGTGCAGCGGGCCAGGTAGGTGAGCTTGTAGGTGCCTTTTTTCCAGACATGATCCATGAAGAACACCGCCCGATCCGAGCGCAGCTCCGAGTGCGAGACACTCCAATCATCCTCACTGGTGCGGATGCTTTGGGCGCTGGTTTGTGAGGAGAACTCCGAATTCACCGTCTCGAAAATCGACGGGAGCGGATCCTCCACAATCAGATAGCGGCTGTCATCGCGCGGCAGGGTGACCTGCAGGGTCACGCGGATGAGATCGCCCAATGCGGGGTTTTTCAGGACTTCCGTCTGTCCATTGGAGAGGACTTTCTCGTAGAAGCGCTCAATCGAGAGCCCATTTTTCGCGACAGCAGCCAGCGGAGCAATCGGGGGTTTTCCGGCGACTTTCATTCTGAGGAAAACGGGAGCCGAGGCTTTCAGCTCCATCATCGAAGAAGGAGTCAGCGGGATCGATACCGTCTGGGCGGGATTTTCCCTAGAGAGCTGGATCGTGCGTTCGCCATCGGCGGTCCGCAGGGAGAGCTGGATCTCTTTTGCATCGTGCTGGCGGGCGGCAGCGTATTGGGAGACGGCGTAAAGGCTCCAGCCATTCATCCAGGTATTGCGCCAGTGGCCGTATGGATTGCGATCGTTCAGGAGCTTATCGAGGGCTTTGTCACCAGCCTCCGAGCTGGGATCAATTGCCAGCAGAGCGATGAGTTTCGCGGCATCCGCGGCGAAATCCGGCCCCCAGTAATCCGGCTGATCCAGCTGGTGAAACTTCACCGGCGAGTCCAGAACTCCCTTCGCCACGCCGAGAACCTTCGGCCGCCCCTCCGAGCCAAGCGCGATGGAAGCCGCCAGCAGCGAGCGGGCACCGGCGGTCATGAACGGAAGTTTCTCCGTCATCAGTGCGTGATAGGAGGCCTGCGGCTGACCGAGCAGGGCCAGTGTGTAGAGCGTGCGGGCATGGTTTTCCAGCTCCGCCGAGGACTTGGATTCCCCCGCTCCGCGCAATGAGGCGATGAGGTATTGACTCGCTTTCTGTAATGAAGATGGCGGGACGCTGGCCCCGTTTTGCGAAGCGAGGACCAGCGCCATGCTCGCGTAGGGAGTGACCCAGCCATTGGTCTCCGTGCTGCCCGGCCAGTAGCTGAAAGAGCCATCCGCCAGCTGCATGCCGAGCAGACGCGCCACGCCGACCTGAATGGCATCGGCGATTTTTTTATCCGATACACCCGAAAACGCCGGGACATAGGGGCGAAGGTTTTTCACAGCGAACCACGGCATCATCGCAGAGCTCGTCTGCTCCGCGCAGCCATACGGATAGGTCAGCAAATATTCCACGGAAGACGCGATATTCACGAGCGGCGAGCTTGCGAGATCCAGCTCGACCGAGCCGGTCGCGGAGGAAAGATTTTCATCCAGTAGTGAACGAAGGTCCTCCGTGCCGCCGGGAAGGCGCCGGGATACCAGCTGGCGCAGCAGTGGCATCGGGAAATTCGAGATGAAGGTCTCACTGACCGCGTCCGAAAGCGAGGCCTCCAGCTGCGGGGTGAGCCCGCCATCCGCCAGCGAGAGCGGACGGGCGCTGTAGGAGACACGAATCGTGCCGGTATCATTGATGCGCACTGGGAAAGTCAGCACCGCGGACCCGTCCGGATCCAGAGTGACACTTTGCCGCGGAGCACCTTCGAGCGTCGCGGACGACGTATTTTCACCATCGGCGGTGGAGCAGGTCACCTCCCAGGTGGCCGCACGGCCTGAGGCATTCTGCACCATGACCTGGGTGGTGACCAGATCTCCCTGATGGGCAAAGCGCGGGAGCTTCGGCTCCAGCATCAGCGGCTTTTTCACGACAAGCGCGGATTCCCCGTGACCAAAAGCTGCCCCGGAATGATGCGCCACCGCGATCACCCGATAGCGTGTGAGCGTATCCGGCAGAGTGAAGCTGTGGCTGAAGGAGCCATCGGCGGCAGTCACGACAGCAGGCGCCCACGCCGCGCATGGATCGAAGTTTTTGCGGAAAATTTCAGCGAGTTTATTCAGATCCCCACCGCCGCCGACAAAGAATCCTTTGTTACTGAAAACCCGCATATCGGCGTTTTCCGAAAGGAAGGAATGGAAGGACGTGCCGGCATCGATCGAAAGATCCCGTGGCTCGTAAAAATGGGCCATCGGGTCCGGGGTATCGTATCCCATCACCGCCAGCGTGCCCTCGTCCACCGCGTAGAGGGTGACCTCCGCACCGGCCGCCGGAGTGCCGTCCGCGAGAGTAACCCGCCCACTGACGGTTGCTTCCGTAGCCGGGCGATAGCTTTCCCCAGCGGGATTCAGCTGGACGGCGAGGCGATCCCGCACGTTTTTCACCGTAAGCTCACAGTAGCCCAGCCGGAGCTGTGGCTCCTTGATCTCGCGGGCGGATTCAGCCGCGCCTTTGACGATCAAAACAGAGACGTAGGCATTCGGCGCGTGATCGTCGCTGAGCGATATTTCGATCACCGGATTCTCCGCTTTGATTTCCGTCAGGTAGGAGCTGAGCACCTTTTCCCGCTCTACCGTGACCAGCGCGGTGCCTTCGATCGGCGAGAGCACCAACACACGGGCGGTTTCTCCGGGCAGGTAGGATTTCTTTTCAGAAACGAGTTTTATCCGCATCCCGTCCTCATATTTCCACGGATATTCCTCGGCACCGTAGACGTGGAAGCGGATCACGGTGGCAAACTCACGCCCCGCTGCATCCCTGCCTTTCACGGTGAGAAAATGCAGCCCGATATTTGCCGGGGTGACGGGAAAGGTAAGCCCCTCGCCTGCCGAATCCGCCGCAGAAACCACAACTTCCTTCGTAGCAACCACTTCCTCGCTTCGTTCGCTTTCCGTCACAGTATCGCCATCCGCATTGGTGACTTTTGTGTGGGTGTGAACCTCCCGGGAAAGCACAACGCTCAGCGGGATATCCACCTCCGCAGGCTCGCCCGCGGCATCCGTCACGACTAGCCGAAACGGCACCTCCCCGCCGACGCGGACCAATCGATCCAGGCGAGAGATACCTGCATAGTAGTCCGCCGGATGCACCGTCACCGTGGATTGCGCCGTGAGTGTCTGATGGTTCGCATCCGTGACCTCGGTAGCGATGCTGACTTCCTGTGCGCTCGGGAAATCCCCGGCCGGGATTTTCACGGAAAGCTCTGCGAAGCCCTGATTCGAAAGCACCTGATCGCTCTCGAAAGATGTGCCTGTCACCTCGTTGTCCGCGTCATCGTCACGATAGCCAAAGTAATTATACCAGTAGCGCCAGTCATCGACCCGATGATCGCCGAAGAGGTAGTCCCGGAAACGTTCCGGATAAGGATTGACGGCTGTGACTTCGCTGAAAGTCGATGCTGCACCGGCAGCGACCGGCAGGCCCTGGTAATAAGTCGCTGTGAGCTTCGCGGTGAGCTCCCGCGCACCTACCGCTGGTGGGTCGATCTTTTGAGCAAGCTCGAAAGCGTTCCGGCGGAACTCCTCGACTTTTAGGTCCAGGCTAAAGCTGGCACTGCTTTCCAGAGCTGCCTGTTTTTCCCAGTCCTTGATGTTTTTGGCCAGCTCGAGATCCTCCGGAAACTCCAGCCGAATGATATGATCGCCCGTTTGTGAATCAGGAAGCCGGTAAGTCAAATCGAAGGAGCCGAGCTCGGAAATCTCCACCGCCTGGGTGAAAATTTCCTTTTCCGTGGGATCGATGATGGCGATGCGGGCAGGTGCTTTTTTCGAGTGCGCGATGGCATTTCCCAATTGATTGCGGACGATGCCTTTGATGCGGACCTTCTCGCCCGGCCGGTAGAGTGACCGATCTGTGAACATGAAGGCACGGCGGGTCTCCGGGAGAGCCTTCATCCATGAATATCGCACGGGAAAGTGCCACATCCCGACACGATCCAGGCTACGATCAAAAGCGACCGTGTAGGCATCTCCGCCCAGCGTTGCCTGGAGGTGGCGGACAGCCTCTCCGCGGGTAACATCCGCCAGGCCATTTTCATCTGTGAGGACTTCTCCCAATACCTCCGCATCCTCGCCGAAAAGACGGATTTTTACTTGGTCCAGCGGCTTCCCGGAATCACAGGAAAACGCGAAAAGCAGAGCAGACTCATCGGAGAATTTCCATGCCAGACCAATGTCCGTGAGCTGAATGACCGCCTGGGAATTGAGCTGCCCCGAAGCACCCGAATCCGGATGGGGAACACCGATGACATCCAGGAAAAAGGTCGCGTAGCGCTGATCCGCCGGAAGTAGCTCATCCCAGGAGAGATGTAGCTTCCGCCCGGTATCCACCGCATTATCCAGAGGGATTTCTTTTTCGACCACCGTCTCGCCGGGAACCAATGAATACGGGATGACAGAGGTGGGAGAAATATCCGTGTAATCCGGCCCCCTCCCGGAGTAATTACGATAACCCTGGTAGGTCCGTATCAAGCCTTTTCCGGAAAGCATTTTGATCCTTACTTTCACTGCGGACAAGCTCACCGTGTTGAGTTCATATTCACGCCGGCCAAGCGCCAGCTGTGCCTCATCTCCGGATGGAAGTGCTAGCTCCGGCTCCAGCCGCTCAAACTTCACCTCGCTCGTGGCCGATTTGTTCAGCAGCTGTTTTTCCACGGATTCCAGGCCGCTTGCAACCATCACCACATACCGATCCGCCTGCGAGAAATCCCCGGTGATTATCAAGCTCTTTCCATCCACCTCCAGCGCCATATTCCCGGGCTCCGGCACCACATTGATCACTCCGCCGGGAAAAGCCTCCGGCAGTCCCTGATTGAAACGAATGGTAATCTGCCGCGGCGTATCCACTTCGACATCGGCACTGATTTTGCTCACCTGAAAGGGCTCCACCTCGCCAATTTGATACGAGACATCGCTGGCCAGGCGTGCAGCGCCACTTGCATTCGGCAGCCCGGCGAGCATGCGGAGCTCCCATTTTTTCGCCACCGGCAGCGGCGAAACCGGAGCCACGATGACGATATTCTTCAACACACTTTCAGGAGCCATCTCTTCGCGTTGTTTCTCAGGATCCGCATAGTTTTTCCATGTCAGATAACTTGTCCGGAAATACCCCGCATCATCCGCTGTGGCGTATCTCAACTGTGGCGCGATCTGCTGATTGCGCTCCGACCGGAAACTGAAGAAGGCTCCGAGCGAGGAGAGATCCACCTCATCATTGAAAACGATCATCCAGCTCCCGGTGGCCGCGGAGTAATCGCTCGCCCAGCGGTTCGGGCTCCGGGCAGTATGGATGCGGAAGTCTTCGGTGGAAACTTTTGCGAAAGGGCCGGGCTCCACCGCGCTGCCATCCAGATGTTTCAGCCCAGCGTTGGCGGAAAACGAATACTCGGTGCCGATCTGGACGAGCTCCTGCGCGCGCACCCCGGCGATTCCCGGTGCCTTCCAAAACAACTTGCAGGAAAGCGGCGGAGAAATCGTGATCAAGTTATTATCCACCTCTTTGCCGAGTTGCTCCCGGGTAACCATTGGCTGATCAAAGATCACATCGATCTCTGATCCCGGTAACAACGAGGGGGTGGAAACGACAAGGCGCGGAGCCGCATGCAACATATCGAAGAATAATAGAATTAGAAAAGGAATCAGATAGGTAACTTTCATGGCCGCGATGGATTTAAATCTTCCATGCCAGTCATAGACTTTTCCTAACCAATAGAAATTCAAAAAGATGTTTCTTAAGTAAAATCAATGTAAATCGCCCGATATGAACATTGGATCAACCGGTTGCCTGCGCTCTTGCATTGGTGGATGAAACGATGCAAATTCAAGCCGTGGTTCACCCTTCCATGAAGTTTCTCTTCTCCATCCTGCTCGGCCTGGTCCTTTCCGGCTGTGCCAACGATGTCTTTCTTGTAAGCAATCCAAAACCGGAGACCGCACAATCCGACACCTTCGGCTACCGGACCTGGCGCCGACAAGGCGTGGAGCCGGATGTCGTCATTATCGGCATCCACGGCTTTTGCGGCGCATCCGTGGATTATACCAACCTAGGTGAACATCTGGTAAAGCGACAACCGCTCACCGCACTATACGCCTACGAAGTCCGCGGACAGGGCAGCGATCCCATCAAGGAGCGCCGGGGAGACATCGGCAATCCGGAGCAATGGTATGCGGATCTCGAAGCCTTCACCCAGCTCGTGGAGGAGCGCCACCCGGAGGCAAAAATCATCTGGTATGGCGAAAGCATGGGCGCCTTGATCGCCACCCATGCGATCTGCTCCGCCCCCCAGGGCAATCCACCATGCGATGGCCTGGTCCTCTCCTCGCCAATCGTTCGCTTCAAAGACGATATCGAGCCATGGAAAGTCGCCTTGGTAAAAGTCGCCGCTGCCACCCTACCGCTCGCCAGAGTATCCCTGGACGCCATTTCGGGAGAACAGGATGTGCAAATGACCCAGGAATCCAACCATGGCGATCAGTCAAAAACGAACTCCTACAACATCGAGCAACACACACTCAGATTGCTCGGCACGCTGACAAACCTCATCGACGGAATGAACGGCTGTGCTGCAAAACTCGAAGTCCCGACCCTGATCCTCCACGGAGACAAAGACTACTTCAATAATGATTCAGATATGCGCGGCTTCGTCGCCCGCATCCCATCCGGAGTCTCCAAAACATATAAAAACTACCCGAACGCTTATCACCTGCTCATGTATGATGAAAAACGGGACAAAATTTTCCGTGACGTGGAAAAATGGCTCAACCGTCAGCGATAGGAGGGGAAAAACCGTATCTTCCCGGCCAATCCGAAGGATGACCCTATTAAAAACCGAACTTTCGTCCATTTCGTCTTGACGCATTCCGGTTGCCGGGCATTCTTCGCGCCCCGCTAACCAATTTTTTATCATGGCACGTATTTGTAGTATCAGAGGAACCCGCGTCCGCTCCGGCGGCAAAATTCACCGCTCCGGCTTGGCCAAGAAAAAAGGCGGTATCGGTCGTCACGTCACCAAGGTGACCAAGCGCACAGTCTCACCGAACCTTCAGAACAAGCGCATCTGGGTTCCAGAGCTAGGCAAGTTCGTCCGCATCAAGCTCAGCTGCCGCGCACTTAAGACCATCAACAAGAATGGTGCTTACGTGACTCTCAAAAAGGCAGGCCTCGTCAAGTAACTCCGGCAATGCACGGCTTTTCCTACAAAAACGGAGAGCTTTACTGCGAAAACGTATCCCTGCAATCGCTTGCGGAGGAATACGGAACTCCCCTTTACGTTTATTCGGCGGGGACCATTACTGATCATTACACCCGCTTAGACAAAGCTCTATCGGGTGTTAATCATGAAGTGGCATATGCAGTAAAAGCCAATTCCAACCTTTCCGTTCTCCGGCTCCTGGCAACCAAAGGCGCAGGCTTCGACATCGTCTCCGGTGGCGAGCTTTTCCGCGTCATCAAAGCTGGCGGAGACCCGGCGCACTGCACTTTTGCAGGTGTGGGAAAAACCCGTGAAGAAATCATCTACGCTCTTGAGCAAGGAATCTACTCCTTCAATGTCGAGAGCGAAGAGGAGCTTCGTTATCTTAACGAAGTCGCCAAGGAACTGGGCAAAATTGCTCCAGCTGCGGTCCGCGTTAACCCGAATGTCGACGCGAAGACCCACAAATATATTTCCACAGGGAAGAGCGAAAACAAGTTTGGCGTGGACTTTGAGGCCATTGCCTCCCTCTACGACCGTGCCGCCACGGAACTGCCAAACATCAAGCTCCGCGGCCTTCAGATGCATATTGGCTCCCAGCTGACCTCGATCGATCCATTCATCGAAGCAGTCGAAAAGGTCATTCCGCTGGTCACCGCGCTCAAAGCCAAGCATGGCATTGAGTTCTGGTCCATCGGCGGCGGAATCGGCATCGTCTATCAAGATTCCTTGCAGTCGGGCACACCCGATTGGTGGGCCTCCAAAAACGAATCCGATCGCCCCCTCACCATCGAGAAATACGGTCAGGAGCTCGTTCCCCGCCTCAAGGACCTCGGACTGAAAATTCTCCTTGAGCCCGGACGCTACATTGTTGGCAACGCCGGTGTGCTCGTCACCCGCTGTCTCTACGAGAAAAAAGGTTCCGCAAAGACCTTCAAAATCGTCGATGCTGGCATGAACGATCTCATCCGCCCCGCTCTTTATGAAGGCCACCATGAGATTGTCCCGCTCACCGAGCCTACGGACGGACTCACGGCCAAAGTCGACGTAGTCGGCCCGATCTGCGAGAGCGGTGACTTTTTCTGTCAGGATAGAGAGCTGCCAGTCTTCAATCCCGGCGATCACATCGCACTGATGTCTGCCGGTGCCTATGGCTTTGTCATGGCATCCAATTACAACTCGCGCCGACTTCCTGCAGAAATTCTTGTGGAAGACGATGACGCAACCGTCATCCGCAGACGCCAGGATCTCGAGGACCTCATTGAGGGCGAGCTTTAGTCCGCTTCCTGCAAAAGTCTCTTTTGAAAAGCCAACCGTCGATCGGTTGGCTTTTTTTATGATCGCGACACCTACTCCTGATTTCCATTTTTACGGAATATCATGAACCCATCCCGGCTCATAGGTGAATGAAAGGCCTATTTCTCCTCGCTCTGACGACCTTGGTGCTTATGTCGTGCCAGACAAACGCGGAAAACCCGATCGAGGTTGGCACGGTAAAATGGGGTCGCGATCTACCTGCAGCGCTCGCCACCTCAAAACAGACAGGCAAACCCATTTTCCTGTTATTTCAGGAAGTTCCCGGCTGCGCGGGCTGCAAACAATTCGGCCGCGATGTCCTGTCCGATCCCTCTGTGGTGGAATCCATTGAAACGGATTTTATCCCTCTGCTGATCCACAACAACAAGGGCGGCAAAGATGCCGAAGTCTTAAGGCAATACAAGGAGCCGGCATGGAATTTCCAGGTTGTCCGGTTTCTCGATTCCACGGGAAAAGATCTAATCCCCCGTAAGGACAAAGTTTGGACAGCTGCAGAGCTCAAACCACGGATGGCTGCCGCTTTGAAAAAGGCAGGACAAGCGCAAGCTGCCGCACTACCCAGGAAGGCGAGAGTCGCCCTCTGTCAATATTGCTTCTGGACGGGCGAGATGAAAATCGGTGCCATCGAAGGAGTGTGCCGCACGGAAGCGGGATTCTTCGATGGCCGCGAGGTCACCCTTGTGGAATACGATCCCGCACGGACGAGCATCGAAGAAATTGTTTCCCAGGCAAAAGCCGCAGGCGTTGCCTCGGCGGTTTATCTTGATGATCCTTCACAATATCCAGGCTCGGAAAAGTTAAGCTCCTCATACCGTCCGGCGCCGCCCGGCGATCAGAAGCGCCAGCTTCAGGGAACGGCTTTCGCTAAGCTGAATCTGAGCCCCGAACAAGCCACCAAGGTCAATGCCTTTGCCAGAACAAACCCATCCAAAGCTCTGCAATATCTCACACCCGCGCAGCGGAAACAGCTTGCCCGCTGAACGACCATTTTCACGCCGCAGTCAGAAGTCTTTCAAGTTCCCAAAGAGGGAAAACCGTCCTCGACTCTGCAATATTTTCCGGTCGCCAATCACCCGCATTTGACTTTCCAGCCCATCCCTGCTTCAAAAGCCGTCCAATGTCCGACCGTAAGACCTTAGAAGAACGCCACCAGATGACTGACCTTGAGCGCGTGCGCCATTCCACGGCACACGTCATGGCCACCGCGATCCTCCGCATCTGGCCGGACGCTCAGTTTGCCTACGGTCCGCCAATCGAAAACGGGTTCTATTATGACTTCGAGATGGAGCACCGCATCACTCCGGACGATTTTGAAAAGATCGAGCTGGAGATGAAAAAGATCACCAAAGAGAATCAAAAGTTCGAATACAAGGCGATCTCCCGTGACGAGGCGAAGGCAATGGCGGAATCAGGTCGCCTCGGAGGGCTCAGCGAGCGCCCCGGCAACCCCTCCCGGTTCAAACTGGATCTCATCGACAAAATTCCGGAAGGAGAGCAGATCTCCTGCTTCCAGAACGGAGAATTCATAGATCTCTGCGCCGGCCCACACGTCGGCTACACCTCGAAGTGCAAGAACTTCAAGCTGATGTCCGTCTCTTCATCCTTCTACATGGGAGATGAGTCGAAAGGTCAGCTGCAACGCCTTTATGGAACTGCCTTCGAAAACAAGGACGCTTTGGAAGATCACTTGAATCGCCTTGAAGAAGCGAAAAAGCGGGATCATCGCCGCCTGGGCCGGGAACTGGGACTTTTCCACATCGACGAGGCCGTCGGCCAAGGACTCATCCTCTGGAAGCCGAAGGGTGCGCTCGTCCGCCGTGCTCTTCAGGAATTCATCACCCAAGAGCTGGATAAGCAGGGCTACTCCCAGGTCTTCACCCCACACATTGGAAAACTCGATCTCTACCGGACCTCCGGCCACTTTCCTTACTATCAGGAGAGCCAGTATCCGGCCATCGCCGAACGCGATACCCTCGAGAAGCTCGCCGATGAGGATGCGACCTGCGCCACTTTGCTCAACGGCCTCGAAACAGGAACCTACGAAGGTTACCTGCTCAAGCCGATGAACTGCCCGCACCACATCAAGATTTTTGCCAGCGATCACCATTCCTACCGCGATCTTCCGGTGCGTTTGGCGGAGTTCGGCACCGTTTACCGCTGGGAGCAATCCGGTGAGCTTGGCGGCATGACCCGCGTGCGCGGCTTCACCCAGGACGATGCCCATCTTTTCTGCACTCCCGACCAAGTCGCGGAAGAGGTTAAAGGTTGCCTGGATCTGGTGAAAAAAGTTCTCACCACACTTGGGATGAACGATTACCGGGTGCGTCTCTCCCTCCGCGATCCGGATAGCGATAAATACGTCGGCTCCCCGGAAAACTGGGATAAGGCGGAAGCAGCACTTCGCGAGGCGGTCATTCATCTTGGAGTCGACTACACCGAAGAGCTCGGCGAGGCAGCCTTCTATGGCCCCAAGATCGATTTCGTCGTGAAGGATGTCATCGGTCGTGACTGGCAGCTCGGCACTGTGCAGGTCGATTACAATCTACCTGTCCGCTTCAAGCTCTCCTACGTTGGCGCAGACAACCAGCCGCACGTGCCGGTCATGATCCACCGTGCCCCTTTCGGCTCGTTGGAACGTTTCACCGGTCTGCTTATTGAGCATTTCGAAGGAAAATTCCCGACATGGCTCGCTCCGGAACAAGTCCGTATCCTCCCGATTTCCGAAAAGACCCTCGACGAAGCAAATGCTCTCGCTGCCGAACTGGCAGACCTCGGTATCCGTTGCACCGTCGACCGCTCTTCGGACAAGGTCGGCGCGAAGATCCGCAACGCCCGCCTTGAACGTATCCCGAACATGGCCGTGCTCGGCCAGCGTGAAGTGGAGGAAGGCACCATTGCCGTCCGCGTCCGTGGTGAGGAAAAACCTATCATCAAGCCCCGCCAGCAATTCATCGACGATCTTCTTAAAGAAATCGCCGAACGCTCACTGTAAAGAATACTATATCTTGGTTTTCCATAGTATAAAATCTAAACTTCATTCATGCGCTTATCGCAGGATACTAATACCTTATCCTTTCCATATCCACCCTATCTGTTTTAGCATTTAGACTGGATAAATGAAGCAAATGAATTTTTCTCTTAATAATCCTAAAAGAAAATGTGCGAGCCACACAACCGCCGAATATTCCGCTGCACATCCTAATTAAAGGTAAAATACGACTCAAATTTTTTAATAAAAAATCAAAACTTAAAATAAGTCATTATAACTTTATTACTAGTATAGATATATTTCCGGCACGGATCATCCAGAAACACCTGCCCAGCCGTTCATATATTCCAAGCGCAACCTGCAAAAGACAAACCACTCGCTACACCATAGCTAAACTTAAGCAGCTCTACAATTCCGTCCCGCTCCCTTCCTTTTGAAGCGACCGAAGTTATCACCCGCGTCACCGACCAACGAATGACCTCTAAGCCACGCTCTTGCGAAATCTTCTCCCCCACCGCGCGAGAAACCTCGCTCAAGCTCTCACTCGGCGAATTCCCTTGTATAGTCTCCAGCCACTTCCTCTTCGAACCCTCCAATCTCCACGGTTACCAGATGTGTCGACACAGTCTTGACTCCTTCTCGGTAAGGTGTCTGGGTCCCAAATGAACTATTAAAAAATTAAGAAAAAACTATTCAAACCTTTTTGTTACATTAAAGTGCGCATATGGCGCACAGCAGATCAGGAAGAATGCTTGTGGATCTTGATCCAGCAATGAAAAATCAACTTTATCTTGCGTTAGCTACAGAAGGCTTGACCGTCAAAGATTGGGTTACTCGAGAAGCTCGAAAAATGGTGGGAACCACTGCAAAAAATCACCCCCAGCCCGACAAGAACGTCAATCTATTCAGAAATCATCTCCTACCGGAAAATTCAAAGTTGTTTCAATGTTTTCGGGCTGCGGCGGAATGGATCTAGGCTTTAAGGGAGGATTCTCAATTTTCAATAAGCGATATAAAAATCGACCTTTTGAAATAATTTGGGCCAATGATCTCAATCAAGCTGCCTGTCGTAGCTATAAGTTGAATTTGAAACACGAAATCAAGTGCGGAAATGTCTGGGATCTCGTAGATACTCTCCCCCCATCTACCGACGTAGTGATTGGAGGATTTCCGTGCCAAGATATTTCAATTAATGGGAAACAGGCAGGCGTTAATGGAGCAAGAAGCGGACTTTACCGGGCAATGCTTTTTGCTATCGACAAGTGCCAACCTAGAATTTTTGTCGCTGAAAATGTCAAAGGACTTCTGCATAAATCGAATAAAGAATCTCTTGACCAAGTTATTACCGACTTCAAATCACTTGGATATAAAGTGAGCTTCAAACTCTATAACGCAGCACTTTATGGCGTCCCGCAAGCGAGAGAACGTATCTTTATCATTGGCACCAAAAATCATCAATTTGATTTCGATCCCCCCAAGGAAATTTGTAATGCCACAAATTGGCTTACCGCAGAAGATGCTGTCCGCGACTTGGAAGAAGTTCCAGAACACGGAGTGAGTAATCATGTATGGAGCCGTGCTAACAAAAGTCCCGAGCAGGGAAGTAGAATTCTAAAACCAAATCGGCCAGCACAAACCATGAGAGCTGAATGCCACGGAAATATACAGTTTCATTACAGGCTTAATCGCCGCATCTCAATGAGAGAAGCCGCGCGTTTTCAATCTTTTCCAGATAGTTTTATATTTGACGCAAAATTGAGAGAAACTGAAAGGCAAATTGGAAATGCTGTCCCTCCCATCTTAGCTTGGCACATCGCAGGATCTGTTTATGATTTTTTAACACGGGAAATCACCGAAAAAGCGTAGCTGAAGGCGACCAGTCTTTGGCAAAGCTATCAGCCATGGAGAGCCAATGCTGCAGTTTGTCAGGAGGTAGCGATTCCAGATTCCAATACTCTAAAAATAGATGTGGCTCCAAATCATCCAGTGCAATCCTCATCTCAATTTCAATATCTTTAAGAGAACGTTCGACATAATTACCTCCTCGGGAACTATCTCTTTTTAGAGCAACGCTTCCCGCAGAAAACAAATCACGTGCTTGGGAACAAATTACTCCGTGAGCAGTAAGAATATATAGCACTGCCTCGTCGTATTTTCCTTTTGATTTAGAAGGCTTTACGATTTGAGGACACAAGATCGCAGCCTCCGCGCGAATTTGTCTTTTTAACTCCGAACTTAGAGATGTATAAAGACGCACTTGGAGCGGAAGAGAGTGTTGAGCTTCATTCGGATCGTTGATCCACCAAAGCTTCTCACCACTTTTAAGCCGTCCCCGTGGCCTGACCCCAGAAAATCGGACAGCTCCTTTTTAGAGTTCTTGTGGTAAAACCACTGAAAC
>NZ_JBHUIT010000019.1:0-2379 GCF_042683045.1 Luteolibacter algae | reverse complement strand
GAGGAGATGGCGCGATATCCGGAGGCGATGGGGACAAGCCAACCGGGGCGGCGCAAGATTTCCCGGAGGCGGGCTGGCAGTGGTGCGCGGTGCATTTCTACCGCGACACGTGGAACGAGGTTCCCGGCACCAAGGTCAAGACGGTCGCCGCGATGCTCAAGGCGATCCACGCCCAGGAAGACCGCGCGGCGGCGGAGGCGAAGGCGGCGGATGTCGTCGCCAAGCTGCGGGTCATGAAGCTGCCCAAGGCCGCCGACCAGGTGGAGCGGACGATAGACGCTCACCTACATGGACTTCCCGCGCGAGCACTGGCGCAATCTGCGGACCAACAATCCGATGGAGCGCATGATGTGCGAGATCAGGAGGAGGACGCGGGTCGTAGGCGCATTCCCGGACGGCAACAGCGCGCTGATGCTGGCCGCCGCGAGGCTGCGGCACATGGCCTCGAAGCACTGGGGCACGCGCCGCTACATGGACATGGAGCGGCTCAGGAGCCACGACGTCGAGGCCAGGCATTCGGCGGCGTCATAGAACCATCACCGGCCGGGCTGCGGCGTGTCCGTCTCCGCCCGGCCTCCCGAACAGTAAAACACGAACCAAAGACAACATTCCCGATCACAGCCGAACCAAAGTGCGAAAAATTCTGGACACTACCGTTTCACCCGCCTCGTTCTGCTTCAACGCGTAGGTCACTTGCTCCGGCGTATACTGACTTCTCTTCATTTCCTTGGTTCCTTTCCGATGTTTCTACCGGAAATCCCTCAAGTTTCAATCCGTCCGGTTTTCGGGGGAGACGTCAGGCACACTAGCTAACGCACCACCGCCACCTCCCCCTAGGAAGCCCAGCCCCGTTCCCAAAGCGGACCCTGCCAGAGTCAACCCGTTACGAAGATCATCTTCCCAGCATAGCCCCAATGGATCCCACGTATTGATCGGATTTCCACCCACATACCCATAGAGATTCAATCCCCCCGCTTCCCCGAGCGGGTCGGGAGACAGCCAGGCTGACTCAACTTCTGACGGCCGCTTTTGTTCTGACGGTTTCGGACTGCCCCAAACAATAAAAACAAACCCTAGCGCAGGTGTGGGGGTGAGCTCCCCAAAATAAATCACCGAAGGTGCACGGTTGGGCCCACGCTACCCCCACACCGGAGCGGATGCCAGCCCGAGGCCTGGCGCGGAGGGACTGGAGAGAGGAACCGAACGCAAGGACTGGAGCGGCTGGCTGGCCGGGCGCGGCTGGCCCGGTATTCCCCGGGACAGGGGAGCGCACGGCGGGCGGGTCCGCACGGCGAAGGAAGCGGCTGGAGGCCTGGACGATGTGGCGAGGCTGGGCGCGAGCCAGCGACCAGGTAAGCCGCTGAGGGAAGGCCGGAAGACTAGCGACCGCCCCCGGACAACCTGCGCGTGACGGGAGCGGGGTTTGCTCTGGAGGTTGGTTTTGCCCGATTACCGATAGGCCGAATGACGGATAATGCGCGATGAAGCACCCGACCCCAAAACAATACGAGTTCATTTTTCAATTTGACCCAATTGATTCAAGCTCGCTGTTCACAAGATCAATTAAATCTTCCAAAAGAATACCCAACCGATTTGGTTCATCATCAGGAGTTAGACCATGTTTGCACAAATTTTCTGAGAGTTCGTCGAGCACCTCGTCCCAACCATTAGCCGCGAGTTCAACTCCCGAAGGAACATAACTGACAGTCTTCAAACACACTCCTAATTTCTCTAGCTCGAAAAACTTTTCGCTTTTAATCATGCCTTATCCTCCTCTTGGTTTGCCCCAAACCGTGATGATTTTTCCCCATTTGTTCAGAATAACTGTCGCTCGATCTCCCACTAGTTTCACTTTTCCATCCGCCTGATTTATTATTTTTTTAGGATTTGTGATAGCATTTGCAATTCCTTTAGGACACACGCCTTTGCCTCCATTTCTACTTATAGCTTGGTTCAGTCCGTGTCGTGTGTAGCCAGTAAATCCAGTCCGTGTAATTCCAGTTGCAGCACCTGTGGTTGCTCCCCCACCAAGCAGTCTGCCTGCTATCGGCCCACTCAGGCCGCTTGCCATTGCACCAGCTATCGCTTGCCTGTTCTTCGCAGGATCTTGAATATCGTTTCCAAATTGCTTTCCAATCTCGGAGAAGAGATCCTTCGTGAATTTCCCCCAATCCTTTCCTCCTTTGCCATCGTCATAATCGCAAGACTCTAAACCAAAGGGATCCCAATAATTCACCGGATCATTCCCAACGTACCCATACAAATTCAATCCCCCCGCTTCCCCGAGCGGGTCGGGGGATAGCCATGTCGCGGTCACCGGGTCGTAGGCGCGATACCAGGTCAGGACGAGGCCGCTTTTGGCATGGTGGTGGTGGCCGG
>NZ_JBHUIT010000018.1:0-9291 GCF_042683045.1 Luteolibacter algae | reverse complement strand
CTAGTTTAGAACTGTCCAGAAAACGGGGTCAGGCCATATCGAAGTACTTACGCAAGTCATCAGTACTACATTTTTCGCTTCTTAAGCGAAACCGTAAATCCGTCAACACGTCAAATCGTAAATCATTTTGATACGATCGTATCTGCTGCAATTCAGTTAGGGTATCTCCTTTGTTTTTACATCCATTGCATATAATAATAGCCAAAAAGATTGCTATATATGAATTCATTATTATCATAATGACTAGTCGCAAGATATTTCATCCACCAGAGACTTCCTTAATTCCACACCTCTACTTTGTGCATCCGAACGTTCTCGAGGAGTGTCATCGCTGTCAGTGAGTGTATCACCACCTCCCCAAGAGTGTTCGCCGTTCGTGCATATACAACATTCATAAGTAAGAGAGACCTCGACGCCGTACGCCCATTTCAGTGTTGTATCGTCAAAGTCTCGTGCCCCTTTCTTAACCTGCTTAAAATGCCATCGGGATGCTTTGTTTATATCGGGCTGCTGAGGGTTCATCTCATCTAGAGACATTACTTCAAGGCCTAAATCGGTGATTCTCCAACCATTGGAGTCGTCTTTGCACATTCCAAGATAATCCCACTGATTCACCCCATCATTCCCCACGAAGGCGTACAGGTTTATTCCACCCGCTTCCTCAATCGGATCCCTCGATGGCCAATAAGGGATACCCGACGCGGTTTTGTAGCTGCATGGGCGGTTTTTCCGACGCGGTTGCAAGGATTGGCGGCGATTTTTCGGACGCTGATTTGAGGGTTCGCCAAAAAAATCCCAGACGCGGTTTTTCGCGGTGGGGTCGCTCGCGCCGGGCGCGGGTTCTGACAGGTAGTAAGCCACTTTCAGAGAAGCTTCTAGCGGCTTTCGGCGGCTAAAGAAAGAAGGTTTTTCAGGCGTTTCCCGTATCGTTTTCCTGATCGTCCGGACGCGGTTCCGGCGGCTTCTCGGCGGGGTGGGTTTTGCTGTGGACGGCTTTGAGCTGCTCGATGCTTACGTGCGTGTAAATCGCCGTGGTTTCTAGCTTTTCGTGGCCCAGGAGCTGCTGGATGAAGCGGATGTCGGCCCCGCCTTCGAGCATGTGCGTGGCGCATGAGTGCCGCAGGATGTGGCAGCTTCCCGGCTTGGTGATCTCCGCCCGCTTGATGAACTTGCTGACCATGCGGCTGAGGACGTCGGGGTTGAACGCCTCGCCGTAGCTGGTGACGAACAGGGCTTTTTCGTTGGGATCGATGAGGAGTTTCGGGCGCGTTTCGTCGAGGTATCTTTCCAGCCATTTGAGGGCGCGGGTGCCTACTGGCACGACGCGATCCTTGTGGCCTTTGCCTTGGCGGAGCCGGATGGTCTGGCGGTCGCGGTTGAGGTCGTGGAGTTCGAGCTTGGCGAGTTCGCCCCTTCTCATGCCGGTGCTGTAGAAGGTTTCTAAAATGGAGCGGTCCCGGAGGCCTAGCGGGTCGGTGGTGTCGGGGACGTTGAGAAGCTGTTTCACCTCTTGGAGGCTCAGGGATTCCTGTGGGAGGCATTTTTCGGGGCGCGGCATTTCAAGCTCGCTGGCTGGGTTGGCCGGGAGGTGGTTCTGTTTGACCAGGTGTGCGAAGAAGTCTTTCACGGTTCCCAGGCGGCTTCTTTGGGTGCTGATGCCCAGCGGCTTGCCGTTGGTCTTGCGCCACCGCCAGAGGTGGCGCTGGTAGCTTTCGAGGATGGGCTTGGTGATCTCCGATAGTTCCAGTAGTTCGCGCTCGACCACCCAGAGAAGGAAGACTTTCAAAGCGTCGCGGCGGCCTTCGATGGTGTCGGCGGTGTAGTTGCGCACGGCGAGGTTTTCCAAGTAGCTCTCGGCGAGCTGGGCGAGGCTTCCGGCTTCGCCGCTGGGGAGGTTCTGGGCGGCGTTGCCGCCGCGTTTGTCCTTGTCGCGCTGGCGCAAGCGGTGGGTGGCTTTGTATCCTTTTTTTCCTTTTTTGCGGGGCATGGTTTTCTGCGGTTACGATGGATTGGGTTTTCGGCTCCAGATGTGCGGTTCCGGCGAAGCGGCGAAGTTTCCTTTAGAGCCATATTTCACAAGGGTTTGAACTTCGCGGGGTGGGTTCGGCGAAGGGGGCGCGAAGCTTCCCTTTTCCCCCGCGAAGCTGGCAACGTAGGTGCAGGTTCACGCGCCCTTTTTCTTCCTCAGCTTGGCAATGTCGATCAGGCCGACCTGCCAGCTTCCCTCGGGTTCTCCGGCGGCGGTGAGCAGTTCGTAGCGGCAAAGGCTTCCCTGTTTTCCATTGCGCCGGTGTACGTATTCCATGGCTTCGAGGCGTTCGAGATGGAGCCGGGTTTGGGTCTCGCTCCAGCCGGTTTTCTCGCGCAACTCACGGCGGCTAAAAAGGGAAATTCTCTGCTCGATCTTCTCGGCTTTCATCTTGGCGCGGATGAGGGTTTTGATGCTTTCTAACAAGCGGCTGGTTTGGGGCGGGAGTTCGTCGAGGCTTCGGCCCAGGACTTCGGGGGCGATGCGGTTGGCGGCTTCGATGTCCTCGATGGTGACGGGCAGCATTTCGATTTCACGGCCTGCGATCTGGTGTTTGATCGGCTCGCGCTGGTGCTGGTGTAAAAGGGCGATGGTGTCGATGAGGGTGAGGTATTTCTCGTGGTCGCGGCGGGTTCTTGTGCGGCCTGTGGTGAAGGTCAAATGACGGGCGAAGGGGTTGGCGATTCGCATGGGGGCGATGAGGCGTTGGGCGTTCTGCATGAGGTTCACAATATCTTTTCTGTGCTCGTTTTGCAGGATGCCTTCGATGGTGCGGGCTTCGCGCTGGAGGGCGTGGATGCGCTCGGTCTGGGCGGTGGATTCATCGACGGTGAGGACCAGGCAGCGGTTCATCAGCTCCTCGTCGATGTCGATGGCGGTGGTTGTGAGGATGATCATTACCGGCCCTTCCACGTGGTATTCCTGCGTTTCCATCCTACCGCTGTGCGGGTCTTTTCCGGTGGAGGCGATTGTCAGCTCGCCTTCGGATTGCAGGAGTTTTAGGGCGTAGCTGGCTTTCTCTGCGCCTTCCTCTTCGACGATGGCGAGGATCTTGTGTTTGAGGTTGGACTCGCCGAGGTAGTAGAGGCTCTGGCCTGTCATGGCTGAGTATTTCACTTGTTCCTCGTCGGGGAAAAAGCTCAGCACGGTATCCATGAGGGTGGATTTCCCGGCGGCGGATGTGCTTTGGATGATGATGGCCAGGGGGCGTTTCAACTTGCGGCTGGTGGCGGCGAGGTAGGCGGCAAGGAGATTGGTTTTCTCGCCGACGACTCCGGCGGCGGCGTAGTTCGTGGTGATGCGTTCGAGCAAGTCGGGTGAACGTAGTAGTTCGAGGGCGGCGGTGCGTTCCTCAATGGTCATGGGGCGGACGTCGTCGGATGGTGTTTTGCTGTTGAGGCGTTGTTCCTGGGCTTGTTCGAGGATGAGGAGGAGTTTTCCCAGGTCGCGTTTGAGCAAGTCCTTTTCGAGGGTGGTTTCCTCGGCGGCGCGGTCGATGAACTTGCGGCGGTCGCCGTCCCGGTAGAGGTCGAGGCTGTCCACGTGCATCAGGCCTTCGCAGGAGATGCGGAGGGTGATTTTGAGGACTTCGAGGCTGTTGTTTTTATCGAGTCCGCCAATGCGGTATTCACGGCTCCGAAAGGCGACTTGGTGGAAATCCCCGACCTTCTCCAAAGTCGATTCGGGCTTCGTAGGGTTGGCCAAAACCTTCCCTTCTTTAGCCGCTGAAAAGTTGCTCTTCCGGAAGTTGGGCGAAGTTTGTTTTTGGAAAACAAACGATAGCTGCTCTTGCCGCCGTAGGGCGCGGCGTCAAGCGTTCCCGCAGGAATGACCAAGCTGCACAAGTGAGGAACGAACGCGGAAGCGCCGGGAATGACGAGGACAACGCTTGATGCCGTAGCGACCGGAGGCGGCACGGGGGGCTGGAATGCGGTGTGGAGTGAGGAACGAACGCAACACGGCATGGAGGCGGGGCGCGGAGCTGTGCGAGGAATGCGCTCCGATGAAATGGAAAACTCCGACGAAGCACCATTCAGGAAAGTTCGCTGCCGCTTGCGGAGGCCGGAGGGGTGGCAGTGTGTGGAGGGCGTAGCGGAGCGGAGTCTGGGGAGGCGGATATTCACCCGGAACACTCTGCCGCACCGTAGGCCGCCTGAACACTTCCTGACCAACGGGAGGCAAATCTGTTGGATCGCGGCTCTTTTGCTCTGATGCTTCCGACCCCCCAACCAAACCTAAAAACAAACCCTAGCGCAGGTGTGGGGGTGAGCACCCAAAACAAATCACCGCAGGTGGACGATTGGGCCCACCGTCACCCCCACACCGGAGCGGATGCCAGCCCGAACCCGCTCCAGTTTTGACGCAAAGAGAGCTTGCCGAACGGCGGCAAAACTGGGGCGGGTGGCCGGGCGCGGCTGGCCCGGTGTTCCGGGACAGGGGAGCGCACGGCGGGCGGGTCTGCACGGCGAAGGGCGCGGCTGGAGACCTGGAAGATGTGGCGAGGATACGAGCCGCTGAGGGAAGGCCGGAACGCCGTGACCGCCCCGCGAAACAACTGCGCGCGAGCGGACGGCGCGACATCTGCCTTGGGGGATTTTGAACATACCGCGAAGCGCAAGCCCTCCCCCAAAAGCAGATGGCGTGACGGGAGCGGGGTTTGCTCTGGAGGTTGGTTTTGCCCGATTACCCGACAGGTCTTTGCCCGAAAAATGTTAAAATGCGACACCTGACCCGAAATAGAAGCTCCGAGCCGATACATGATTTCTCACCGGTTGGCACGGCCTCTGCGGTTGGCTGCCACTATTAGGCGAACTACCGGAAAATATCAACCCGAAAAGACTCCATTTATTTATTAATTAGAACAATATCAAAATCGCGATTTATTGAATAAATAAATTTTTCCATTTCGCTTGGATTTCTATAATCCCGATAAGCTTTAATGCTTTCTATTAAAATATTTTTCCTCATTGAGATCTTCCAGCGTCGAATTCCATCAACTTCGACCCGATCAATTTGTGTCAGCAGCTCCTCTCTAGTGACAATCCCAGTCCCTCTTAATGAGTTCTGCAACTGTTTAGCTTCAGCGAATATTTGAACATGTTCGCCTTTTCTCGACTTACAACTGACGGCGAAAATAAAGCTCGTAACCAATAGGAGCAGACAGGATATCTGACTGATTTTCCGTGCTCCCATAGCGCCTACTTTGGACATGTTGGACGAAATCCGGTATTCGGAGGCGGCGTATAAGGCAATGTGCCAGGATATGGATAGTTTTTATACAGTTTATTATTTGCTCCGCTCCAATAATCTAATACCAAATCATCGACCTCCTCGTCTTGGCAATTTTTGGCCTTGCACCTCACCCAAACATGATCTGCACCAAATCGTTTTTCACCAGCTTCGAGTTCACATTCCCAGCAATCTGGTACATTTAGATTTATCATGAACGGAGCATTTTGGTTATAGCAGGAATCATCTGGGCGACCATTTAGTAGCGTTCCGCCTGGTTGTCCGTATGTCTGATCTGAAAGAGCCTCGAGAAGCTGTAATCTCAGATCAATACTTCCGAGCCTCACCGTAAAAGAACCCTTCTTACACGGGTCAGTTTCGCATTTTCCGTCCTTGCAGCATTCGCCGTCTGGACAACTTTGCCAACCTAGGTAATCCCACTGATTGACCCCATTATTCCCCACGAACGCATACAGGTTTATCCCACCCTCTTCCCCGATCGGATCCCTGGATGGCCACCTGCCCGTCACTGGATCATAATAGCGATAGCCATAGTATAGGAGACCCGTGACTGCCTCTTGCGGTTTGGTCGAGAACCCATAGTTGCTTGGTGGCGTGCCTATTTGTTCGATAATATTTCCGTAGGCATCATATCTTTGACGGGCGATCACGCTACCGCTGGCATTGACCCATGCGGTGATGTTTCCATTGCCATCGTAGGTCGGAAAACTAGGAACCGGTGCAGCTCCGCCAGGCGGTAATTGCTCGACCATGATCAGACCACCCACTCCGCCTGCTCCCTGCACGCTGCCGGAAAGATCCAGTCCCCATGTGTGGCGACGGGTATAATCGCTGCCATCATGTTCCAGCTCCACGTTCCAGCCGTTGGTAAGGAACCATGTCTGGCTGGTCACTCCACCTAGTGTTTCGGTGCGCTTGGTCCGGCGGCCCAAGGCGTCGTATTGGTAACTTGCGAGGTCCCCACCGCTACTGGCAGCGGATAGCTGGTTGTTGATATCCCATGTGAGAGCCGCACCAACGACTCCGCCGGAACCGGGAGCAAGAACCGGATAAGATGTCGCATTGCCATTTGCATCGTAAACCGGAGGCGCGAATGCGCTGACTGCGGTGTATTCGTTGACAAGGTTTGCCGTATAGTTGGTCGTGATTCCGTTGGTCAGTACGGAGCTCCGGTTTCCGGCGGCATCGTAGCTGTAGCTATTGTTATGGGTAGCGCCGCTTAGCGGAAGGCTTGCCGTGGTGACTTGGCGTGCGGCATCGTATCCGTAGCTTTCGCTGCTGCCATTTCGGTTCGCGGCTGTGCGGCGGCCATCGGCGCTGAGGGTGTAGGCGGTGGAATCAAGGGCACCGTTCGTAATGGCGGTGAGGCGTCCCGCTCCATCGTAGCTGCGGGTGGCAGTGAAGACCCCGTTTTCCACCACGGTAGCAGTGATCTGGTTGCGACCATTGTAGCTGTAAGTAGCAAGTGGAGGCGGCGCATCCGAGGTAATGCTGGCCAGCAGGTTGCGCGCGTTCCATGCATAAACCACCTGACTCCCATCGGGGCGGGTGTGGCTGGAAAGGTTGCCGTCCATATCGTAGCTATACGAGAACACCTGCGCTCCTGCAAGTCCGGAAAGAGACTGACTCTCCGAGGTCTGGCGACCGGAGAGATCGTAGTTTCGTGTAACCGTAGCATGGGCATTGGCGGCGCTCTTCATACGGCCGAGAGCATCGTAGACATAAGTGCGCGGTGTTTCACCATTGCTGTAGCTTATTTTCGTGAGGAAATCACGCGTGGTTACCTCGTAATGATTGGTGATTACTGCCCCATCTGCCTTGGTAAGGGTAACAAGCCGGCTGGCCGCATCATAAGTGTAGCTTTGCGAGGTGGCGTCCGGCTCAGTGCGTGATATTTTCCTGCCCAGGGCGTCGAAAGCGGAGACAAAGGTAGCACCCTTCGCATCTGTATATGAAATAGGGCGGCCAAGCAGATCATAGTTGTAAGTTATGGTTCTGTTGGCTCCATCCTTTTCAGTTTTCAGTCTGTTCAAGGCGTCATACATTGCAGTCGAAGTAGTCACCCCATCAGGGGCTGTGACAGTGAGCCTGTTCCCATTCTTGTCATAAGTGAATGTCGTTGTATTTCCGAGCGCATCGCTGATGCTGGTAGTACGGCTGAAACGATCATAGGTGGTGGTCGTGACACTTCCTGCGCCATCGGTGTTTACAACGGGACGATTTCGGACATCATAGGTGACCATGCTAGTAGTCTCTTCCGCAGTGCCAGCGGCGGTGACGGTAGTCGTGCGGTTTCCATTTTCGTCGTAATTGAAAGTAATGGTGCGACCTAAACCTGAAGTGACAGAGGTGACAAGGCCACCTCCATCATAAGTTGAGGAATTGGTAACGCCGGTGGGATCAGTCGTGGAAACAACACGATCCCGGCTGTCGTATGAATAGGTGGTTACAGCCTCTATGGGAAGGCCGAGAGCTTCTATCTGAGCGACCTTACGACCGAACAAATCATAGGCGGTTCGCCCGGTAGTTCCATCCGGAAGTATGATATCAAGAGGCCTGCCTGCGGCATCGTAAGTGTATTGGGTTACCCGTCCTAAGGCATCAGTGGAGCTTGTCATCTGCCCAAGATTATTATAGGCCATGCTTTTGGTAGATGCAATTCCTGTCCCTGCAGCGGAAGTGGTGCTAACGGTGCGATTCATCTCATCGTAGGTATTTGTAGTCGTTGTAGCGATGGCGCTGCCTGATCCCTCTGTAGTGGAGATGCGATTGCCGTCCAAGTCATAGGCATAAATTGTGGTTACGGCGATGGGTGTTCCCACAGCACGAATTACACTGCTGAGACGTCCATCTAAATCATAGGTGTAAGTGGTAATTACACCATTAGGATCGGTCATGCTCGTCCGTTGTCCTGCGAAATCGTAAGAATAAGAGGTAGTGCTTGCCTCTGGGGTGCCATGAGCAACGGTAGTAGAAAGCAACCGCCACTCTACATCGAACTGATTCAGTGTGACCGTGCCATCAGGGTAGGTGATCGTGACGGGCTGGCCGGTCAAATTGCAACTACAGCCGCCGCCAAGGGTGCTACTATAGTCGAATGTGGTAACGTTTCCACGTGGATCCGTTTCTGAAATTTTTCGGCTAAGCGAATCGTAAGTCCAAAGAGTTAGCTGCGCACGCTCATCAAGTGTCGCTATACGATTGCCATAGTCATCATAGGTGTGCTGCACAAATGTTCCGTCAGGGTGGGTTGTTTTCAGGATGAGACCGCGGTCGTCATATTCGTAGCTGGTAGTATAAGCAGTGCTAGAATCGAGATTCCGCGTTTCGCTAGCGAGACGCTCCAATGCGTCATAGCCGTAGGTCGTGACCATGCCAGCGGCATCCGTATACTGTGCGAGAAGATCATTAGAGTCATAGGACCATGATTCAATGCTTCCATTGGCGAAACGATGAGTGAGTTTCTGCCCTAGGCTATTGTATGTCCACGCTTCATAAGTGCCATCAGGATAATCAGTGCGCAATTTACGCTTCGTAACCGGCTCCAAAGTATAGCTGGTGACGTTACCATTCTTGTTCTCCGAAATCACATGCCCGTCCAAATCTCGGGTGAGAGTGGTCACAGAGCCTTCCGGTGTAGTGGTGCTTAGCAGCAAACCATTAGAGTCATTAGTGAAGGTGGTGATCCGTCCCAAGGGGTCGTTAGTCGAGGCAAGAAATCCGTTGGCATCATAAGTGTAGTCAGTCGGATTTCCAAAGGAGTTGATTGATCGCTTCATCAAACCGTTTTGGTACTCGAAACGGTTGATCTTGCCGTTTGGATAAACGAGCTTGGGGATATGCCCACCGTCCCACCGCACGCTGGCAACAAGATTCCCGGTGACGTCATCCCGTTCCTCGATGACGAAGCCGACAGATGTATTCGGATCATAGCCATAGTGGCCTGACCCCATTTTCTGGACAGTTCTAAACTAGAGCTAACGTGGCTGGTGTTTGTCTAAGGAGAGGGGCGG